>JAILRP010000093.1 GCA_024698075.1 Lachnospiraceae bacterium
CTGCCTGCCTGATGAAGTATACGGCTTAAGGCGCGAACTGGCCGAACTTAAAGGTGAAATATCCGCCCTAAAAGAGGAAATATCGGCCTTAAAGGAGCATTAGCCGAAGTGGCTTTACGGCATCAGTAAGTGTTTACGAAAAACAGTGGTATATGATATACTAACTGATAGTTTTGTGCGGCCAAATAAGGAGAAAAAAGTGGCAGATATCAATACATTGAAGATAGGCGTTATAGGGACGGGGCACATGGGCAGGAACCATGTCAGGAACCTGTCCGAGGAAAAGCGGTTTGACCTAATAGGGATATATGATTCAGATAACGAGCAGGCAAAGGATGTCAGCGCTAAATACAATGTGCGTGCATTTGACGATCTTGATGAGCTGCTCGATGCCGTCGAGGCGGTCGTCATCGCAGTTCCCTCATCACTTCACAAGGAGATCGCGCTGAAAGCGGCAGAACATGGCGTTCATGCCCTCGTGGAGAAGCCTCTTGCCACGAACAGCGACGACGCGAAAGTCATAGCCGATGCGTTCACGTCAAAGAAGCTTAAGCTTGCGGTCGGGCATATCGAACGGTTCAATCCGGTCTTCCGGGAACTTCGAAAACTGACGAGGCCTGACAGCGTGGTATATATAGAAGCCTGCAGATACAGTCCCTTCAGCGGCAGCGGGCGTATTAAGGATACTTCGGTAGTTGAGGATCTTATGATCCATGATGTGGATCTTGTATGTGCCCTTATGGGCGGCAGGGAGCTTACTTCCATACACGGAAGGGGCGAGGCGGTAACGTCGGGACATACGGATTTTGCAACGTGCCTTATGGATTTCGGAGGCAGGACCCATGCCATAGTAAACGCGAGCCGCATTTCACAGAACAAGGAGAGAAGCATCACGGTCCATGCCGAAGACAGCTGCATACATGCGGACCTTCTGGCCAAGACGCTAGAGATATACAAGAGCACAAACCTTACCGTTGACCTTACGAAGGACAATTCCTACAGGCAGGACGGTATCGTTCAGAAGATATACATACCCATAGAGGAGCCGCTCCGTGCGGAGCTCATCTCATTCTATGAATCGGTTGAGCACGGAGCCCCGATTGAAGCCGACGGTGAAGTCGGGATAAGGGCGATCAGGATATGTGAGGAAGTGGCAAAGAGGGCTGAACGGAGCCTTTTGGGAGGAAAATAAATTGAAAGTACCTTTTCTTGACCTTTCGACGCAGTACAGTGCGATAGCAAAGGATATCGAACCGGCGGTAGCCGACATCATGAGCAGATGCTGCTTTATAGGAGGCAGCTACGTCAGCGATTTTGAGCGTAAGATGGAAGATTACCTTTCTGTAAAGCATGTCAGTGGATGCGCAAACGGAACGGACGCGCTCGCACTTGCGCTTAAAGCATGCGGAATACTTCCGGGAGATGAAGTCATAACGACTCCGTTTTCTTTTTTCGCGACTGCGGAGTCTATAGCTTCGGTCGGTGCTATACCGGTGTTCGTTGACATCCGCGAGGAAGATTACAATATCGACCCCGATAAGATCGAAGCGGCGATCACGAATAAGACCAAAGCGATCCTTCCGGTCCATATATTCGGCGCACCGTGTGATATGGACAGGATAATGAAGATCGCACGGGACCATGGCCTTAAGGTCATAGAAGATGACGCGCAGGCGATAGGAAGCGAATACAAGGGAAGAAAAGCGGGCACGCTCGGCGATGCCGGCTGTTTTTCGTTCTATCCGACCAAAAACTTAGGCGGTGCCGGTGACGGAGGAATGGTAACGACGGGAAGCGATGACCTGTATACCGCGGTAACGGCTTTTAAGGAGCATGGAAGCGGTGAGGCCGGCGCGAAAGCGTATGAGATTGCTTACGGAATAAAGGCTCCGGTCGGGACCGGTGAGAAGAAGACGGAGCTTTACAACCCGTACAAATACTACAATTACCTTATAGGTTACAATTCGCGTCTCGATGCGATACAGGCAGCGGTACTGTCTGTAAAACTTTCGCACCTCGATGAATACAATGCTAACCGTGCAAAGATCGCAAAGGCATATTTTGATGGCCTTACGGACAAAGTCATAAGACCTTCCTACTCGGAAGACATCAAGCCCTGCTGGCACCAGTTCGTTATCCGCTCTGAGCATAAGAGTGAGCTCTGCTCATTCCTTACGGAAAACGGCGTCGGAAACGGATCCTTCTATCCGGTTCCCCTGCATCAGCAGAAGGCGTTCAACAAAGACAACAGCAGGATATGCGGCCCGTCTCTTCCCGTGGCTGAGATGATATGCCGCCAGACGGTCTGCCTTCCGATCTTCCCGGAAATGACCGCCGAACAGATAGACTGTGTCATAGATACCGTAAACAGGTTTTACGAGGGAAAATGATGGGAGATGTATTCATCCATCCGACCGCCGAGGTCGACAAGTCGGCCAGGATAGGGGACGGGACCAAAATATGGAATCAGGCCCAGGTAAGGAATGATGCCGTCATAGGCGAAGGCTGCATAATCAGCAAGAACGTATATATTGACGAGCATACGGTCATCGGAAACCGGGTCAAGATCCAGAACAATGTAAACGTGTATCATGGAGTCACGATAGAAGACGATGTGTTCCTCGGGCCGTCCATGACTTTCACGAACGATATGTATCCGAGGGCATTTGCCGCGGACTGGAAGATCACCCCTACGCTTGTAAAGCGGGGCGCATCGGTCGGGGCTAACGCAACGATAAGGTGCGGCATCACCATCGGCGAGTATGCGATGATAGGCTCGGGAAGCGTAGTCACAAAAGATGTGGCCGACCACGAACTTGTAGTCGGCAATCCGGCGCAACATCTGGGCTATGTATGCACATGCGGACAGAAGCTTGATGACGAAGGTGTGTGCGGCATGTGCGGCAGCCGGTTCAATTTTTGAATGGACATATGAAAAAGTATCCGGTCACAAAACCATATTTTACAGATGAAGAGATAAAGCTCATCTCGGGATCGCTCGATTCGGGATGGGTTGCGCAGGGACCGCAGGTCGCCGCTTTCGAGAGGAAGATCGCAGAGCATGAAGGTGTTGCGGAAGGAGTGGCCACCACGTCCTGCACCACTGCACTGCATCTGGCGATGGTCGCGCAGGGGCTTGGCGAGGGAATGGATGCCATTGCACCTGCGTTTACGTTTGTTGCGACGGAAAATGCCATCGTCATGACGGGAGCAGTTCCCGTCCTTTGTGATGTTTGCAGGGAAACGTTCAACATCGATGCCGATAAGCTTCGGACCATCGTCGAGACGGAATATGAAGCAAGGGGCGGAAAACTCATAAACAGGAAGACCGGAAATGGCCTCTGGGGATTTGTGCCGGTTCATGAATTCGGACTGTGCTGCGACATCCATAAGGTCAATGCACTTGCAAAAGAGTACGATCTTACGGTCATCGAGGATGCCGCCTGTGCGCTCGGCTCCATGGCAGCAGGCAGGCATCAGGGCGCGTTCGGGAACACTTCATACGTGAGCTTCCATCCGAGAAAATCAATAACGACAGGTGAGGGCGGCATGATCCTGACGGATGATGCGGCACTTGCAAAAAAGATGAGGGAGCTTAGGACACACGGCTCCACCGTGTCCGCCGATGCGCGCGATAAGGGAGGGGGCTTTCTGCTCCCCGAGTTTCCCGTGGCGGGCTATAACTACAGGATGACGGATATCCAGGGTGCCATGGGACTTGCACAGTCAGAAAAGCTTGACTATATAATCGGAGAGAAGAGGAAGGCCGTCTCTGTATATAACAGAATGATCGCGGACAGGATCCCCGAGTTCATAACTCCCGTAGAACCGGAAGGGTATTTCCACACATATCAGTCATATGTGTGCATGCTCGATAAGGAAAAGCTCGGCGTAGGAAGCATTAAAGAGGGCGGAGAATTCCGCAACAGGCTTCTTTCAAAGCTTGAGGAGGCCGGCATTGCAACAAGGCAGGGAACGCATGCCGTCCACACGCTCGGATACTACAGGGACAGGTTCGGATACAGGCCGGAAGATTTTCCGAATGCTTATGAGTGTGACCGTCTGTCGGTTGCCCTGCCGCTCTATGTGGGGCTTTCGGAGGATGATATCGATATCATCACCGGCAGCATACGGAAAGTGCTCGATGAACTGCGCAGGATATGAGCTGACGATATGGCGCGATCTGCCCGACGGAGGAAAAAGATAAATGGAAAAACTTGATTTTCCCAACAGGATAACGATAGAACTTACCAACCAGTGCAATGTTTCATGCACGTTCTGCCCGAGGCAGTGCGTTCCGATGAACATCGGATTCATGGATAAAGATCTGTTCATAAAGATCGCCGATGAAGCTTCACAGCACCTGCCGGTCAAAATGGTGGTATTTTTCAGGGGCGAATCGCTCCTGCATCCCGATTTCATGGAACTAATGAGATATGCAAAGAGCAAAGGGCTCGGCCCCCTGCAGTTTGCAACGAATGCGTATGCGATGACACATGAGGTCGCAGATGAGCTCGTTGAATCGGGAGTTGATTTTATCTCATTCAGCCTTGATACGCTAGACCCCGTGCTTTACAGGCAGTCAAGGCTTATGGGCGATCTTGAGGTCAGCATGGAGCATGTGCGGTACTTAAGCGAAAAGTGCCGGGAAAGGCTAAGACGCGGCGAGAGTGCCCCGACGCTTCAGGTATCTACCATCGAGGTCGAGGATTATGTCCCGGGTCAGGGCGAGTTTGTCGAATACTGGAAGAAATACGTTGATGACGTAAGAGTATATTACGAGCATGATGACAAGGGATGTTTCCGCAATCCCGAGGTCCAGAAGATGATGATGGAGGCGGTTCCCGAAAGGAAGCCGTGCAGGAAGGTGTTCACCGACTTTCTCATCTACTGGAACGGCGATCTTGCCCTGTGCAACTACGACTGGCGCGGAGGCATAAAGAGCGTTAACGTTCGCGACATGTCCGTAAAGGAATGCTGGGATTCCGATGAATACGAGAAGATCAGGCAGATGCACCAAAGCGGGAAGTTTGGCGACATAATGTGCGGAGACTGCGGACACTGGCGGATCGACTATATGGATTCGGGCTTCCTAGGCAAGATGTATGAAGGGGACTTAAAATCGGAGAGAAAACCGGACTGATATGTACAGAAGGGTATTATTCATAGGCAGCAAGGCATTAGGGTTGGCGGTATTAAAGCTCATGCATGAGCTTTCGCCCGAGACGCTCATCGGCTGCGTGACAATAGATGATTCGGATGACGGACGCTCGGAGCTTGAGGCGATAAAAGGGTTCTGTGAGGATAATTCAGTCCCTTATGAGGTGCTCTCGGGAAGGTGCGACATTACCGGCCCGATAGACAGGTTCATGCCGGATCTTTGCTTTGTGGTCGGATGGTATCATATCATTCCCGAAAACCTTCTTGGAAAGGTCAGCGGAGGGTTCATAGGGATACACGATTCGCTGCTTCCTTCCCACAGGGGCTTTGCACCGGTGGTATGGGCCATGATCGCGGGCGAGAAGGAAACCGGGTTTTCGGTCTTTTCGTTTGACAGGGGAATGGACACCGGAAAGATCTGGTATCAGGAAAAAGTCGGGATATCAGAGAATGACTATGTTTCAGATGTTCTTGCAAAGCTTGAGGCAAAGACGGAGGGCTTCTTCAGAAACCACTACAGGGAACTTACAGCTGGGGAATTAAGGCCCAAAGAGCAGGAGAGTGAGGGCGTATCCTACGGGGCGATGAGGACACCCGATGACGGACTGATCGACTGGCGTGAAGATGCCCGGACCATCCGGAATTTCATAAGGGCGCAGTCTCAACCTTATCCCGGAGCTTTTACGTTCTACCGGGGTGAAAAGCTCACGATACTGCGGGCGGATGTTTTTCCTTACCCGATACAGGGGTCTCCGGGGCAGATAGGAATGATCGATCCGGATGACGGATCTGTTGTTGTTGTGTGCGGAAAGAACACCGGGATCAGGATCCCCGGCTTTTCGTCGGATGACGGCAAAGAGAAGACGGTAAAGATCAGATCCTTAAAGGACAGGCTCGGTTAAAAGCAATGGAAGAATTCACTTTTGATTTTTACGCGAAGATCATAAAAAGCCTTAAGGATAACGGGTATGTCATAGCCGATTACAGCGATTACAGGGATCATCCCCGTACTGCGATACTGCGGCATGACATAGATTTCGATATTAATAGGTCAGTCGTCATGGCAGAACATGAAGCCGCCCTCGGCGTTTTTGCAACATATTATGTACTGCTTAGGACCGATCTTTACAGTGCCTTTTCGGCATCTTCGGTCGCGGGCCTTAAGAGGATCATGGAGCTTGGCGGCAGGATAGGGCTTCATTTTGATGAAACGTGCTATCCGCAGGCAATGGGATGCGGAGAGAAAGTCAAGGAGCTGATACTTGCCGAGAAGGATATACTTGAAAACATCATCGGCACTCCGGTGACGACCGTTTCGATGCATCAGCCGAGCCGGCAGATAATCGAAGCCGAGCTTGATATCCCCGGAATGATCAACAGCTACAGGGCGGAGTTCTTCAGGGATATGAAATATGTTTCCGACTCGTGCAGGAACTGGAGGGAACCCGTCATCGACATCATAAACAGCAGCGAGCATGACAGGATCCATATACTGACACACGCGCTGTGGTGGCATGATGAGGACATAAGCCTTCACGACACGCTCTGTTCGTACATTAACGAAGCGAACATGATAAGATATGAGGCACTGATGTCACAGGTTGAGAAGTACAGGGAGATCATGCCGGCAAGCGAGGTACGGTAAAGGAGCACAATATGAAAGATGGAATCACGGTGATCATCCCGTTCCTTAACGAGGAGTCCGGGATAGAGGCGTTCTGCAGGGCATTCGATGAATATGCCGGCACGGTGTCTTTCCCGATAGAAGCGATATTCGTAAACGACGGTTCAACGGATGCGTCGCCCGCTATCGTACGCGGCTTTACGTTTCATAACATCATAAGGAGCCGCCTTATAAACTTCAGCCGGAACTTCGGCTCCCATGCGGGATACCGCGCCGGGATAGCACATGCATCTTTTGACATATGCACATGGGTGGCGGCGGACCTTCAGGATCCGTTCGAGCTCATTGACATTTCGTATGAAAAGATAAAGAACGATGAAGCGGATGCCGTGTATGTCGGAAGGTCCAAATATGAGGTCCCGTTCTTTACCAAGCTCTTCTCGCATATGTATTCAACGCTCATGCAGAAATATGCGGTGCCAAAATATGAGCCGGGCGGATACCAGACTATCGTATTCAACAGGAAGATCATCGACTATCTCAATGACAATATGGAAGCCAACTCTTCGATTCTTCTGCAGATAGTGAACGCAGGCTTTCGGTCAGAGGTCATACATCTTGATTTTACCGAAAGGAAAGCGGGACGGTCAAAATGGAGCCTCAGCAAGAAGATAAAGCTTGCCATCGATTCATTCGTCGCATTCTCTTTTATGCCGATCCGTCTCGTCAGCATCGTGGGTGTCATCATGTTCATCGCGGGTGCCCTCTACGGCGTATGGGTCATCATCAACAAGTTCATCAGCACCACGGTCGTGTCAGGCTATTCGACGATCGCCTGCCTGCTCGCACTCGGATTCGGTGTTACGAACATATCGCTCGGAGTCATCGCGGAATATCTGTGGCGCGCATATGACGCATCAATGAAGCGTCCGGTATATATCATATCGGACATCACAGAACTTACGACAGAAGGCGGAAAATCCGGATCGGAAGGTCAATGATGGATCGGATTCAAAGACTGCGTGAAAAAAACGGGGAAGCTTTAAATATTCTTCTGATCACGGCAGTATATATTGCCACCCACTGGTTCCTTCTCGCTGCGACGGGAAGATGGTGGGATGACTGGGCATACGCCGACAGGAACTGGGATTATATGATAGAAGTGTTCATGCAGTCCTCGCTTCCGCTCCATGCCGTCATCAACGCCTTCACATGGCTGTTTCCCCATGGCTTTTACAGGATACTGACTTTCGTATATTTCTATGCCGGAGCGGTCCTTCTTTATAAGATACTCAAAAAGACGGGGCTGTTCACGTCTTCGGACTGTGTGATGATCACTGTCCTTTATATCGGCATCCCGATAAACGATGCAAGGATCGCCTGGATCAATTACGCATATTCATTCGGGCTGTTCATGTTTTTTATCGCTTTTTACGTGGCGGCGAGGTTCAAGGAGAGCACCGGATGGCGCCGTATAGCCTTTCGCATCCTTTCGCTCCTGCTCCTTCTCATATCATTTGATACGGAATCGATCATGATGCTTACGCTCTTCGTGCTGGCGTATCTGTATCATGATGACTTTAAAGGCGGCTGGGACCACAGCGTAAGAGGCTTCATAAAAAAGCTCGCGGGCTCTGTGGCACGCCATATCGATTTTCTTATAGCTCCCGTTGCATGGTATTTCGGTGACAAGATACTGTTCCCGGGATACGGCGTATACGGAGGCCACAGCTATGTCAGGACAGACAGCCTTATGGGAACGGTAGTCCATGCGCCGGTAAATACCGCCATAACCCTTAAGAACATTCTCGGATCGTATTATACCGCACTTACAGCATCCCCGGCCGTGGCCGTCTTTGCGGGAGTGCTCGCGCTCGCCGTATTTGTCATATCACTGATATCCGGAAAAAAGAACAAGACGGATGAGGACAGCAGCCTGATGAAGACCATACTTCTGTTCCTTGTGGGAGCAGCTGCGTTTGTTATCGGGATATTCCCTTACCTTGTGAACAGGGATGCGTCCATATTAAATACGTTCACCAGGGGAAGGGACACCATGCTCCTGGGTATCGGCACGGCATTCATGCTGTATTACTTTTTGCGGATGCTGCTTCGGAGGGAATTCGTAAAGCCTGCGGTGGCGGTGCTCGCGGTCCTTGCATCGGTGCATTTTCTTACGACTTACCTTGAATGGCAGGAGAGTGCATACCAGCAGTACCAGCTTCAGCATGAGATGGCCGAGAACAGGAACCTTAAAGACAATGACACGTTCCTCATCATGTACAGCGGGGCACTTATCAATTCGAATTACTGCCAGACGATAGGAAATTCATGGGAGGTCTTAGGGCCGAGGAAGCTCTTTTATATGCCCGGCGTTTCGGGGATACGGTATATGATGAACGATTCCGAACAGAAGGAGCGCATCCTTAATGAATGGAAGATGACGGATTACCGGAGCGGCGACGGGGTCATCGACGGCATAGTGTTCGTTGATTATGCGGATATAGGCTTTTATGATATGATAGTGCAGAAATGGGTGGAACTGACTGACAGGGAAGCGTTTGATGCATGGATAGACAGCCTCCGGGATATTAGATATGTTCCGATCACGCCTTCCGAGTCCGATAAGCTTTATGAACTTACATCGGAAGGAACCCTTACCGATGAGATGATATACGACATGTATTACAGGAAATAAGGATACGGGAGATGTTTGAAGAACTGTCCGGTTTCCGGCACGAACACAAATACATAGAAAGATATGCCGATATCGTTGCGATAAGAAGCCGGATCCGGGCACTTATGAAACCCGATCCGCATGCCACGCTCGGCCGCTACAGCATCCGGAGCCTGTATTTTGATGACTACGGCGACAGGTTCCTCATGGAAAACGCGAATGGCGTGGATGAGCGCTTGAAATGGCGCATCAGGATATATGACAGAAACGCGGGACGTATAAGCCTTGAGCGCAAGGCGCGAAAATCATCCCTTGTGTCCAAACAGACATGCCTTATAGATACGGATATGTTTGCCGCCGTAATGTCGGGAAAGGCTTCCATATCTGACCGGAATCCGCCGCTTTTTAATCTGTTCATAAAGGAGATGAAGACATCAGCCCTTCATCCTGCGGCCATAGTGGAATATGAACGCGAGCCTTTTGTATGCCCTGCGGGAAATACGAGGGTGACATTCGACATGAACATAAGGTCATCTTCGGAAACGGATGCGTTTCTTGCCGACAGGCCGATCGATTCACGCCCCGTCCTTCTTGCGGGACAGAGCCTTCTCGAAGTTAAGTTTGACGCTTTCCTACCGGACCATATCGCACATGCCATTGAGCACGGAAGGATGAGGCAGACAACGTTTTCAAAATATTATTTAGCAAGGCGCTATCCTTTTAGCGGCAGCGCCGCAATGCACTGACATAAAAGAATACGAAGCCGGAGGATAACATGCTTACTTTTACTGACATTTTCAAAAAATCATTTCTGGAGGGATATGCGGGCGTCGATCTGTCTGCCAAGCAGATAGCCATCGTCATCTTCTTTGCCGTGCTGCTCGGCACCTACATATATGTCGTTTACAGATTCCTGACCAAGAAGACTTTCTATTCAAAGAGCTTCAATATCTCGCTCGTGCTGATGTCGGTCATAACCGCGGCCATCATCTTAACGGTCCAGTCGAGCGTTGTCATTTCCCTCGGTATGGTCGGTGCTCTTTCGATCGTAAGGTTCCGTACGGCGGTAAAGGATCCGATGGACCTCGCCTTCCTTTTCTGGTCGATATCGGTGGGCATAATATGCGGAGCGGGTCTTGTTGAGATAGCGATAATCCTGTCAGTGATCGCAACCGCAGTGATCTTTGTGCTTGACAGGATACCGGTCGTGGCAGCCCCGATAATACTCGTTGTGAATGCAGCCGAGGGTGCTGACGCGGCAATTGCCGAGGCCGTCAAGAAGAATGCACGTGCGTTTGAGGAAAAATCACGTGTGATAACAGACGGACGTCTTGAGCTCGTATATGAGCTCCGCTCAAAAAACATCCCGGAGCTTTCAAAAGGCGTTTCGGAAGTTCACGGCGTAACATCGGTCTCTGTCATGTCCCATGACGGAGAAGTCGGCTTTTGATTCAGTTTATGGGTATCGGAAAGAATACATATAAATACTGCATCCTTTCTGTATTTTCGCTCGCACTGGCGCTTCTGCTCTTTGCCGCCCCGACGGTTAAGGCCGAGAGCGGGCTTGTCATTTATGATGTAAGGGCCGACAGTCCGAGAATAGTAAAGGATGACGGAACGATAGAATTCTCGGACTGCGTGCGGATAAAGAACACAAACGAGACTCCGTACGATCTTTCGGGACTGTTCCTTTCGGATTCGAGGCGCGGAAAGAAGATGCTGCCTCTTGACGGCATAGTGCTTACCGGCGGGGAGTCCGTCCTCATCCGGCTCGACCCGAGCTGGAATTTTGCACTTAAGCGTTCCGGAAGCGAGAATGTATACCTGTCGGATTCAAGGGGCAATATAATCTTTGAATACACGGGCGATATGAAACCGAAGGCCCCGGAATTTTCGGCCGGGAGCGGATTTTATGACGAAGAGTTCGAACTTGGCATAACAGGCCCCGAAGGATGCACGCTGTACTATACGCTTGACGGCAGCGAACCATCCGAGGATTCACAGGTCTATACAGGCCCGGTACATGTATATGACCGTTCTGACGAGCCGAATACGGTCGTCAGCGTCGAGAATACCGTAAAGAATTATCTTGAGGATGAGACGGATGGGCTTCCGGTACAAAAGCCCATCGATGATCCGGTCGACAAGGCTTTTATCATAAGGGCGGCAGCGATCGATGATGTCGGCAACCGGAGCGATGTCGTGACCCGGGAATTCTTCTTCTGCAAAGATAAATACAAGAACATAGTATCCGTCGTTGCGGACCGTGACGATCTGTTCGGGCCTTACGGAATAGTATCCGTCGGCGCCGAGTATGACGAATGGTACCTTGGCGGAATGGAAGGCGATGAGCCCGAGACGAACTTCAATAAAAAGGGCAGGGACTGGGAAGTCCCGGCTGATGTCGATTATTTCAGGAGCGGAGTCTGTGTCATGAGCCAGAGGTGCGGCCTCAAGCTTTTCGGCAGGACCACGAGGGACGACAGGGTCAAGAACTTCCAGCTTAGGGCAAGGAACATATACAGCGGATCCGATGTTTTCGGCTATGATTTTTTTGGTGAAGGCGCCGCCATCTGCGACCGTGTGACGCTCGATGATTCATTCTTTGAATCGTTCTTTTTCTCACTGCTTAGGGACGAAGAGATCATAACGCATTCGACGACAGACAGGGCGGCACTGTTTGTAAACGGTGAGTTCTGGAACAACATATATATCAGGCAGAAGTTTGACGAGAAATTTTTCCTCGAACATTACGGGATAGCCCCGGATAACCTGATCGTCCTAAACGATACATTCCCGGAGATAGGAGGGGATGACGAGGCTTCATACGAAGCGGCGAGGCAGCTTTATCTTGATATGGATGATCTTGCGATAAACGGCGATCTGGCAGATCCTGCCGACTATGAGCGGCTCCAGGCCATGATGGACATAGACAGCTATATAGAATACCTTGCGATCAATACCTGGGCAGGAAACAAAGACTGGGATGAATATACCAACTCGATGTGCTGGCGCGTGAAGGAACCGTATGACAACGGTTACGGTGACGGGAAATTCCGCTGGATGATCCATGACGGGGATATCATATTCTATGATACCGTGTCCATGAATATTGATGCCAGCCCGCTTCTTCGGGGTCTCATGAGAAATGACGGCTTCAGGGATAAGCTTGCGGCACGCATCAGGGAACTGGGAAATACCACGTTCTCCGAAGAGCGTATAAAACAGGAGCTCGCGGATGACAGATGGGATGAGCTGCAAAAGCGGGATATAGCCGCATTTTTTGAAACAAGAAAAGAAAAGATGGAAAAGTTTGCTGATGATATCGCTGGCAAAAAATGAAAAGATCATATACCGTCTGCTGACGCTGGCTGTTTTTGCGGCTGCCGGCCTGTTCATATACAGGATAGTACATGCAGGCATCCTGGCGCTTCCGTATCCTAAGGAGCTCTTAGAACCTTCAAATGTTGCTCTGACCCGCCTTTTTGCCGAGGGCAGGAGCCCTTATGCTCTGTCGGCCCTTGACTGGGAAGTTCCGGGCATTAATTATGATTACCCGTTTTTAAACAGCCTCCTTGCGGCCGCTGTCTGCACCGTCACAGGCTGCGGGGCGGTCACCGCGCATTTTGCGATCTCACTTTTTAGCATTCTCATGTCGGGGGTGATCGGCTTTGTTTTTGCGCAAAGGTATGCCGTAACGACGGTCACTCCGCCTCTTGCCGCCATCCTTTTCATGTTCTGCCACTGGAGGTTCGGATACATCTCTGCGGCACCCGATGACCTGGGTCTTTTGCTGCTCCTTGTCTCGATGCTTGCGGCCGTAAACCCGCGTATAAAAAGAAAGCCTATCGTGTGTGCCGTCCTTATCACACTCTGCTTTTACACAAAACAGTATTTCGTTTTCATAGCACCGTGCATATTCATATATATGCTGCTCTATTCAAAGAAGGACGCACTTCGTTTCCTTCTGTACTGCGTTCTCATAAACCTGGCAGTAGGTGTGCTCATCACGGTCTTTTGGCCGCTCTACTGGACATACTCGATACTGTTCATGTACCTCGGGACCATTACCGGAATGGGAAACGGACTGGCTACTCTCATTGAGCAGGTAAGCTATCTCATGATCGCGTTTGCCGCACTCTTTGCGGTGCTGCTTGCCGCTGCCATAGCAGCGCTTGTTAAGTTCATCAGGGAAAACAGGAAGCTTCGCAGCATAAAATTTAAGGAAAACGATCCGTTCACCCTCTGTGCGGTCTCGATCCCGGTCATGCTGATACCGCTCATATTCCTCGGAAGGAATGACGGTGCGTTCATCTCGTATTTCCTTCAGCTGTGGATGCCGCATATTGTAATAGTGACCCTTGCCGTTATCGAAAAGATAAAGCCAAAGCTTCCCGATATCGTATTTGCCGGGATATATGCGGCGAATGCGCTCTTCGTCATATATTTCGGGTTCGGAAAGCTGCCTAACCATACTCTTACGGCCGAAGAAGCCGCCGACTGGGAAAAGGCGTATTCTTATGTGAAGGAATACGGAACGGATGATGTATTCTATTCGAGGGGCCTTGCATACCTTTCATTCGAGAGGGGAGGCGGTCAGTGCATATGCGGCCATGATGCCGAAGCGATAAGCACTTATACACGAGACCTGCCTGTTTGCTCAAGGCCTATAGGAACTCTTTTCCCATACTCGCATGATCTGGTCGTCAAAAACATGGAATACCACGAAATGATACAGAAGAAAGCAACGGACGGCGGATATTCGCTCATAACATATGAAACGCCGGGCCTTTACAGGACACTGACGGATGAGATATGTGAAGAGAACGGATATGTCAGGCTTGACACTTTAAGCCTGCGCCTTGGGAATATGCCATATGAGACCGCTTTTTATGTAAGAGCCGACTGATGGCATAAGCTGATGGCTGTGTAAAGTTCTGAATGGACTGAGGTTCAAAGAAAAAGGTGACGATATGAAAGACCTGATGAGATTCTATAACGGAAAAAAGGTGCTCATTACCGGGCATACCGGATTTAAGGGCACATGGATGACGGCCGCGCTCCTTATGGCGGGAGCCGATGTTACGGGCTATGCATTAAAACCCGAGGACGATCCGAACATGCATACGCTTCTCGGATTTGACAAAGGCGCGGCATCCGGAAGAGGCACGCTTACAAATGTGTATTCCGACATAAGGGACTTATCAGGCCTTAAGGAAGCGTTTGATGCGGCGAAGCCGGAGATAGTGATACATATGGCGGCCCAGCCGATCGTGAGAAAGTCATATGAGGATCCGGTCTGCACTTACGAGGTGAACGTCATGGGTACCGTGAACGTGCTTGAGTGCTGCCGCCATACAGGCTCCGTAAAGTCAGTCATAAACGTCACAACGGACAAAGTATACAGGAACATGGAAAGAAGCAAGGGCTACAGGGAGGATGAGGAGCTGTGCGGATTCGATCCTTACTCCAATTCAAAATCATGTTCCGAGCTCGTTACCGACTGCTATCGGAATTCATTCCTGAAGGACGGAGATATCGCGGTAACTACGATGCGTGCAGGAAATGTCATAGGCGGAGGTGATTTTGCAAAGGACAGGATCATCCCCGACTGTGTCAGGGCTGCGGCGGCCAATGAAGACATCATAGTCAGGAATCCCGCTTCTACCAGGCCCTACCAGCACGTGCTCGAACCGGTGATGTGTTATCTTTTTGCGGCGAAGCGGCAGTACGAGGATGCTTCGTTAGCCGGCTGCTACAACGTTGGCCCGGATGATACGGATGCAGTCACGACCGCACAGATAGCGACGATGTTCTGCGACATGTGGAACCGGGCAGGAGACGGGCCCGACATAAGATGGATCAACAGGTCGGACGGGGGCCCGCACGAGGCAAACTTCCTGAGGCTTGACATCACCAAGATCAAAAAAGTCCTTTCATGGCATCCGCGCTGGAACATAGAGCGCGCCATGGAGGAGCTTGTCAGATGGTACAGGGGATACACTGAAGGCAGAGACGTTCTTAAGATAACAGAAGACCAGATCAGGAAATATACAGAGGGTTTTTAAGGATATGAAGCCTGTTGTTGTGATAACGAGGTTCAACCTCGCCTCAAGATACAGGTACAGGAAGCTTTATGCGGATGTACCCGAAGGACATTACATCTTCCTCGACGAGGATTATCTTGAAAAGAGATTTGCCCTTTTTGAAAAATATACTTTTCCTTCATTTGAGGCACAGACTGATGCGGATTTTCGCTGGATAGTCATGTTCCACGCGGATACTCCCGCAAGGTTCAGGGAAAAGATCGATGCATTTTCGGAAAAACTTACGGTGTTCGAACCATGGTTTCTCGATGATGACGAGTCTGACAGGTTTCTTGAGATCATAAAGGACAGGCTTTCGGAATATGATGATACGGGAGTCATTACCGTCCGCGTCGATAACGACGACATGATCGGAAGGGATTTTGTGGAGATCGCAAAGCAGCATCTGGCGGATTCGGAGGGCACCTTTGTACTGACTTTCCCGAGAGGGCTGCAGTATGATATGAGGACCGGAAGATGCATGAAATACACATACGTCAACAATCATTTCATGTGCCATGCTTCCGCGCCCGGAAGCCATGATACGAATATATATTCGTTTCAGCATACGGATGTGGACAAGGTCGTTTCCGGGGAACACAAGATCATCGTAAAGACAGAGCTCCCCATGTGGGTCGAGATCGTATCGGGCACCAACTGCGTGAACGAGATATGGACGAGGCCTTCAAAGGTATTTGTGCCCTACGGCGTTAAGGCCGCGTATCCCGAGCTTGATATAAAATGGTCGTCAAAAAGGCAGTGGGCGCTTAATGCGGCAATGTCACTCCCCGGCGCCTTCTTCAGGATGTTCGCGGACATTTTCACGCTCATAAAGCTGCGCATGGGCCGGATACTGTCCTGATTTTGACTGAAAATCATAAAAATGATAAAATGTCTGTCATGAAAAAGATAAGCGTTATGATCCCGTGCTACAACGAAGTTGAAAACGCGGAACTGATGGCCAATTCAATAATAAACGTGTTCAATGAGGCGCTCAGCGAGTATGACTACGAGATAGTGTTCATTGACAACTGCTCGAAGGATGGCACAAGGGATGTCATCCGTAATCTGTGTGCCAATAACAAAAAGATAAAGGCTATCTTTAACGTCACGAACTTCGGACAGTTCAATTCTCCTTTCTATGGGATATGCCAGACAACGGGGGACTGCACGATATCGATAGCGGCTGATTTTCAGGAACCCGTGAACATGATCCCGGTATTTGTAAGGGAGTGGGAAAAGGGTCATAAGATAGTCAGCGGGATCAAGACTTCGAGCAAGGAATCGGGCTTCCTGTTCTTCCTTCGCAGCTGTTATTACAAGATCATAAAAAGAATGTCCGCCGTAAAGCTGATCGAGCATTTTACAGGTTTCGGACTGTACGATAAGACGTTCGTAAGGCTCCTGCAGCAGCTTGACGATCCCATCCCGTTCCTTAGGGGCATCGTTGCCGAATATGGAGACGGATTCAACATGACCGAGGTCACATATGAGCAGGAGGAGCGCCGCGCGGGCAAGACCCACAACAATTTCTACAGCCTGTATGACGGTGCGATGCTGAGCTTTACAAGCTATACAAAGGTGGGCTTAAGGCTTGCCACCCTCCTCGGATTTGCGGCGGGTGTTGTAAGCTTTATCATCGCGGTAGTCTTTCTCGTACTGAAACTCACGCACTGGGATTCGTTCTCGGCCGGATATGCTCCGATGACGATCGGCGTGTTCATGCTGGGTTCGCTCCAGCTGTTCTTTATCGGATTTCTCGGCGAGTATGTGCTGAACATCAATACCCGCGTGATCCATCGTCCCGTTGTCGTGGAAGAAGAGAGGATCAATTTTGATTAAGGGGATATACTTCTCCCAGGTAAGGCCGGGGGAAACCGCTCAGGGCGCCGTCATGAAGGTGTTTGATGAGATAGAGGCCATGAAGCGTGCCGGTTTTGAGATGATGCATGTCAATGCCGAGCCCTTATCTTCGGGTCTTCGAAGAACTCATCTGGGAAAAGGAGTATGTGCCGCGATCCCTTTCACCTGCGTTTTTTCGGAGTTTACCTACAGGCCGGAATATGACCTGCATGATTTTTACTATTTCAGGTTTGAGGCTGCAGACTGCCGTTTCACATCGTTTCTGAAGAAGCTGAAAGAGCGTAATCCCAATGCAAAGATCATCATTGAATTTCCTGATTATCCGAATACATACTGGCTGAAAGGATTTGTATACCTGCCGCTCCTTCTTAAAGACATAGCGGCAAGGAGGAAATACAGGGGATGCGTTGACAGGTTTGCGGTGCTCGATCCGCAGTATAAAGAGATATGCGGTGTCAGGACGCTTAACTATATGAACGGGATAGACATATCGAGGATCCCGACGAGGAAACCGGGCGGATATGCCATAAAAGACCGGATCGATGTCATAGGCGTCAGCACGATGTTCCCGAACCACGGATATGACAGGTTCATCCTCTCCATGGCAGAGTATTATAAAAGTGGAGGAAAGCGGAAGATCGTATTTCACGTGGTCGGTGAGGGACCCGGACCGGAGCTTCCGCGCTACCGAAACATGGTTAAGGAATACGGGCTTGCCGATAATGTCATCTTTGAGGGAAGACGGGTCGGAGAAGATCTGTATTCGTTGTTTGATAAATGCGACCTTGCGCTTGAATGCCTCGGGGCGTTTCGAAAGGGGCTTGATCTCAGCTCGTCGCTCAAATCGCGCGAGTACTTTGCCGTAGGGATCCCATTTGTCACGGGATGTGTGATCGACCTTATCCCCGAAATGGACAGCCCGTATGTCATGAAGATCGCAAATGATGAATCAATACCTGACATGGAGCAGATGCTCATATTTGCAGACAGTGTCTACAGAAAAGAGAGCGAGGAGAGCGTGATCGCGAACATGAGGCGGTTTGCCGAAGAGAACTGCACTTACGACCATACACTCGGTGAAGTCATTGAATATATCAGGTCCGGCCGCTGAGGCGGTATCTGAGGATTGGAGAACATGATGAAATATGTACTTATCGGATGCGGCAGGATATCGCCGAACCACATCCAGGCTGCCATCAATAACGGGCTGGAGATTGCTGCGATATGCGATGTCAGCGAAGATAACATGAAAGACAAGAAGGCCAAGTTCGAGCTTAGTGATTCCGTGAAGATGTATACGGATCATATAGAAATGCTCGATAAAGAGAAGCCCGTGCTTGCCGCGATAGCGACCGAATCGGGAAAGCATGCCGCTATAGCGCTTGACTGCATTGAGCGCGGATGCAACGTGATCATAGAAAAGCCCATCGCCCTTTCGCTCGAGGATGCCGACAGGATAATAGATGCCGCGGTTGCCAAGGATGTGCTCGTATGCGTAAACCACCAGAACAGGTTCAACAAGTCGATCGCAAAGATCCGCGAGGCGCTCGAGAAGAACAGGTTCGGAAAGATGTTCTACGGGACTGCCCACATCAGATGGTGCAGGGATCATGAGTATTATGACAGGGCAGCATGGAGAGGCACATGGGAGCAGGACGGCGGCGCGCTCATGAACCAGTGCATCCACAACATAGATCTTCTGCGCTGGATGATGGGAGACGAGGTGACAGAGGTTGTCGGAATGACTGACAGGCTCCGCCATGACTATATCGAGGCCGAAGACCTCGGGATCGCGCTCGTCAGGTTTGCCAACGGTTCATACGGCATTATCGAGGGGACGACGGATGTATACCCGAAGAATCTTGAGGAAACGCTCTACCTGTTCGGCGAGAAGGGTACCGTAAAGGCCGGCGGGACATCTGTCAACAAGATCGAGGAATGGCGTTTTTCTGACATGCTCGACGATCCCGAAGACGTGATGGCCGAGTTCGGCGAAAATCCCCCGAACGTGTACGGATACGGCCACACACCGCTCTATGCGGATATGATAGATGCGATTAAGAACAAAAGGAAGCCTTATGTTGACGGAGAAGCCGGAAGACGGGCACTTGAGCTTGTTCTTGCGATATACAGGTCGGCCGCTACCGGGCAGAGTGTTAAGCTTCCTCTTGATAAGTGCTCCACAATGGAGTTTAAGGGACGGTTTTCATAAGACAGATGATGCTGGATTTGACTGACCTTTCATGCGAATACACAAAAAGGCTCAATGAGATAGCAGATGAGATAAAGGAAAGCTATACGCTTTTTGTGGACGGATGCTCGAAAAAATACGGAGACAGCCTATATTTTTGGGCGTCTCCTTTTTCTGCGAGAAATACATATAATGACGGGACTTACGTGCAGATATGCAGGACAATCCTTGCGAAGGAAGCCGTAAGAGACGGCCTGGCGGATACGGTGATCGCGGGGACCGAAGGGGAATATGAGACCCTGAAAAAACTACTTAAAGGACAGGCTGAGGTCAGGCTTGGCGCAAAAAGGGAAGATACCGGAAGGATAAAGCGTACATTCGGAAGATGGCGCCACTTCCTGGAATATTCGGCCCGCCAGGCGGCGTACAGAAGATACGCGCCGGAAAAATACGTATACCCTTCTTCATTTTCGATAGTCGTAGGACCCGCCATAAGCACCGATTTTGACGGGCATGTGTTCAACGACAGATATACGACCGGCATAAACGGTTATCATGAAGCATTGTTTCTGCCGTATATCGTCAATCCAAGAAAGATAAAAAATAAGACCCTGTTTGAGAACATAAGGAACTGCAGCACCCACAGGTTCATTTATGACAGGGATCTTGTAAGGCTGTCTGATGTTTTGGATATCATCAGATATTGGAAATATATCGACAGGATAAAAAAAGATGCGTTCTTCTATGAAGGCATCGATGTGTCTGCGATAGTGTGCCAGAACCTTGAGGCCGGGAAGAGCAATTCACCTGCGTTTGACGGAATAATGATGGAGAAGATGCTCTCACGCCTTGCCGGCAAGGGCGTCGGCATCAGAAACATCATACAGTGGTATGAGGGCCGTTCGTTTGATGTCTGTACGGCTTCGGCGGCAAGGAAGTATTTTCCTGATGCGTCTTCTGTCGGATACGAAGGCTATCCGCTGACCGAGACGATACTCGGAGGATGCGTTTCGGCCGAACAGCATAGAACAGACCATGCCCCGGCGAAAATGGCGATAGCGGGCAGGGCGTTCGAGCCGCAGGCACATCAGTTCTGCCCTGATGTTAAGCTTCTCTATGTGCCCATACTACGCAATGACTATGTTCTTCGGAAAAAGGGGAAAAAGGATAATGAGCTTCCGGTGACTGTGCTCGTGCTCCTGTCATATTCTCATGAGGTATCACTTATGCTGCTAAAAGGTGTTGCCGGATTTGCACGGCAGAACAGGAGATGCCGCATCATCATCAAGAACCATCCGACTAATGAAGGATTTACACTTGCCTCATATGGATTCAGAGAAGAACTGGATGTTGCCTATGTCAGCGGGAGGCTTTCCGACTGCCTGGAAGATGTCGATGCGGTCGTGAGCTCACTGACGATATCCACGGTTGAAGTGGCCTTTGCGGGCATCAGCCAGATAGTGATGTATCCGCCGGGACAGCTCGGATACACATGCCTTCCCGAAAGCATAAGGGATAAGCTGTGCACCGTTGTCTACAGTCCCGAAGAGATAACTAAGAAACTCCCTGAATGTCTGAAAGAGCCTGTGGATAATTCCGTTCTGGCCGATCTGCTCATAGAAAAGACGCCGGAAAATGTATGCCGGCTGTTTGAACGCTAGGAAGGTTGACCTGCTACTTGAGCAGGCGCCTCTGTATCTTGCCGTTTGAGGTGCGCGGTATGCTGTCGATCCGCTCTATGTATTTGGGAAGCTTGTTCTTGTCAAGATGTCCGTTCAGATATTCCGACAGTGCGTTCACATCAAGCTCGGCGTTGTCTTTTGTGACTATATAGAGCTTGGGTACCTGGCCTTTCAGCTCATCGCTTACCGGGATGCATGCCGCATCGGCAGCGAGGCCGGATTTTAACGCCACATCTTCTATCTCATCCGGAGAGATATTGATCCCGTTGCAGTTTATGACATCATCTTTTCTTCCGAACACATAAACATATCCCTCATCATCGATATATCCGAGATCGCTCGTTACGATATACCCGTCTTTTAATACGGAAGCGGTAAGCTCGGGATTTCTGAAGTAGCATTCCATGTTCATGGGGCCTTTGGAAGCAAGGAGTCCCGGATCTTCGCGTGTGGCTTTTTTCGGTTTTGCGTCATCATCCGTAAATATGATCTGTGAGTTCTTTGTGGGAAGGCCTATGCAGTTCTCACGTCCCGTAACGGAGCTGAATTCAAGCACGCAGGTGCGCCCGCTCTCGGTGGAGCCGTAGAAATTATAAAGCCGCACGCCGGGCAGATTGCTGATAAGATCGTTTTTTAAGCCCTCCGGAAGAGATGCGGTCCCGATCTGGATATAATCAAGTTTTTTCCCGTATTCCCAGAACTGTCCCTTGGAAAGCTTTATCAGAAGTATCGCGGCATTCGGGGACAGATCGAGTGCGGTCACGTTATATTTTTCGATCATATCAAGAACCTGGCGGATCTTGATGAGTCCGTCAGAGAGTATGATGCTCCCGCCGTTTAAGAGGTTGGCATAGCAGCAGCGTATGCCATGGGAGTGGCTTATTGCCACTGGAATCAGCTCGGTATTGCCGGGTTTCATGTTAACGCCGTATCTGATGTTTTCCGCAAGTGCTATGTTTGCCCGGTGGGAGATGACTATGCCCTTGGATCTGCCGGTAGTGCCGGTCGTGTATAGAATCTCCGCGACGCAGTCGGCTTCGGGAAATGTGAACCCGTCATATTCCGTGTGGGGACAGCCAAGCAGTTCATCATATGAAACGCTTCTGATGCCGTCATATTCTTTTTCGCAGAAGACGGCAAGGACTGAGCCCGTCTCTTCATGGATCAACCTGATCCTGTCTTCGGAGGCTTCGTTTTCGACAGGCACAAAGACCGCTCCGATAAGTTCGCAGGCCATATCGAGAATAAGGTAGGCGGCATCCTGCCCGCATTCTGCCATGACAAGGTCAGAACGCCCGATCCCGAGACAGTCACTCAAATAAAAAGCGATATCCCTTATCTTATCCCATGCTTCTTTATATGTATAGGAACTGCCGGCATCGGCGGCAAAAAGGCGGTCCGGCTGTCTTAATGCGTGGTTATGCAGAATCTCAACCATTGAGTTCATATCGGTTTCCTCACAGAAGGTCTGAGACCGTCTTCCATATGGCTTCCATTGAATCAAAGTTCTCGGGAGTTATCCTGTCCATTTCTATGGAGATCCCGAATTCATCCTCAATATCCGATATGATCGAGACGAGGTCCATTGAATCGATGCGCTTGCCGCTCACAAGATCCGTGCAGTTTTCAAAATCAACCGACGGGCAGACGTTTTTCAGTATCTCATGCAGTCTTTCCATAATCATACCTCTCTTTTTTTGAACATAGGCCCATTCCGGAACAGCGCTTGGCAAACGGGCATGCAGACGATATCGGTTTTTCACGTAAAACCTGATACAGTTCGTAAGGTATTTTATCATATAAAAAAAATCGTTGACAATATATATGGACCATGTTATCATTCACACATAAGCAAAAACTTATAGGTCATAAGCAATGAGTGATTTATCGAACGAAAAGTATATTCTTCAGATCCGCAGATCGGGATCGATATCCAAAGCGGCAGCGGCCCTTGGGATATCACAGCCGGCACTCAGCATGAAGCTTAACCAGATGGAAAAATCCTTCGGATTTACCGTGTTCGACCGCAAGACCGCACCCGTTGCACTTACAGCTGCAGGGGCTGTCTATATGGAATATCTGGACCGTAAGCATGTTCTTGACGCTGATTACAGAAAGAGGATCGATGAGATAGTGGCAGAGCAGTCCGAGAGGATTTCGGTGGGCGCTCCTACGGTATACGTTGATTCAGTGCTCATAGATGCGGTCTCTGAGCTTCATGGGTTTGGCAGGGGGTACAGGATATGCATCAAGACCGCACCGGTTCCGGAACTTTTGGAAATGACTGCCAATTCCGAACTTGACTGCTTTATTACGACCACTCCGGTCAAGGATAAAGACTTTGAGTGTGTGCCGATAAGAAGTGAAAGAACATACCTTTGTTTTGCAGGTGACAGCGAACTTGCCGCGGCATTGCCGGACGGCCCGGTCTCGGAAGAAGATCTTCCCGCGCTGAACGGCCGGAACATGATATTCCTTAATCCGGACCTGCCGATGCAGATCGCTCTCGATGAGGTGATAAACCGATATAAGCTTAGCGTCAGTTCATATATCACCGTTGACCAGACGAGTACTGCATTGTCGCTTGTAAGAAAAAATGCCGGTATATGCCTCGCGACGAGCGAGACGATCCACCCGGATGCAAACACCGGCCTATGCACGCGTTCCATGCATCAGATCATACCCGACAGGATGATCTATGTTGCTTATCATAAAGCTCATTATATTTCAAATGCATGTACTGACCTTATAAACATCTTAAAAAGAAAGGAAAAGGAAAAATGAAAAAGTACACTATCAAGATCGTATCTGTTGCTGCGGCTGCAATGCTGTTAGGACTGACCGGATGTGCGGCGAACGTGAATGTTGCTCAGCCTGCAGGCTCTGAGGCGCCTGCTGAAACTGCATCTGCAGAAACAGAAACTGCACCTGCAGAAACAGAAGCTGCACCTGCCGAGGCAGAGGCAGAACCTGCCGGAGGAGCCGACGAGACTCTTAATCTTTCATATCAGTACGGACTTTCATATGCACCTGCTGTCATCGCGCAGGAAAAGGGACTCATAGAGAAGGCATACAATGAAGCCACAGGCGGCAATCTTACGGTAACATGGACACAGATGAGCTCAGGTGCCGATATCAATACCGCTATAGCAGCGGGCGAGCTTGACGGCGGATTCATGGGAGTCGGACCTGCTGTCACGGGTGTTACGAAGGGCCTCGGCTATAAGATCTTCACCAATCTTTCCGGACAGGAGCACGGAATGACATCAAACGATCCCGACGTCAACAGCCTCGGAGACCTGGTAGGATCAGATAAGCAGATCGCGCTTGTAAATACGGGTTCGATCCAGCACATCATCCTTGCAAAGGCACTCGTGGAAAACGGATACGGCGCACATGATCTTGATGCCAACATCGTTGCCATGAAGCATCCCGACGGAAAAGCAGCCCTTGAGAGCGGCTCTGTTGCCTGCCATCTTACGAGCAGCCCTTACATCTTCTCGGAGCGTGAGAACTCAGACCTCCACGAGATCAAGGAAGTTGCGGATGCATACACGGTTGATTACAGCTTCATAGTCGGAATCGCCACAGAAGAACTTCATGACAGCAAGCCTGAGGTATATGCCGCACTGTGTGACGGCATCAAGGCAGGAATGGATCTCATCAATTCCGATCCCGAGGGAGCCGCTGCCATCACATGCGAGCTTGACGGAAACACTCCCGAGGTCGAACTTGACTATATGAAGAAGGGAACGTACAATCCTGATACAAATAAACTGTTTGAAGTTGCAACGTTTATGTATGATAATGAATTTATAGAAAATGCACCCGGATCATACGAAGACCTTGTATTTGATAACGTGAAAGGAAACTGATCATAAATGAACCGATCCCAAAGCGGAAAAAATGGTTTTGTTTACAAACTGTCTGTCAGGATAGTATTTACATTAGTTGTCCTGGGGATCTGGGAATATGTTGCCAGAGCGCGGCTTTTAGGTCCGCGCTCTGAGCTGATATTCCCGTCCCTTGAATCGATAGGAGCGGCGTTTGTCCGGAACTTTGTCAAAGGATATGCGCATCTTTCGCTTTGGAATTATATCGGGAATTCGATGAAGCTTCTGCTTGCCGGCCTGTTCATCGGGATCGCCCTGGCATTTGTTTTCTCGGGACTCTCAACGGTCAGCAGGACGTTTTCGGTCATATATAATTACGTTGTCTCCGTATGCGACCTTCTTCCCGGAGTGGCACTCCTTCCCGTTGTGATCGTGATCTTCGGGGTCAAGAGCGGAGTCATCGTATTTCTGGTCGTTCATGCGGTCATATGGCCGATGAGCCGCAACATCATGGACGGATTCATGGCCGTCCCGATGATATATGTCGAAGCCGGACGTAACATCGGCCTTAAGGGGGCATCGCTTCTATTCAAGGTCTATCTTCCCGCATCGACCGCCTATATCGTATCCGGCCTCAAGGTAGGCTGGGCAAGGGCATGGCGCGGGCTCATCTCGGCGGAGATGATATTCGGCATAGCATCCTGTCCGGGCATAGGCCTGTTCATTAACCAGATGAGGACCAACATGAACAACGCGGAGATGTATGCGACTCTTATTGTCATTATAATCATCGGAGTCATTGTCCAGTACGGTATCCTCTCGCCGATAGAAAAGAACACTGTCAAGAAATGGGGGATGTCCAGATGAGCACGATCTTAGAGATTAAAGACCTTCATAAATCATTTTCGGATAATCCCGATGGGACTGAGGTCCTCTCCTCACTTGACCTTGAAGTTGAGAAAAATGAGTTCCTGTGCATCTTAGGGCATTCGGGATGCGGCAAGACGACACTTCTTCGGTGCATAGCAGGTTTTGAATCTTTCACCGGACAGGTCATATTAAACGGAAGTGCCGTAACGAGCCCGTCACCTGACAGGATCATGGTATTCCAGACATTTGAACAGCTGTTTCCGTGGAAGACGGTTTTCGGAAACGTTGATTTTCCGCTTAAACAGACCGGCCATAAGGATAAGGCTGAAAGAAAGCGCGTCGTTGAGGATGCGCTAAAGAAGGTGAGACTGTCCGAATATGCACACTACTATCCGCATCAGCTCTCCGGCGGAATGAAGCAGCGTGTTGCGATTGCCCGTGCGCTTGCGCTGAAACCGAAGCTCATACTCATGGATGAGCCGTTTGCGGCACTTGATGCCATGACGAGACGTGAGCTTCAGAATGAGCTTCTGCTCCTGTCGCAGACGGAAGACTGCACGATACTGTTTGTCACGCACAATATCCAGGAGGCGATAATCCTCGGGACAAGGAACATCGTCCTTCACAAGGGTGGGAAGATCGTTTACGACAAGAGGAACGACATGGAAAAACCCATATCGCCGTCGAGTGAAGGATTCGGCAGGATATGGCAGGAAATGCGCGACGCGATATACATGGAGTGATTTGACTTTTAATATATCCTTCACTATAATGAGGCTCGGCCTTATGTTATGGAGTACCCGGTATGTCGCTTGTTTCATTTGAATCGTTTGCGCTCGTATTCATATCACTGATCGTATATTATATCGTTCCCATAAAACACAGATGGCTCGTCCTTTTGGCGGGCAGTCTGTATTTTTATGCAAGAAGCGGGATAGTCATAACCGCTGTCATGGCGGCGACGGCGTTCATAGCATATTACGGGGCGATCCTGATCGAAAAAGACAGGGAGAAGTCCAAGAAGATCCTGATCTTTTCGATAGTTCTCATACTGGCAGTTCTTGTATGCACCAAATATCTTTTCGGGCATCTTATAAGCTTTGCCCACATACTCATTCCCATAGGGATTTCGTATTATTCGCTGAGCCTCGTCGGGTACCTGGCAGATGTTTACTGGAAAAAAGACAGTGCCGAACATGATTTTCTGCGCTGGCTTTCTTTTGTCGCTTTTTTCCCGAAGATACTTCAGGGCCCGATCTCGAGCCATAAGGTAACCGGCAGGAACATAACCGGGGAGAACCGGTTCGTATACGAGAATGTCTGCTACGGACTGCAGAGAATGATCTGGGGGCTCTTCAAGAAGCTCGTCATTGCCGACAGGCTCGGCCTGTGGGTGTCGACCGTATACGGTGACCTCGAGGGATACGGCAATTCCGGGGCTTTTCTCATCGTCACGATGTTTGCTTCGGCAGTACAACTCTATATGGATTTTTCGGGATATACCGACATTGCGCTCGGAATATCGGAGATGTTCGGTATAACACTTGAGGAGAACTTCGAGAGGCCTTTCTTTTCGACAAGTGCAGCGGGCTTCTGGGGCAGATGGCATATGACGCTCAGCGGCTGGTTTAAGGATTATCTGTTCCTTCCGCTTTCAAGGACCTCTGCCGTCAAGAATGCAAGCCGGAAGATGGGCGCCCGTTTCGGCGCGGATGCGAGGAAAAAGACGATGATCACCATATGTTCCGCGGTCGTATGGCTTGCGACCGGGATATGGCACGGAGCAGGAGTCAATTATATGGTCTGGGGCCTCTATTGGGGATCCATAATCATATTTTCATCCATATTCGAAAAACAGATAAACGGTATCAGCCGTATCCTGCATATCAATACCGATGCACCTACATGGAAGCTTTTTCGGATGGTCCGTACGGTTTCGATATTTGCATTCGGAAGGATGATCGCCACACAGCCAAGCCTTCATGAGGTAAGGCATATAATCCGGGCTGTCATTAAGGAATTTCATCCCGAACACCTGTCATACATAAAGTACGTATACCTGTCGGGATACGATTTTGTCATGCTTGCGATAGGCCTTATCACGGTTCTCGTCATAAGCATACTTCAGGAGCGAGGCATGAAGGTGCGCGAGTGCATCGCCACGTGGAATGCCATCCCCAGATGGATCTTCTATGCCTTTTCGCTGACGGTCGTGCTTCTTGTCGGGGTATATGGGTCGGGCTATGACACCAGCTCTTTTGCATACCAGTTCTTCTAGGAGCGGAAATTGGAACCAAGAGGAGATAAAAAGATCAAAATAGCAATGGGTATCACGGCTGTCTTCGTGACTGCTGCGCTTTTTGTGCTCTTCTGGCATGTGCTTTGGTATATGCTCGTGGATGATTCCGAGAACTATACGAGGATCACTCTTCATGAGTTTTATGAGCAGGAGAACATAGACTATATCTTCATCGGCGCGTCACATGTAAGGAACGGCATAAACCCTCAGGTGCTCGATAAGGAGCTTGATGCCGATACCTTTAATCTGGCGAGCAGCTCCCAGACTATCGACATCTCATTCCTTATGCTGAAAGAGGCCGTTGCACGCTTCAGTCCGAAACACGTATATATAGATCTCGGATACAGGATGGCTCAGGAGCATTTTAACGCAAGGACTTCAATGACGCCGTCCTATCTGATGACCGACTATATGAAGCCGTCACTTCGAAAGACGATGTTCCTTATCGGAAAATCAGACTCGGATACGCTCGTGAACAGCTTCCTGCTGGCGAGAAGGAATAATGAAGATATCATAAACATCGAAAAGATCCGGGAGAACATACAGAAAAAAAACAGTGATGATTATAAGAACTACGCATATCCCGAACATGCAGAGGAAGGATATGCCGGGAAGGGATATACCGCCACTCCGCTTCATATAACAGAGGATGTGTACTGCGAGCTGAAAGAGGATTTTGTGTCCGAGGACAATATCGATCCCGCCTATTTTGAGGAGATAAGTAAGATAGCCGCCTACTGCGAAAGCAAGAACATCCCGCTCAGCTTCATCTCATTGCCGATATCTTCATACAGACTTCTCGGTTATGAAGGTTATGACGGATTTGATGAAAAGATAAGGGAAGCTGCCGGACAGTATGGAGTAAGTTACACGGACTATAATCTCCTGAAGGAGGAATACTGGGCGGATGATCCGCGCATGTTCAGGGACAGCGCGCACCTTAATACAGACGGCGCGGCAGAATTTGACCGTCTTCTGGCCCGCGATATTCTCGAGGGCCTGCCCGAAGATGCTTTTTACGGCTCGCTCGCAGAGAAGAACTCTGCGTCCTTGCCGGAATTTCGCGGCATATTATACTCAAATGACGGCGACATAAAATGCGACATCATACAGTCAGGAGATACACCGCTGGAATACAGGGTATCCCTTGCCGACGGGGCAGATAACATTCTTATATCCGACTGGGATACGATCACTTCTTTTTCAGTGCCCATGGAGAAATACGATCTTCCGCTTTGCATCGAGACAAGAGCGGGATCAGGCCCTGTCAGAGAGTACACACTTCATATCGGCGACGATGTATTGGATGAATAGCATCGCATTTGCTTTATAACCCCCAAAAATGGTATAATATTTCCTGTTTGAGCCAAGACGTTCAGCATGTCCGCCGTGCTATAGCCCGGCGGGTGGAAAGAGGTGTAAAAATGGTAGCTGCTTTACTGATAGGAAGAGCGGGATCGGTTGGCTTTCCCGGAAAGAATACGAAGATAGTCTTAGGACGCCCGTTCATGGAATATCCTCTCCTTGCCGCACTGAACAGTGACAGTGTCGATAAGGTGTATGTTTCGACCGATTCACCCGAGATCATGGATATTGCACGCAAAAACGGTGCTGAGGTCATAGTAAGACCTGACTACCTGTGCACAAAAGAGGCCCATGGTGAGGATGCTTTCGTCCATGGCTTCAAGTATATAAGGGATGAGCTTCATGAGGACGTTGAGATGATGGTCCTGCTTCACTGCAACGGTCCCTGTGTGCTTCCCGAGCAGATTGATGAAGGAGTCAGGATACTCCGTGAAAATCCCGAGTATGACTCTGCCGTCACGGTATCCAAATATAACATGTATTCAACCGTAAGGGCGCGCCGGATCGGTGATGACGGCCTGCTTCATCCGTTCATTCCGTTCGAGTGCTATCCGGAGGATATGAGGATCAGCTGTGACAGGGATGACCAGGGAGACACATGGTTCGCCGATGTCTGCCTGTCTGTCGTACAGCCCCGGTGCCTTGAGGATCTAAACTACGGAATACTGCCCCAGAGATGGATGGGACAGAAGATATACCCCATAAAGCAGTGGGGAGGAATAGACGTTGACTACGAGTGGCAGATGCCGCTTGCCGAGGAGTGGCTGCGCCAGCATGGCTTCAGTGAGACGGAGCTGCCTTACGAACTTAAGAGGAAGTAATATAATGAGCAGTATAGATGTTACGCCAAATTCGAATTTTAATTCCATGGAAGGAAGCGTTGTCCCTGACAATGCCTCTGACGAATACAGGGAATACAGGAGGTGCTGGGCTGACAATCCAAAAGGCTTCATCCTCCGCGATATCCCGCTTCACCTTGACATTGAAGCAACAAGCTATTGTAATCTCCGATGCAGTTTCTGCGACAGGCAGATACTGGTTGATAAGGGAATGCTCGGAAAGATGGACATGGAGCTTTTCAGGCATATCCTTGACCAGTTTGATGAGGAGCACCGCCTATGGGGAGTAAAGTTCAGCTACAGGGGAGAACCTCTCTTGCATCCTGATATCCCGGAGATGATCAGATATGCTAAGAGCCGTGGCGTTCTGGACATTTATTTCAATACGAACGCAATGCTTCTGACCGAGGATAAGTGCAGGGCCATAATCGATGCCGGACTCGACAGGATATCCATCTCGATCGATGGGACAGAGAAGACTGCCTATGAGTCCGTGAGGATCGGAGCGAATTTTGATACTCTCGTAAAAAATCTCGAAACGCTCCTGAGAGTCAGGGATGAAATGAGATCGTACATTCCCAAGATCAGAATACAGACAGTGAAGCTTCCGGGTATAGATGCGGACGAGTATATCAAAAAATGGAAACCTTATGCAGATGAGGTTGCCATGCTTGAATATACCGATGAGTCAAAACGTGAAAAAGGGATCGATGCAAAATGGGCATGCCCTCAGCTATGGCAGAGGCTTACCATTGAATGGGACGGATCCGTATTTGCATGCAATAATGACAGCATAAGAGGTCTTTATCTCGGAAATGCAAAAGAGAGAAGTATTTATGACTGCTGGCACGATGAGAGGCTGATGGAGATCAGGGAACTTCACAAACAAGGACGGTCATGTGAAGTTGAGGCGTGTGACGGATGCCCATGGCGGACGGCGCAGATAAGGAAAAGCGGACTGTAAAGGGGAAGATCATGACATATCTGGTTACAGGCGCGGCCGGATTCATCGGGGCGGCCGTCGCGAAAAGGCTTACAGGCGATAATGAGGTTGTTACGATTGACAACCTCTCTACCGGCAGGGAAGATAACATACCTCCCGGAGTGGAGTTTCTGAAGGGTTCGGTGGCAGATGCCGATCTGATCCGCCGGCTGTCGGACAGAAAGTTCGATGCTGTCATACATATAGCGGGACAAAGCTCAGGCGAGATAAGTTTTGAGGATCCGGTTTATGATCTTCAGACGAATTATCAGTCGACGGTGCTTCTGCTCGATCTTGCAAGAAAGACCGGATGCAAAAAATTCATATATGCCAGCACCATGTCTGTGTACGGGGATCATAATCCGCCTATTTGCAGTGAAGATGCGACCCTTGTTCCAAAGAGCTTTTATGCGGTCGGGAAAGCCGCAAGCGAGAACTACATGAGGATCTATTCGGAGCAGTTCGGCATTGCCTGTACTGCGCTGCGGCTGTTCAACATTTACGGGATCGGCCAGAATATGGATAACCTCAAGCAGGGCATGGCCAGCATATATCTGGCTATGGCGCTTTCGGATCATAAGATCAATGTCAAAGGAAGCAAAGACAGGTTCAGGGATTTTGTCTATATCGATGAGGCGGCCGATGCTTTCATAAAAGCACTCGGACGCGAAGAAGGATATGATGTGTTCAATGTATGCACAGGGAAAGCAACTACGGTTGAACAGATCATAAACATAATAAAAGAAAATCTTCCGTATGATGTTGAGGTGCAGTATTCCGAGGGAACACCCGGAGACCAGTTCGGCATATACGGGAACTACGACAAAATATCGAAGGCGCTTGGCTGGAAGCCTCAGATTGGTTTCGAAACAGGCATGAAGCGCATGATAGAGTGGGCAGTAAAGGATCATCGATAGGAAGAGGAATATGAAGGTACTTATTTATGGCGCCGGAATGGTTGGCGAACAGATCTACCGTAACATCAAGGACACCCATGAGGTCATAGGATTTCTGGACAGCAATCCCGAAAAAAAGGGACGCGCTGTCGAAGGCATAAAGATATTGGGCGGCCCTGAAGCTCTCAGCGGAATTGAATACGACAGGATATATATCGCTTCAACTTTCTGGAAAGAGATAAAAAAGGCTTTATCATCTGCAGGTGTTGATGATGACAAGATGATCGTTGATATACCGGAAGATGTGGACTCCCCTGTGAGAAACACGTTTCTTGAATGCTACGCAAAGCTGTTCGCGGGAACAGATCTTGCCGTGGCCGAAGGAGGGGTCTTCAGGGGAGAATTTGCGTCAAAGATCAACAGGTGCTTTCCCGGTTCGAAGCTGTATCTGTTCGATACTTTTGAGGGATTTGATTCAAGAGATATAAAGATTGAGAAGATGAATGATTTCTCGAATCCGGAGATAGGCAATTTTTCCAACACATCGGTTGAACTTGTCATGTCAAAGATGGCTCATCCGGAAAACGTCGAGATACATAAGGGTTATTTTCCAGAGACGGCAGAGGGTGTTGACGATACATTCTGTTTTGTAAATCTGGATTTTGACCTATATCATCCGATACTTGAGGGACTTCGCTTTTTCTACCCGAAGATGGTCCGAGGCTCGGTCGTGCTTGTTCATGATTATTATCATGCAGGGCTTAAAGGCGTTAAGGAAGCGATCGACGATTATGAAAAGGAGATCGGCGGTAAGCTCATAAAGCTTCCGATAGGGGATAATCAGAGCATTGCGCTGGTAAAGGAATAATGGATAATAAAGAATACTGGAAAGACAAGAATCTGCTGATCATAGGGGCGAGCAGCGATCTTTGCACGGAAATGCTTCCCGTGTTTGCCGATAATGTCAGGCATATCGGAATGCATTATAATTCAAACAGAATTCCTCTCGAACCATTCCTGCGAAAAGATAATGTCAAGCTTTATCAGCAGGATTTCTTTTGCAACCGGGATTTTTCGGGTATTATGGATGATTTCGTAAAATGGGCCGGAAGACTGGATTTTCTGATCATCATGACGGGAAACTGCCTGCACCCGGTGAACTGGCGGGAACTGGAGGAAGAAGATCTTCTGAATGATTATTATATAAATACCGTAGTGCCTTTTGAGTTAGCCCAAAGGGCATACCTTTTGATGGCGCCGCAGAAGGAAGGCAGGATCATCTTTACCGGAACAGCTTCCGCACAAAATGCGGGAGGAAGCAACTCCCTGTCATACGGTGCCGCAAAGCTTGCACTTGAATGCATCATGAAGAGGATGGCTAAGGACTGTGCAGGTGATAATATCCTTGTCAATATGGTGTGCCCCGGCTTCATAAAGTCGAAATTCCAGACTCAGACAATGAAACGAAGCGAAGAGGAGATAAGAAAAAGGGCGGAATTTGTTCCGCTTAAACGCTCGGGAACATACCGGGAAGTTGCGGAGGCCTTTTTTTATTTACTGTCAGAGGGTTCGTCGTTTGTTACCGGAGAAGTATTAAACGTTAAAGGCGGTGACTGGATATAGGATGTTTGAGTTAGTCAGCGTAAGTTCTCAGGATGGGAAACGTCTTCTCACAACGAGTGAGAACCCGCAGCTTTCCACCTGGGGGATATATGAACGGACTGTTATCGAGGCGCCGGCTTATATCGGGCAGAGCCAGATAGAGGCAGGGTTTATCGGTGCTTTTACGGTCATTAATCTCCATGCGGTACATCATCCGGCTAATAACTGTGCGATCGACTGCCAGAGCATAGGAAGATTCTGCATGGTCGCACATTCCGTGAATATAGGCTTTCCGGATCATCCGACCGGGTTTCTGAGCGGTAATTTTGTCTTCCGTTATGATTCCAGATCGGAATTCTTTCACGATTATATGACTGTAACCGGCGATGATCTCGAAAAGAGCATGCGGAGCAAATATCTGTCAAACTGCAGAAAGCCCCTGCCTGTTATCGGCAATGATGTCTGGATCGGGCATGGAGTGACCGTTGTAAACGGCGTATCAATAGGTGACGGAGCCATAATCGCCGCCGGATCGGTCATCACAAGGGATGTGGAACCTTACAGCATTGTCGGCGGCAATCCCGCAAAACTGATTCGGTACAGGTTTGACGAAAAAACGATCGAAAGACTTCTGAAACTTCGCTGGTGGGAATACGGACCCGACATACTTCACGGAATCGACCTGTCGGACGTTGACGGGGGAGTGGATAAGCTTGCCGAAAGGGTTGCATCGGGGGAATATAAGCCGTTTACTTCACCCAGGATCGTTACCGATAACCGAAGCGGGGAAATAAAGATTGAAGAATAGACAATAAACGGATGGTAGGAAAATGAAAGTATTGGTCAGCACGAGCTCGTTCGGAAAAGCGGATCCCGCACCTCTTGATGAGCTGAAATCAAAATGTGAAGTCAAGCTCAATCCTTACGGGAGAAAGCTTACGACCGAGGAATTCGCGGATCTTACGGAAGATGTCTGTGGGGTCATCGCGGGAGTAGAGCAGATAACAAGGGAAGTCCTGTCAAAAAGGCCCAATATCAAGGTCATATCGCGCTGCGGCGTCGGAATGGATAGCGTAGATCGCGAAGCATGCGCCGATCTTGGCATAAAGCTTACCAACACGCCCGAGGCGCCTGTCGCATCCGTGGCGGAACTGACCGTTACGGTCATGCTTGACCTTATAAAGAATGTTTCCAACATGAACGCGTCGGTAAAGAGCGGAAAATGGAACAAGATGACCGGACTCATGCTCTCGGGCAAGAAGGTCGGGATAATCGGATTCGGACGTATCGGACGCCGCGTATCTGAACTCCTTGAGGCTTTTGGCGCCGAGGTTGGATATACCGACATCGAAAAGAAGGATACGGCCTGCCGGTTCATGGAGAAGGCAGAGCTTTTAAAATGGGCGGATATAGTTACCATACATTCCTCATTCTGCGAGGAGGGTGAGTACATAATAGGGGCCAAAGAGCTTGAGCTTATGAAGGGAGGCTTCCTTGTCAATACGTCAAGGGGAAGGTTCGTTGATGAGGATGCGCTGTATGCCGCACTGTCTTCCGGAAGCCTCGCGGGAGCGGCACTTGATGTGTTTGAAAAGGAGCCCTACGAAGGAAAGCTTTCAGAGCTTGAGAATGTCATACTGACACCGCATGTTGCCTCAAGCGCGAAGGAAGGGCGTGCGGTCATGGAAATGGAAGCGGTCAGAAATCTTTTTGAAGGATTGGGAATATAAATGATACGTGCCATCATTTTTGATTTTGACGGGGTCATACTTGAGTCGGCCGTCATCAAGACGGCGGCTTTCGGTGAAGTCGTAAAGGGCTACCCGAAAGATAAGGCTGATGCTTTCGTTGCCTACCACATGTCCCATATGGGGATCTCAAGGCATGTGAAATTCCGGTATTTCATCGAGGAGATACTGAAGGAGGAATATACCGAAGAGGCGGAAAAGGCCCTGGCGGATGATTTTGAGCGCATCGTTTATGAACAGGTCATGAAGTGCGCGTTCGTTCCGGGTGCGGAGGAGTTCCTGAGAAAAAACCATGAAAAGTATGACCTTTATATCGCATCGGGCACACCCGACGAAGAGATGAACAGGATAGTCGGGGGAAGAGGCCTCGGAAAGTATTTTAAGGGCGTGTATGGGACACCGATGAAGAAGCCCGATATTGTCAGGATGATACTTGAGAAGGGATACGACAGATCCGAGGCGGTGTTTGTCGGAGACGCCGGGACCGATATGAAGGCGGCGGCGGAGACCGGCCTTGCGTTCATCGGAAGGAGCACTCCCGAGAACACCGAAGTGTTTGCGGATATTGAATATAAGATCGATAACCTTATGCAGATAGAAAAAATAGTGGGAGAACTGTCATGAAAGCGATCGTATTTGGCGGATCGGGCTTTCTCGGAAGCCATGTTGCCGACACTCTTACCGAAATGGGATATGAAGTTGTCATATATGATGTAAACCCTTCGCGTTATCTCGTTGAGGGCAGGCAGACCATGACGGTCGGCGATATCCTTGATGAAGCGGCCGTGATGGAAGCGGTAAAGGGATGCGATGCCGTGTATGATTTTGCGGGTCTCGCGGATCTTGACAGCGCATCGACAAGGCCCGTGGATACGGTAATGCTGAACGTTGTCGGAACATGCAACATCATGGATGCGTGCGTAGCATCCGGTGCAAAGCGATTTGTGTATGCCAGCTCGTTTTACGCCAACAGCGACAAGGGCGGGTTCTACCGCTGCAGCAAGCAGGCTGCGGAGATATATATCGAGGAGTACAGCAGAAAATACGGACTCGACTATACGATACTCCGCTACGGATCTCTGTACGGCCCAAGGAGCGATGAGAACAACGGCATCAGAAAGATGCTCGGGCAGGCTCTTGCGACCGGAACGGTCAATTATCAGGGAACCGGCGAGGAGACGAGGGAATACATCCATGTTAAGGATGCCGCGAGGCTTAGCGTGCAGATACTCGATGAGGAGTACAGGAACAAGCATATCGTCCTGACGGGGCATGACGCATATAAGGTCAAGGATATAATCCGCGTCATGAGCGAGATACTGAACAGGGACCTTAAGGTTGATTACAGCAACCAGTCATCGGAGCTGCATTATGATGTCACTCCTTATACATACAAGCCGAGATCGAATTACAAGCTCGTTAACGATCTGTATCATGATCTCGGGCAGGGGCTCATAGAATGCCTTGAGGAGATAGACGACAGCGGAGCATGGCAGAATGGGTGACGCATTTTATGACATCAGCTATCCGATGAGCAGCAAGATGGCCATATACCCGAACAATCCGGCCTTTACGGTAAAACGTGTGTCTGATACGGATAAGGGTGATGCGGCCAATGTGTCTGAGATCATCATGGGATCGCATACCGGAACACATATCGATGCTCCGGTGCATTTTATGCCCGAAGGTGAGAGCCTTGACGCCGTTGATCTCGGACGGATGAACGGCAGGGCAAAAGTATTTGACGTTACCGGATATAGCGAGATCGGAAGGGATCTTCTTGAAAGCCGCGTGATCCGGGAAGACGACATAGTTCTTTTTAAGACGGACAATTCCCTTAACTGGGAATGTGACAGCATACTTTCCGACTATGTGACCCTGACATATGATGCGGCCGACCATCTGGCCGGACAGGGGGTAAAACTTGTCGGGATCGACTATCTGACAGTGGAGCGCCCTAGGAGCAAAAGAGAGCCCGAAAGGTCGGTCCACAGAAGCCTTCTCGGAAACGGGATACTGATAGCGGAAGGACTGAAGCTTCGTGATGTGCAGGAGGGGGAATATGAATTCTTCTGCCTGCCCCTTAACATAAAGGGACTCGACGGCTGTCCCGTAAGATGCGTCTTAAGGGATCCGGTGCGGTGATGCATGAAATGCGGCATCAGGCTGCTTTGCAATAGGAGATGAAATATGCCGACAGTATCTGTCATCATGCCGATGTACAATTCGGTAAAATTTGTCAGGCAGGCCATAGAAAGCCTCCTGGAACAGACATATAAGGATATTGAGGTCATCGCCATAAACGACGGCTCAAAAGACGGCTGCGCCGATGTCGTCCGCTCCATAAAAGATGAGCGCCTTAAATTCATCGACAGGGAAAATCACGGATTCGTATATACGCTCAATGAATGCATCGATATGGCGGCCGGCAAGTATATCGCAAGGCTCGATGATGATGACTGGTGCTATCCCGAACGCATTGAAAAACAGGTCAGATACCTTGAGGAACATCCCGAGGCGGTCCTTGTCGGGACGCTCGACGATGAGCAGACCGGCGATGACATGGCAAGGATAGCATCAACTCCGGTAATTACGCCCGAAGAAATAAAGTATTCCCTCGTGTTCGGAAACTTCGCATTTGCTCATTCAAGCTTCATGATGAGAGCAGAGACGGTAAAGGGAAACGGGATAAAGTATGAGATGTTCAAACAGGTTCCCGATTACCATATGATCACAAGGCTTGTCCCCTATGGAAGCATTGCGAGGATACCCGAAAATCTTGTCGTCTACCGCATACATCCGGCCCAGTCGACACAGGTACGCTCACTTCAGATGAAGCAGGGAGAGATAGACAGGGCAAGGGCGTGGTATATAGATACGCTTCAGCTTGACGATGATAAGAAGAATGTGCTGAAGAAGGGCATCTTAAGAAAACTCGGCTCCGGTGACGTCCGGGCGTTCAATAAGGCTCTTTCGGAGTATCAAAAGCAGTGCGGGAATGATATCTCAAAAGGGTGCCAAAACTTCCTGTACGGGAAGTGCATGATGACACAGAAATGCACGCCTTCACTCCTTGGCGCGGTCATAAAAAGCGGCAGGATAGGGTGGCTCATTTCCGCGGAAGGCGCAAAATTCGCCATAAAGTGCATTACCTGCCAAAATCCGAATTACATCGAAACCGAAGTCGTGGGCTTATAGGGCAGAACATGAATTATACAAAACTGCAGGGGATAGGCATACCGGTTTCGACGATAGTATTCGGATGCTGCAATCCCATCCTTACAAAAGACGAAAAGGGTGCAGAGGAGCTTCTGGATACCGCCTTTTCAAACGGATTCAATATATTCGATACCGCTAAGGTATATGGTAAGAGCGAAGAGGTTCTCGGCCGGTGGATAAGCCGGGCAGGGAACAGGGACAGGATTGTGATCATCACTAAAGGATGCCATCCGGATCCGGCACCGAGAGTCAGCCCGGAAGCCCTGAAGGAAGACATCGATTCTTCGCTCAAAAGACTGAAGACGGACTATATAGATATATACATGCTGCACCGCGACGCCCCCGGTGCCGATATTGACATGATGCTCTCGGAGCTTAACGGATATGTAAGACAGGGAGTCATAAAGAAGATCGGCGTATCAAACTGGACATGCGAGCGGATCGAAAAAGCCAATGAAAGGGCAGTATCCCTCGGCCTTGAGGGATTTTCGGCATCAAGCCCCCAGATGAGCCTTGCGAGGCAGATAGGGGATCCGTGGGGCGGAGGCTGCGTTTCCGTCTCGTGGGATGATGAATCCAAGAGATGGTACTGCGAACACCCGGAAATAGAGGTCATGCCGTACTCATGCCTCGGACGCGGGATGTTCTCCGGGAGAGTCTCCGGTTCACATCCTTTCAGGGCATGGAGATCGCTTGACTGGGCAGCAAAGAGAGCATACTGGTGCAGGGAGAATTTAAGAAGGCTGAAGTCGTGCGAAAAGATCGCCAAAGAAAAAGGATGCACGGTCGCACAGGCTGCGATAGCATGGCTCCTGGCACAGGATTTTGCCGTAATGCCCGTTGCCACAATGTCCTCTGAAAAAAGAATGATCGAGAACATCGGTGCTTTTGATGTGAAGCTGTCCGCCGAAGACATGAAAAGATTAAATGCCTAAGATCAACAAAGCTGAAGATAAGATAATATTTGTAGTCGTACATCCGTACGCATCAAGGGACCACCACAGGTTCGGCGCCGCCTATTTTATGGAGCAGGGATACGATGTCGAGATATGGCGCATAATCACTAAAAAGAGCGTTCACATGGAGTGGTCCGCCGGAATGTATGACGGCAGCGGTTACAGGGAGTATTCATCCGAACAGTTTCGGAAGCTTCTTCCGGGATTGAAAGATAAGGCTTTTTTTATTTTCCAGGGGAAGCCGGATCCGATATTCGACGTGGGGTCTGCGGGCTGCAGATATATGATCATGACCGGAATAAACGCCGTTCCGGTTCCTGATCCTGAAGACCGAAGCGTTCTTAATATACCGGCGTCCGGAGGGATGGAAATGAGGCTTCAGGCCATAAGGAAACGCGGACTTGTAAATTATACGCTGCACTGTATTAACGACAGGCTCCTTGTCAGACGGAGAAGAGAGTTTGATAAAAAACATCCGCCGATGCTGACCGTTACCTCAACGCATTATGCCGCAAGGCAGTATATGTCGGAGGATGAGCTTGCGGGAAATGTTCTTTATACGCACACGATGGACTATGACCGTTTCATCGAAGCGAACAGAAAAGATCCCGACCGTACAAAAAAGCATATATTATACTGTGACGGACAGATGTTCCGGAAAGGATATGATGCCAAGCTTCTCGGGCTTGAAGGTGACGCGTATCATGATGCTGACAGATATTATTCCCGCCTTGAGGTGCTGTTTTCAAAGCTTGAGGAGCATTACGGCCTGCCCGTCGCAGTTGCCGGTTCTCCGCATCTTACATATGAGGACGACAGGCTGTGCGGCAGGAAGATATATTATAATCAGACGTGCGAGCTTACAAAGAATGCGGCGCTCTTTGTCGTGACCACAACGACCGCCATGAATTTTCCGGCACTGTATGACACACCGGTCTTAAAGATCGCGAATGAGAGCCTGAAGACTTCTCCGCTTGGCAAATATGCGAACACATACGCCTATATAAAGGATGAGGCTGAGCAGATATTCGGATGCGGATTCCTTGATCTTGATGATGATGGGCAGATGTCCCATCCGTGGGATTTTGCCAAACCGATGGATCCCGGGAAAAGAGAGGCTTTCATAAGGGACTATATAATCGATAACGATACGGCAGACCGTACGATCGCAGAGTGCATGGAAGAATATCTGAATGGCGGGTGCCGGAGGGATACGGATTGAAGGGAAATGACAGACCAAAGAACAGAATAGAGTCATTCAAATGCACCGGGGAAGAATCAATACTCGATGCGATGAAGAAGATCGGTGCGAATGCCCGGGGACATCTTTATGTTGTCAACGATAAGGACGAGCTCATCGGCTGTATCACCGACGGTGATATAAGAAGGTGGATAATAAACGGCGGCGAGATCAGGGAATCCGTAAGCTGCGCAATGAATACGGATCCCGTTTCCGTTCCCGAGGATAAGCGTGCAGATGCTCTGCGTACAATGGCAGAGCGCAAGATCGCGTCCATTGCCATAGTAGACAGCAGACGGCATCTTGTCGATGTCCTGTTTTCAAACGGAGGAGTAAACTCCGTGGCGAGCGATGCCCTAAAAGGCACGCCGGTCATCGTCATGGCCGGAGGGCGCGGCACAAGGCTGTATCCTTATACGAAGATACTGCCCAAGCCTCTTATCCCGGTAGGAGACGTGCCGATTGTAGAGCGCATACTGAACCGTTTTGCCAGATACGGAGCAGACCGGTTCTATATGACCGTAAACTACCGCAAGGAAATGATAAAATCGTATTTTTCGGAATCGGCTCACGATTATAAGATAGAGTTTGTCGAGGAGGATGAGCCGCTCGGTACCGCCGGCAGCATAAGGCTCATAGAGGAGAAGTTCGATAAGCCCGTCATCATTACGAACTGTGACATACTGATCGAGGCGGAATATGATGATGTCATGAAATACCACGCTGAGTCCGGGAACGACCTTACAATAGTCTCATCGCTCAAAAACACGGTGATCCCCTATGGCGTGCTGTATGCGAAGGAAAACGGCATCATAACATCCATGCAGGAAAAGCCGGAGCTTTCACACTTTATCAATACCGGCATGTATGTCATGGATCCGCAGTATATAAGCCTTATCCCTAAGGGAAAGGTCTTTCATATGACCGAACTCGCTGAGGCTATGATGAAGGACGGAAAACGTGTCGGAATGTATCCTATAGGTGAAAATGCGTTCCTTGACATGGGTGAGTTTGCCGAGATGAAGCGCATGGAAGAGCGGATCAACGCAGGATTTGTCGAATAAGGACGGAAAAAGCTGTTTATGGACAGGACACTTATAATAGCAGAGGCGGGGGTCAACCATAACGGAGACTACGACACTGCGATAAAGATGGTGGATGCCGCAAAGGCGGCGGGGGCGGATATCGTCAAATTCCAGACTGCCCGTGCCGAAAAAGTCATTTCAAGGTATGCGGCAAAGGCCGAGTACCAGAAAGAGACCACGGGAGCGGATGAGAGCCAGCTTGACATGGTAAGGAAGCTGCTCCTTGATTTTGAGGACTTCGTATCGATCAAAAAATACTGTGATGACTGCGGCATAAAGTTTTTATCAACACCATTCGATCTCGATTCGATAGCATTCCTTGATGGACTTGGAATGGATATGTGGAAGATCCCGTCGGGGGAGATAACCAACTATCCGTATCTTGTCGCGATAGCGAAGACGCACAAGCCCATCATCATGTCCACGGGCATGAGCAACATGGATGAGATAGAAGCAGCTATAGAGCTCCTTCGTGCCAACGGGTGCGGCGGGATCAGCCTGCTCCACTGCAATACCCAGTATCCGACACCGTATTCGGATGTCAACTTACGGGCGATGCTGACGCTGCGTGAGAAGTTCGGCGTCAGGGTAGGATATTCGGACCATACCCGCGGAATAGAGGTAAGCGTTGCCGCGGTGGCAATGGGGGCTTCGATCATCGAGAAGCATTTCACGCTCGATCGGAACATGGAGGGGCCTGACCATAAGGCGAGTCTTGAGCCGGATGAGCTCGCTTCGATGGTAAGTGCGATACGCAATGTCGAGGCGGCCATGGGCGATGGCATCAAGAAGGTGTCCGGATCGGAAAGAGAGAACAGGGATGTGGCAAGAAAGAGCATCGTTGCCGCAGTGCCCATAAAAGCCGGGGAAGTGTTCACGGAAGAAAACATAACTACCAAACGTCCCGGCACCGGGATAAATCCCATGAGATGGAATGAAGTGCTCGGTAAGACGGCAACGAGGGATTTTTCCGAGGATGAGCTGATACGATTATGAAAAATGCATCGGAGCTGTTTAAGAGAATGTCAGGGCTTAACGCAGATAACTCGCGGTTTGACATGCATCTGCACACCACGTGGACTGACGGACGGGACAGTGCGGAATCCATGATCGCCGCTGCCTGCGAAAATCATCTGACTTCAATTGCTTTTACGGACCATATCAGAAAAGGGTCGGATTACTACCCGGATTATCTTGATGAGCTTGCTTCATATGCGATGAGGGATGACATCAGGGTATACAGGGGATTTGAAGCAAAGATAATGAATCCCGCCGGGGAGGTGGACATACCGGATGATGCGAGGTCTGCGGCGGATATAGTTGTGGCGAGCGTCCACAGGATACCCGTCGGAGATTCTTTTGTTTATCCGAAGGAGCTTCCGTATGAGCTTCTTGCAAAAACGGAGCGCGATCTCGCGCTTGCCGCTGTACGAAGGGGCAGGGACTGCAATGTCGTAGGGCACTGCGGCGGGATGACGATATCGGCTTATGGGACTTTTCCCGTAGGGTATTTTGAAGAAGTGATAAGGGAATGTGCAGAAGCTGATATTGCATTCGAATACAACTATAAGTACCATGTATCCTTTGAAAACGAGATAAAGGAGCTTCTCGTAAGATACGATCCGTTCGTATCCGCAGGTTCGGATGCACATGATACGAAGAGTGTGGCAGACAGGAGTTTCATAATTGGATAAGACAGATATTCTCATAACAGGGACCGGTTCGCTCATCGGACAGGCGGTCATAAAATCGATAGAAAAGAGCGGTATAAGGGAAAAAGTCAGGCTGATCGGGTGTGACTATTTTCCGAATACGGTCGGCAGCTTCTGGTGCGAGACCAATTATCTCCTGCCTGATCTCCTGAAAAAGGATGAGATCGGAAACTGGAGGGAGAAGATATACGAGATAGTGGGCCGGCACGATATAAAGATGATCTTTATAGGGGTTGACTTTGAACTCCTGTACTTTGCCGACATGAAGGACGATCTGCTTACGCGGTTCGGATGTACCGTGGCTGTTTCCGGACGCGATGTCATAGAGACAGGCAATGACAAATACCTGACCTACAGGTTCCTTAAGGATAACGGGCTTAATGCACCGGATACCGTTCTGCTTGATGAGTGGGATGGCAAAGACATTGCGATGCCATGCATCATTAAGCCCAGATGCGGCGCGAGGAGCAGGGGCGTGGAGCTCATCAGTGATGTAAAGACGCTTGCCGCAAGGCATGAACAGCTGCGTGGAAAAGACATCATCATACAGGAAGCCATCGGCACCATGGAAAGAGAGTATACGTGCGGGATACTTTACTATGACGGTACATTCCGGGGAAGTATTGTACTGCGGCGCCTATTAAAAGAAGGCAACACCTCATTTGCCGAGTACACCGGACACGGTGAGGACAAGATATCGGATTATATAAGAAAGATCGGAGATGTGCTCCTGCCTTTTGGCAGCTGCAATCTTCAGCTGAGGACCGATGAGAAGGGTGATCCTTATCTGTTTGAGATAAATCCGAGGTTTTCGGGAACAACATACATGAGGGCGCTCTTCGGATATAATGAAGTGGAGTATGTGATCTGCGCGGTAATGGGATGGGATCTTCCCGCGCTGTCTCCGAAGCCGGGAAAGATATACCGTTTCTATGACGAGAGGCTGGTGGAGCAATGAAGGCAGTCCTTACGGGTGCGGCAGGCTTTGTCGGCCGGCATTTAAGGCGTGAGCTGGGGTGTGAGCACACTATCATACCGACGGCACGGAGAAAAACCGATGTGGACACGGAAGTACTTGACCTTACGGACGCAGATTCCGTAAGTGCTTTTATAAGTGCCCACAGGGATGACGGGATAGATGCCATTGTCCATGCGGCTTCGGTGCTCGTAAATGCAGACATGACATATGAGAAACAGTTTGCCGCGTTTTCCGACAATGTCCGTATGGCCGACAGCGTCATAACGATCGTCCGGGAGCTGAACATAAAAACACTCGTTAATTTTTCATCAATCGCGGTATACCCGAATGAGGACGGAAAATACGACGAGCATTCGGAAACGAAGATGTCGTCGAACAGCGAGTTTTTCTATGGGCTTTCCAAGCTTGTGGCTGAGAACATGTTTGACCATGCCCTTGCAGGGATATGCAGGGTTGTAAACTTCAGAATGGCCCAGATATACGGGGAAGGCATGAGAAGTGACAGGATCATCCCCATGATGGCCGAATCCGTAAAACGCGACAATATGATCGAGGTATACGGCGAAGGTGAGAGGACGAGCTGCTTCATACCGGTAGAGAAGGCATGCACTGCGGTCGGATATGCACTTGTGGACACTTCCCTTTCGGGAACCTATAATGTTGGATATGAGACTCTGAGTTATCTCGAACTTGCCGAAAGGGTAAAAGAAAAATACGGGAATGATGATACGAAGATCGTGAAGGTAAAGAGAGGATCCCGGGCAAAGTTCATACTTGATACGGATAAATGGGACAGCTATCTCAGGGGGCGTTGGGACAAATGAAAACTATCGCGGTTCCTACCGCTACACGAGCCGAATACGGACAGCTCATCCCGCTCATAAAGCGGATCGCGGCCGATGATGAACTTGACCTTGATCTTATAGTGACGGGCACGCATCTGTCCAATAAGCACGGCCATACCATTGACCTGATAAGGGAAGACGGATTTGACATAGCCCATGAGATACCGATACTTGATGATGACAACGGACCTTTGGGCGTTTCCCTTACGATGTCAAATGCCCTGAGGGGTTTTGCAGAGTGCTTTCATGAGGACAGGCCTGACCTTGTCGTGATACTCGGCGACAGGACGGAGATGCTTCCCGTTGCGTGCGCGGCGCTTAACGAGAGGATACCTGCAGCACATATACACGGCGGAGAGGTTACCGCCGGCGCGGTTGATGAGAGCATAAGACATGCGATCACGAAGATGAGCCATCTTCATTTTGCATCGACCGAAAGGTACAGGCAGCGCATCATCCAGCTCGGCGAGGCACCGGAGCACGTTTATAATGTCGGGGCTCTCAGCGTTGAAAATATCAGATCCGCCAAGCTGATCGGAGCCGAAGAGGTACGTTCCGACATAGGGATACCTGCGGGAATGCCTTTTGCGGTCGTGACTTTCCACCCTGTAACGATGGAAGGTGACACGGTAAAAGGCCAGATAGATGAGCTCTGCGCTGCGATGAGAGAATATGGCGATATATTTTTCCTGATAACGGGTTCGAACGCCGATGCCGGCGGAGATACGGCAAACACGCTTCTTAGGAGCTTTGCGGATGACAGCCCCAATGCGATGTTCGTGCAGAATCTCGGCATGAGGAGATATTTAAGCGCAGCGGGCTCTGCGGCATTTCTTATCGGCAACAGCTCGAGCGGAATACTTGAAGGCCCGGCACTCGGCACCCCGTCGGTCAATATCGGTGACAGACAGAAGGGAAGGATAATGGCCAAGACTGTTGTCAGCTGCCCGGCCGTGGCGGGAGCCATAAAGGAAGCCATAGGAAAGGCTTTTTCAATGGAGCATATCCCCTCGGACCTGTTCGGGGACGGACATACGTCCGAAAAGATCGTAAACATCATAAAACAGAATCTTGCGGACGGAATAACGATGAAAAAAGGATTTTATGACCTGGAGGGAATCAGATGAAGGCAGTAGTCATAGGACTCGGATCCATGGGCCGAAGACGCCTTAGGCTCCTTCGGGGATATGATGAGAGCATCATGCTCATCGGCGTCGACAAGCAGGAGGAGCGACGTCTGCAGGCCGAGAGCGAGTTTTCGATTAAGACTTTTGAAAGCATAAGCGATGCCTGCGCGCTGTCGCCCGATGTCGCTTTTGTATCGACATCTCCCCTTTCACATTCGGCTATAATAAAGGAGTGCCTTGAGAGGGGGCTGCATGTATTTACGGAGATAAACCTTACGGACAGCGGGTATGACGAGAACGTAAAGCTCGCAAGGGAAGCCGGGCGTGTCCTGTTCCTGTCATCCACTCCCATGTACCGTAAGGAAATAGAATATATCAAAAGCCGCGTGAACTCCTGCGGCACAAAAAAAAGCTATATATACCATGTCGGACAGTATCTTCCCGACTGGCATCCGTGGGAGAACTACAAGGATTTCTTTGTGGGAGATAGGAGGACGAACGGATGCAGGGAGATAATGGCGATCGAATTTCCCTGGCTTTTTGATGTTTTCGGATTTCCGGAAAAAGTGAGCGTTCAGAAGCGTAAGATGACGGAGCTTGCAATAGACTATCCCGATTCATATCAGATAATGATAGACCATGGCAATAACATGGGGATCCTGCAGATAGATGTGATGTCGAGAAAAGCCGTCAGGAACTTTGAGTGCATGAGCGAGGATATGTACATATCGTGGGACGGAACGCCGGACGGTCTTAAAACATACGACACCGGGAAGAAGGAAGAGATTCCGGTGGCACTGTATGAGAACTATGAAAGCCGGAGCGAATACAGCGCATCGATCATAGAAGACGCCTACCTGTCGGAGATAACAGAATTCCTTGGTGCAGTCGAGGGAAGGGCCGGGGCACGGCATTCATTTGAAAAAGATAAAAATATACTGTCGATTATAGATGAAATTGAATCAGACGAGAAAGGATGAGGAGAAAAGAGTTATGACACAGAATGAAATCTACGGAAAAAAGGCACATGAACTTATCCCTGCGGGAGCACATACATACAGCAGGACGGATGAGACTTTCCCGGGAAATGCACCGAGGGTCATCGACCATACAAAAGGGGTATATGCGTGGGATGTTGACGGAAATAAGTTTCTTGATTACGGCATGGCCTGCCGTTCGGTAACCGTAGGCTACGGGTTCGAGCGGATATCGGATGCGGCCATCGAGCAGATAAGGCGAGGGAATACCGCCACAAAGGCTTCGAAGGTCGAGGTTGATGCAGCAGAGCGGCTCGTAAACCTGATCCCGTGGATAGACATGGTCAAGTTTGCCAAAAACGGATCTACCGTGACCACTGCGGCCACAAAGCTCGCAAGGGCATATACGGGAAGAAAATATATAGCGAGGTGCCTTGAGCATTCATTCTTCTCATATGACGACTGGTTCATAGGCGACACCGTGATGAACTGCGGCATTCCGCAGGAGATCAGGGATCTTACGCTTGATTTTCACTACAACGACATTGATTCCGTAAAGAAGCTTTTTGAGGAAAAGAAGGGCGAGATAGCCTGCCTCATAATGGAGCCTTCGGAATCGGAGGAGCCGACCGATAATTTCCTTCAGGAAGTTGGAAAGCTCTGCAAGGAATACGGAGTCGTATATATACTTGACGAGATGATAACGGGATTCCGCTGGGACCTTCAGGGAGCATGCAAATACTATGGAGTCGAGCCCGATCTTGTAACTTACGGAAAAGGCATGGCCAACGGATTTTCTGTTACGGCGCTCGGAGGAAAGAGGGAGATCATGGATCTCGGCGGGCTGACACCCGGCAAGGAAAGGGTGTTCCTCATCTCCACGACACATGGAGCTGAAATGAGCGGACTCGGGGCATTCCTTGAGACCATGAACGTTTATGAGGAGCTTAAGGTAACCGACCAGATATGGAAGATGGGAAAGAAGCTCTGCGGAGGCATAGCCGAGATAGCAAAGGAATTCGGACTGTCTGACTATATATACACGACCGGTGCCGAGTGCTCACCGAACCTCGTCATCTGCGGCAAGGATAAGAAGCCGTCGATGGAATACAGGACAGTGTTCCTTGAGGAGCTTCTCAATAAGGGAGTCCTCATGCCCTGCATAGCCATAGCTTATGAGCATAAGGATGAGGAGATAGATTACACGCTCGATGCCGTAAGGTCGGCCGCAAAAGTCATGACGGATGCATTAAACGGAAATGCCGGTGACTTCATTCATCACGGCAACGTCATAAAGCCCGTATTCAGAAAATACAACTGATAAGGGACGGACATATGAGAGTTCTGTTTATAATAACGGCAAGGGGCGGCTCTAAGGGAGTTCCCGGGAAAAACATCATACAGCTTGGCGGGCTTCCTCTTATCGCATATAAGATAATATCTGCAAAAAAATGCAGGTATGAACACCGGCTCATCGTTTCGACGGATGATGAGAAGATCGCAGATGTTGCGAGAGAGTACGGAGCGGAGGTTCCGTTCATGAGGCCGGCGTATCTTGCGACGGATACAGCAGGCAGCATGGATGTTGTTGCCCACGCGATGGAATGGGTCGAGGCAAACGATGACAGCAGATATGACGTTGTATGCCTTCTCGAGCCGTCATCACCGTTCCTTACGCCAACGGATCTTAATGATGCGCTTGCCCTCATGGAAGACGGGAAGGCCGACACGATGCTCGGGATGAAGGAAGTCGAGGTCAGCCGCAGGTTCATACATACCCTTGACGAAAAAGGCGGACTGTCTCTTTTCTATGATGAGATAAAGAACATGACCGCTACAAGGCGGCAGGACCAGAAGCCCGAGTATACGATGAACGGATGCATTTATGCCGCGAAGTATGATTATCTGAAAAAGAACCGCCTGTTCCATTCGGTCAACTCGGTGCCTTATATAATGCCCGCTGAAAGATCGATAGAGATAGACAGCATGTTCGATCTTGAGATGGCAAGGTTCATCGTCGAAAAAGGTCTTATCGACGTTGGTGAATGGAAGGCATAGCAGGACTTCGGAGGATGTAATGAAGATAGCATTGGCCCAGACAACCATAGTATGGGAAGAGCGCGATAAGAATATCGAAAACGCCGAAAGGCTCATCGAAGCCAATAAGGAAGCCGGCTGGTTCTTCTTTCCGGAGATGAGCTTTACCGGATTTTCCATGAACACCGCACTAACTGCTGAAGATGACAGAAAAACCGTGGGGATCATGAGCGGCATCGCCAGATCACATGGCGTCGGGATAGGATTCGGATGGGTAAGGTCTGCAGGCCCTATGGCCGAAAATGTCTATACGATCGTCGGACCTGACGGAAGCGTCGTATCCGAATACGCGAAGATACATCCCTTTTCATTTTCCGGTGAGGACAGGAAGTTCTGCGGCGGTGATAAAATATCGGTATTTGAACTTGAGGGCATACCGTTCTCATCGTTCATCTGCTATGACTTAAGGTTCCCGGAGCTTTTCAGGGAAGTGGCAAAGTCTGTGCATGCCGTTGTAGTTCCGGCGTGCTGGCCGGCAAAGCGGAGTGAGCACTGGAAGACGCTCATTCGGGCAAGGGCCATAGAGGATCAGGTATATATATTAGGGGTCAACTGCTGCGGCGACATAGGCGGACTGTATTATTCCGGAGATTCCTGTGTCATAGATCCGAACGGCGAGATAAAAGCATCGCTTTCCGATAAGGAAGGTGCTGTCATATATGAACTTACAGATGATGCGGATTCCTTCAGGCGAAGGTTTCCGGTCCTTGACGACATTAAGGATGATTACGGCAGATTTCTGGGGTGACTCATGACCGGATGGATGGATAAGCTGCAGCAGGTTCTGCGGCACCAGCTGAATACTTTTTTCATGGAAGGCGCTGATGAAGGCATTACGGACGGCCTGGTCGCTGAAGCGGCAGAAGCTGCGGGACGGTGCGTCGACGCATACAGCCTAGGTGAGGCAAAAGACAGCAAGGATACGCCAATCCGCCCGTTCCATTCGCTCGAATACTGCGTGTTCCTGTACTGGATGAGCCGCATGGCATACCTTGAGGGAAAAAGTGAACTTGCGTCATACGTGTATTATCTGAACAAGTCACTGAACTGCGTGGAGCTTTTTTATGAAGTTGAGCTTCCTCCGACATGGTACTGCGAGCATCCCCTCGGGAGCGTGATGGGAAAGGCAGAGTACGGAGACTGCTTCTTCTTCTATCAGGGCTGCACCGTCGGAGGGAACATAAAGAAGGACGGCAGCAGCATATATCCCGTGATCGGAAGCCACGTCAAGATGATGTCGAATTCAAAGGTGCTTGGGGATTCCCACATAGGAAACAATGTCATCATCTCGGCCAATACGTATATAAAGGACCAGGATGTTCCCGATGACGTCATAGTGTTCGGGCAGTCACCCGACCTTAAGTTTGCCGCCAACCATTACAGGGAAAACAGTACGACCGATAATATACTTACCAGATAAGGGCTTATCATGTTTGATATAAACGGATTCATAAATGAATATGTAATAAAGCGAAGCCGCAGCATGTTTGCGGATGATGTCGAAAATAACCGTGAAGGGCTGGCCGCTGCGATATCGGGAAAGAGCGTCCTTGTTATCGGCGGTGCAGGCTCTATAGGATCGTCATTCATACGCGCCATCCTGCCCTATGATCCTTCCGAGCTTGTTGTCGTCGATACGAACGAGAATGCGCTGACGGAGCTTACAAGGTCGCTGCGCTCGGACGAGCGGCTTGCAGGACATATACCGGCTGTGTATCTTCCGTATCCGATGGACTATTCGTCGGTGACTTTCAGAAGGATGTTCCGTGCCCATAAAAGAGGCGGCGGGCGCGGATTTGACATAGCCGCGAATTTCTCGGCACACAAGCATGTGCGTTCTGAGAAGGATATATTCAGCATTGAAGCGCTGCTCCGCAATAACGTGATAAATGCCGGACAGCTCTTAGAGCTTTTTTCGGAGTACCCGCCCGAGCTATACTTCTGTGTTTCGACGGACAAAGCCGCCAATCCGGTAAACATCATGGGCGCGAGCAAGAGGATCATGGAGGACCTGATCTTTTCATATTCCGATTCGTTCCCCGTAAAGACCGCAAGGTTTGCAAACGTTGCGTTCAGCAACGGCTCCCTCCCCGCGGGATTTCTCGACAGGATAAACTTAAAGCAGCCGCTTTCGGCGCCGTCCGATGTTAAGCGGTATTTTGTAAGCCCGGAGGAATCGGGCCAGATATGTATGCTGTCCGCGATGCTCGGGGATAACCGCAACATATTTTTCCCGAAGCTTTCGGAAGCTTCTATGACATCTTTTGACAGAATAGCCGTGGACCTTCTCCATGCCATGGGATATGAGCCGCAGCTCTGCCAGAGTGATGAAGAGGCGATAAGGATGGCATCCGAATGGAAACCCGGAAAGCCTTATCCGGTCCACTTTGCCCCTTCAGATACGAGCGGGGAAAAATCATTTGAAGAGTTTTATGTTGAAGGAGAGGCCGTGGATCTTGACAGATTTGAAAGCCTCGGCGTGATCACCGGCAAGAGCAGGCCGGAAAGGGATGCGGTAATTAAGCTTACGGACAGGCTTTGTAAGGCGTTTGATTCCGAAAGGTGCACGAAGGCCGACATAGTTGATATTATCGGGCAGTACCTGCCGAACTTTGAACATATAGAGACAGGCAGGGGCCTGGATGGGAAAATGTGACAGATGATACCATTATCGGTGCCCAACTTGACGGGCAATGAAAAAAAGTATTTAATTGACTGCATAGATTCGACGTTTGTGTCCTCTGTCGGAGAATACGTGAACCGTTTTGAGAGCATGACGGCCGAAGCGACGGGAAGCAGATATGCTGTCGCCACAAGCTCCGGGACGACCGGGATCCATGCCGCGCTTACCGCGGCAGGGGTGACATATGGCGACCTTGTCGTGATCCCGACGTTCACGTTCATTGCGAGCGCCAATTCGGTCAAACACTGCGGCGCCGATCCGTACCTTATGGATATTTCCGCAGACAGCTGGTGTCTGTCGCCTGAGGCGGTGAGGGATAATCTGGCGAAGAAGTGCAGACGTGAGAACGGAATGCTCGTACACGCCGAAACAGGGCGGCGGATCGCGGCGCTCATGCCGGTATATACCCTCGGGAACATACCCGATATGGAAGCTTTCCGTGAAATAGCGGATGAATACACACTTCCGCTCATAGTGGATGCCGCATGCGCGGCGGGAGCCACATATAAGGGAGGAAACATCGGACCTTTAGCCGATGTCAGCATACTCAGCTTTAACGGGAACAAGACCATAACCTGCGGAGGCGGGGGAGCTGCGGTCGGAAATGACGAGAAACTCCTCGGCCACATAAGGCACCTTACAACAACGGCGCGCGTTTGGCCTGATTATGATTTTGACGAAGCCGGATTCAATTACCGCATGACCAATATCCAGGCAGCGGTGGGATGTGCGCAGATGGAAAACCTCGGGCCGTTCGTAAAGACGAAGAGGCGCATCCGCACGTATTATGAAGAGAGGCTTAGCGCCCTTAAAGAAGTGGGCATATCCTTCTTCCCGACGACCCCCGGCAGCAGCTGCTGGTTCAGCGGCATCGTCCTTCCAGAGGGAACGGATTTTTCCTATACGAAGAAGCTTTGCGCGGATCTTAAGGATAAAGGCATAGAGGCCAAAACATTCTGGAAGCCCGTGCATCTGCAAAAGCCTTATGCCGGTGCACCCTGTGAGGATGTAAGAACTGCCGAGGGCCTGTGGCAGAGACTTATAGCGCTTCCGTGCAGCACGGGGATAAGCGATGAGGAGCTTGAGACTGTTTCACGGACGGTTACGGCGCTGCTTGCCTGAGCCTGCCTGAGAGCAGAAAGATTTAAACTGATATATGGATAACAGAAAATATACAAAGGCAATATTCATACTGACTGCGGTATTTCATAATATCGCATTCCATGAATACGGGCTCGACTGCCTTTCGGAACACGGATATGAGGTAGAGGTCTGGATAGTCGGCGGATATGACAAAAGGACAAAGTGGGATGTCTATGATAAGGACTGCGATCTCTGTAAAGTGGTGCATGTAGGGAAGTTCTGCAAATATGAGCAGATGGTGGAGGAAAACAGTAAGGACACCATTTTCATATTGGCAACGCTTACCGACAGGGCACTCCTGTATCCGATATGCAGATATGACTGCGCATATTTCGTGATGGGAAACCGTGTCAAGATACCGTCAGACCCCAGCTTTCAGTATGACCGTTCCGTTAAGGAGACTTTTTCCGAGAAAGTTCAGGACTGGCTCCAAAGATATAGTGGCAGGATGCTGCAGTTTCCTTATATATGGGTCAAAAAGACCCTGATAGGAAGGGAGAACAGAAGCTACATTGCGTCACATACGGAAGACCTGACGGACAGCTGCCGGCCGAAAGCCGTATTCGTGACAAATGAGGTTGCGAAAAATGCGATGATCTCTGCCGGGCAGAAGGTCGTTGAAAAATGCAATGTCATCTATTCGAACAGCAGGGCATACAGCGACTACCTTGATGAAGAAGAAAAGGGCGGGGATATTTCGGAGGATTTCATACTCTGCGCCAACAGCGGACTGGGTTTTTACGGAGTCGGCGTATATAAATGCTATACGGTCGAGCCTATCTACCAGCCTGAGGAAAATGCAAAATATTTAAAGCAGATCGAAACGATGCTTGACAGGCTTGAGGATCATTACGGTATTCCTGCCGTAATAGCGAACCATCCGCGGTGCGATCTTCGTGGCTATGATTATGGCGGAAGGCAGATCATAAACGGCAAAACCTGTGAACTGTCAAAGAAATGCAAAGTGTTTGTAACGGCGATCACCAGCGCGATAGCATATCCGGTGTTCTATAACAAGGATATCCTGTTCTTCTATAATGACTGCATCAAGAATACGTCCACTTCATGGGGATCGGGATATGTTCCGCTGATGAAGACGCTGGGGCTTACCGGGCTCAATCTCGATGAAGAAAAAATGATCAGCAGGCCATGGGAATATGTAACAAAGCTTGATCCGGCGATAAGGGAGAAATACCTTGAAGAATACCATTATGAGCGGGGCCGGATAAACAAAAGATTCGGAGAAGTCCTTTATGACGCCGCCGAGGCCGTTCAGAAGGAGCAGATGATATGAGTGGAACAGTAAATGATGGACGCGATATCGGCAGGGAAATGTATGACCTTGCCGGAAAGATATTTCCGATATGCCGCAGCATTACCGGCAACGGTGTCCGGGAAACGTTCAGGATACTTGACGAATACATAGCAGAGGATGGAATACGGTTCAACATCGTTGAGGTGCCGTCAGGAACAAAGGTCCTTGACTGGACCGTACCCAAGGAATGGGCGATAAGAGCCGCATACATCGAGGATGAGGGCGGAAACAGGATCATTGACATGAACGATAACAATCTTCATGTCCTCGGTTATTCCATTCCGGTAGATAAATGGGTGACGCTTGATGAGCTGAAGGAGTGCGTCTATACGCAGCCGGACCAGCCGGATGTCATCCCTTATGTCACGTCCTATTACAAGGAACGTTACGGCTTCTGCATGAGCCAGAGGCAGCTTGATTCGCTGCCTGAAGGGAAATACCATCTGTACATAGACAGCAGCCTGTTTGACGGAAGCCTCACGTATGCCGAGGCGGTCATTCCGGGAGAGACTGATGAGGAGCTCATGATCACGAGCTACAGCTGCCATCCTTCGATGGCAAATGATGAGTGCTCGGGCATGGTGGTCGTTCCCGCTCTCATAAGATATGTGCAGTCAATGAAAAACCGCAGGTATACATACAGGTTCCTGCTGAACCCGGAAACGATCGGCGCCCTTACATACTTAAGCTTTAACATGGACCATCTTAAGGCAAAGCTTAAGGCGGGAGTCGTATTCTCATGCGTCGGGGATGACAGGGATTATTCGATAATCCATACGAGGTACGGAAATACTCTTGCCGACAGGTCCCTGACAAGCGTGATAAGAGGCAGGGAGCATTATTCGGAATATACATTCCGGGACCGCGGATCCGATGAGAGACAGTATAATGCGCCGGGCATTGACCTTCCGGTCGTAAGCTTCTGCAGGACCAAGCATGATGTTTTTCCGGAATATCACACATCCGCGGACAATATGGACATGATAAGCCCCGAAGGACTGTATGGCACATATGAGGTGATGGTTCAGTGGATACAGTGCATGGAGGCAAACGGAAAGTATAAGATAACGGTCCTCGGAGAGCCGCAGCTCGGAAAGAGAGGGCTGTATCCTACGGTTGCCCAGAAGACCAATTATGACGGGATAATGGTCATGAGAGATATTATCGCTTATGCGGACGGAACGAACGATCTTTTTGACCTGAGTGCTATCACAGGCGTGCCGCCGTATGAGATGCTGCCCATTATAAAGAGCCTTACCGAAAACGGGCTTATGACAGCAGAAGAGATGGTAAATATATGATGACATTCGCCGAGAGGATAAAGGAGAGCATAAAAGACAGGGAATATGTCTGTGACGCAAGGGACGGAAGCCGGCTTACGTACAGGGAAGTGTGGAAGCGCGCGCTTTCTCTTTCCGCGGATCTTAAGCGGAAGGAGAGTGACAGCTTTGTTGTCATTATGGAAAACGGGCTAGATCTTTTCCTGCTGTACCATGCGGCAATGCTTTCGAACATGACGATCATTCCGATCGACCCTCAGAAATCACAGGCCGAGATTGACCACATTCTGTCTGAAAATCCCGGAAAGCCGGTGATCCGTAGCCTTGAAGATATTTCCGGGGAAATGCGTGACATGTCTGATGATGAGCTTTTTGCGGCGATCGACCGCATCGACATGGAAAAGGACTATATGGTCACGTATACATCCGGAAGCACAGGATTTCCGAAGGGCGTACGGCATAGGCTCCAGAGCCTCCTTCACGCTGGCGATTCGTTCGGGGAGGCCGTTGGGCTCGGACCGGATGACAGTATGTGCCATGTAATGCCGATGACATACATGGCCGGAATACTGAATACGATCCTTATGCCTATGATCAGGGGAAGCAGGATAGTCATAATGCCGAGATTTGATGTGATGTCTGCGATCCGGTTCTGGAAAACGGCCGAAACGTATGGGGTGAACTCATTCTGGCTGTCCCCGACCATGCTGAACATACTGATGACGGTGGACCGCCGGGGAGAAGGAAGAAAGTACCTGTCGGGTACGGATACCAAGTTCTTTATCGGGACCGCACCGCTGTTTGAAACCTTAAGGTCAAGATTTGAGGCCATGTATGATGTGAAGCTGCTTCAGAGTTACGGACTGTCGGAAACGCTTTTTCTCTCTACCGAGATACCCGGGAAGGACAGTCCGGCATCTTCGGTAGGATATCTGCTTCCGGAGGTTGACCTTCGGCTTAGCGATGACGGTGAGATACTGATCGGCGTTCCCTGGATGTTTCGGGGCTACACCAATGATGATACGGATTCATATTTTATCGGGGACTATTATAAGACCGGAGACCTCGGAAAATGCGAAAACGGCATCATGTCGATAACGGGAAGGCTTAAGGACCTCATAATCAAGGGCGGCATGAACATAAGCCCCAAGCTCATAGAAGACTGCATGCTGAAAAACACCGAAGTCGATGAGTGTGCAGTGGCGGGAGTTACGGTCGACGATGAAGAGAGGATAATATGCTGGTATTCATGCCCTGATGAAAGAGTTCCCGATGAACCTTCCGTGAACAGGGCTATAGAAAAAGAACTGGGAAAACACTGCTGCGTTGACATATTTGAAAGGATAGCGTCAATACCGAAAAACATAAACGGAAAAGCCGATAAGAAGAAACTCGTCCGGGAATACGGAACGTGAAAATGGCTTTTCAATGATCAGGGAGGAATACTTGATGAAGAATGATATTATGGAATGGATCATTAAATGGTTTACGGAGCATTCAAATGCCGAGGAGAGCGATATCAGGCAGCACCTTAACGTAAACTATCTGGACATGGGATATATTGATTCATTTGAGTTCATCACATTTATGGGTGATATAGAAGATAAGTTCGGCGTGCAGTTTGCAAACGATCAGTTTGAGGACCGGAGCTTTTCCACCATTGAAGGGATGGCAAAGATCATTGAGGGCCTGATGAAATGAAGTTCGATTACACGAGGGAGGATGTCCTTGCCTGCTTAAGGAAGATCGGAGTATTGAGCGGCGATAATCTGTTCCTTCATACCAATATAGGTTTTTTCGGCAGGATGGAAAAAGTAAGCTCGGCGGATGAGCTGTGCGAAGGTATCTACTCGGCGCTGAAAGAAGCCGTGACACCGGAAGGTACGGTTGTGCTTCCTACATTTTCAGCCTCTTTTTTTCACAATGAGATATATGATCCGGCAGTCTCTTCCACCGACTGCGGACTGCTGTCGGAATACGCCCTGAAACAGAGCGACACGATAAGATCTTACGATCCTAATTTTTCCGTGACGGCATGGGGGAGGCTTGCAGAGGAATATACGAAATGTCCCGCCCATGAGTCATTCGGAAAAGGATCGTTCTGGGACAGGTTTCTTGAAAGCGGCGGAAAGCTTGTTTGCATGAACTATGACTGCGGTTCAACATTTGTCCACTTCGCGGAACGGATGTGCTCTGTCCCATACAGATACAACAAAGCGTTCAACGGGACCATCCGGCTTCCCGACGGGACTCTTTTAAGGGACTATGCGGTCCATTATGTGTTTGAAGGGGAAAAGGACTATCCCACTTTTGACAGGCTCGACAGAAAGTGCAGGGAAAGAGGCATATGCCACACGGCAGACCTGGGAAGGGGAACCGTCCTGGCGATCGATATAAAACAGTATTATGCCCTGATATGTGAATGCATAAAGGAATATCCGCGGTTCCTGACCGCAGGCGGATGAATACGTAAATACGGCAATATATTTACAGTAAAAAAGGAGATAGCAGATGTTACAGGAACAGACAGAAAGATGGAGCAAAGCATATACCCACATGACAAGAATGGCATATCCCGCTGAATATGTCATCAGGATGTTTCGAGGCAATTACCCCCGCCTTAACTTATGTGATAAGGGATATGAGGGAAAATCCATACTTGATATCGGATGCGGCGACGGCAGGCATCTGTGCTTCTTTGATTCGATAGGATTTTCAAAGGTCTGCGGTACGGAAATATCGCAGGAGATAGTGGATACGACAAAGAAGAGGATGGATGAGCTCGGAATAGATACCGATATCAGGGTCGGCGTAAATAACGCACTCGGGTTCGAAGACAGCTCCTTTGATTATCTCCTGTCATGGAACGTATGTTATTATCTGGATGATGAAATGGATTTTTCGTCCCATGTAAAGGAATATGCCAGGGTGCTGAAAAAGGATGGCATCATGGTATTTTCCATTCCGTTCAAGGACTGCTTCGTATATAAGGACGGCATTGAGAAAGACGGATTCATGACCATAACCAATGACTGGTTCGGAACGAGGAACGGATCGGTGCAGAAGATATTCCAGGATGAGGCAGATATAGAAAAGGAATTCGGAACATATTTTAAGGATTTCGTTTTCGGAACGATAACGGATGACTGCTTCGGCCTTGATTACAGATGGTATATTGGATACTGCAGGAAGAAATGATGGGTGAGAAAATGGAAAAACCTGCTATAGCCGGCGGTGTGCCGGTAAGGGACGAGATGATATATTACGGCAGACAGTGCATCGAAGAGGATGATATCAGGGCTGTCGCCGAAACGCTCGCAAGTCCTCTCATTACATGCGGCCCGAAGGTCGATGAACTTGAGAAGAAGCTCTGCGGGATCACCGGTGCGAAATATGCCGTTGCGGTCAGCAACGGTACGGCAGCGCTCCATGTCGCATGCCTTGCCGCCGGAATCGGCCCGGGGGATGAAGTGATAACGACGCCGATGACTTTTGCGGCATCGGCCAACTGCGCATTCTACTGCGGTGCCCGTCCGGTCTTTGCCGACATCGATCCCGAGACATACAACATCAGCCCCGAAAGCATCAAGGAGCATATAACTGACCGTACGAAGGCCGTGGTCGCTGTTGACTATACCGGTCAGGCAGTTGAGCATGAAAAGATCAGAAAGATATGCGACGAGTACCATCTCGTGTTCATAGAGGATGCCGCACATGCGATAGGAACGAAGTATAACGGAAAACCCGTGGGATCGCTGGCGGACATTACGACATTTTCGTTCCATCCGGTCAAGACGGTGACGAGCGGTGAAGGCGGCGCAGTGACTACGAACGATCCGGGCCTCTACCGCAGGGCGGTCCTGGCGCATACGCACGGCATAACACACAGCGCGGAGGAGATGCACGAGAAAGATCCGGAGGGGTCATGGTATTATGAGATGGTCTCGCTCGGCTACAACTACAGGATGACAGATTTTCAGGCCGCGCTCCTCATAAGCCAGCTCGGAAAGCTTGAAAAGTTCTCGCGGCGCAGGAAAGAGATCGTGGCAAGGTATGACAGAGAGTTTGCAGACGTACCCGGGATCATCGTACAGAAGGAGATCCCGCAGTCTGATACGACGCGTCACCTTTATATCATAAGGCTCGACCTTGAGAAGCTTACGTGCACGAGGCGTGAATTCTTCGATGCGATGAGTGCGGAAAACGTACAGTGCCAGGTGCATTATATTCCCGTATACTTTTTCCCGTTCTACAAAAACAGGGGCTATGAGCGCGGGCTCTGCCCGGTCGCGGAGGAAGTTTACCGGGGCATCATGAGCATTCCGCTGTATCCGCTCATGACTGATAAGGATGTTGATGACACCGTCTGCGCGGTCAAAAAGCTTGCATCATATTACTTAAAGAAATAGGATGCGGATTTTCACGAAAAGAGGAACAGAAAATGATCCTGTCGGGACATCAGCCTAATTACTGGCCCTATCCGGGGCTCATCGGAAAAATATATATGTCGGACGTGTTCGTCTATGTCACGAAGGTTCAGTTTGAAAAAAAGAGCTGGCAGAAGAGGAACAGGATAAGGACAAAGGATGCGTGGGACTATATCCAGGTCCCGGTCGAGACGAAGAATAAGTTCGACCAGTTCATATGCGATGTTAAGATAAACAACAGCAGTGACTGGAGGAGCAAGACAGCACGCACGATCTCACTGCTTTACGGCAAGACCCCTTATTTTGGTGAGTATAAGGATTTTATAGAGGACCTTTATACGAGGGACTGGGATAACCTCTGCGATCTTGACATACATATCATGAACTGGCTGCTCGACCTGCTCTCTGTCCCGACAAAGATCGTGTATGACCGTGACTATGAGTTCGAGGGAAAGAAGACGGACATGCTCGTCGACATGTGCAAAAAGACGGGATGCGATACGTACCTGTCCAATTACGGAAGTTCCGCATATGTTGAGATAGAACGTTTTACCGATGCGGGACTGTCCCACCAATATATAGACTACAAGGGATGTGAGTACAGGCAGGCTTTTCCGGGGTTTGAAGGCGGACTGTCGATACTTGACATGCTGTGCTGCTTAGGTACGGAAGAGACTAGGAAGATAATAACCGACCGGAACAATTATTCGTTCAGTGAGCTGGACAGGGACCTGTATGAGCATTAAGAAGAACATTGCGATCATTCCCGCCAGGGGCGGGAGCAAGCGTATACCGCACAAGAACATAAGGGATTTTCTCGGTAAGCCGATAATAACCTATTCGATCTCTACAGCGCTTCGCTGTGGTTTTTTTGATGAGGTGATGGTTTCGACCGACAGCGAAGAGATCGCGGAAATTGCACGAAGTGCCGGAGCATCGGTGCCTTTCATGAGAAGCGCCGAGACTTCCGGGGACCATGCTACGACCGAGGATGTGATCCTCGAGGTCCTGGGTGAATATAAAAAAGCCGGGCGTGAATTTGACTATGTTACGTGCATTTATCCCACCGCGGTGCTTACCACCCCGGAATCCGTAACGGAAGCGGTGCATGTCATGGAAGAAAACGAGCCGGCTGTCGTGCTGCCGCTCATCCGGTACTCGTATCCGCCGCAGCGCGCATTCATCATCAGGGAAGACGGCTCTGCCGCCTATGAGAATCCCGAGCACGCGCGCACAAGGTCACAGGATCTTGAGCCAATGTATCATGATGCGGGACAGTTTTACGTGTATAACGTAAAGAAGCTTGCCGCCACCATAGAGGACGACTATTATCCGATAATCGTGCCCGAGATGGACGCCCAGGACATAGACAACCTGTCTGACTGGGAGATGGCGGAGATAAAATACAGACTGAAGGGATCGAAGAAACAGGATAAATGAAGCATCTGGATTTTAACGACACGAGTTCATACAGGACAAGAGATGCCATCATAGCCGACCTTAAATCTGACGGGCTTCCCGTGGCACTTTACGGGGCCGGACAGATAGGAAGGGAAGCCGCGAAGCTCTTTATGGATAACGGGATCGAAGACATATCGTTCATCGAGACGGAGGACTATCTCTTCCCGGGAAAGCAGATATGCATAGCCGGAAAGAATATTGACTGCATCAGTGCCGGCGAGATGATAGGAAGGCATGATAAGTTCAACGTTGTCCTTTCGGTGGTTGAAGATACGCTCCTTCCAAAGCTTAAGGAGATCTTTCCGATGGCGCATCATATCGACCATATCGACGCGCATGCGCCGCACAGGATGGAACGTGATTTTCTCGTAAATAATGCCGGCATCATAAGAGAAATATATGATTCCCTCTGCGATGAGGAATCAAAGGATGTGTTCGAGGCATTCCTGCATGCGCGTTATACGGGGGATGTCGGGCGCATCTCGAGCCTATGCCGTGAAGGCTATCTGTATGACTGGGAGCTTCTGGGCCTTTGTGCCGATGATACCGTGATGGACGGAGGAGCATATATAGGTGATACGGCAGCCGAAATGGAAAAATACCTTGGCACGCTCCCTAAGAAGGTATTCTGCTTTGAACCCGACGAGAAGAACATAGCCGAGATAAGAAAGACATACGGGATGACAAAAGCCGTGGTCCCGGTCTGTGCCGGGCTATACAGCCGCGATGATATCTTAAGCTTTTCGGGCGGAGGCTCGATAGGCTCGAGCCTTTCGGATGACGGCGAGGACCGTGTATCCGTAACTGCTCCGGATCTTCATGATGAATACCGCGATGTCACCGTGATCAAGATGGACATCGAGGGAAGCGAGCCCGAGGCACTTGCCGGCATGGCGCGCCTTATCGGCGAAAATCATCCGAGGCTTGCGGTATGCATATACCACAACAATGATGACGTGATAAAGATCTATAGCGAGCTGAAACGGTACGGATACAGGTTTTACATGCGGCAGCACAGCCACTCCTGCGAGGAGACCGTGCTGTATGCGGTATAAGGAAGATTATGGTCTATATCAGAACGGATGCAAACAGGGAGATCGGCATGGGCCATCTCATGAGATGCTTAACGATAGGCAAGGCCATTTCCGAAGCCGGGGAAAATGTCATCTACCTCATATCTGATGAAGAATCCGAAAGCTCGCTCAAGTCTGCGGGGGCCGTATATAAGGTGCTTTCTGCAAAGTGGGACTGCCTGTCGGCTGATGAGGCGGATGCCATACGTTCAATAACCGATGACGGATACAGCCGTGACCGGAAAATCCCTGTAATACTCGTTGATTCATACCACTTAACCGAAGGCTATCTTGCCGCTCTTCGGAAGTTTGCACTCGTTGCCTTTATAGATGATTTCCTTGAAGACAGTAAGGATGCAGACCTGCTGATCAATTATGATGTGCTCGGCAGGAAGGAGAGGGCCGATGCCCTTTATGACGGAACATATACGAGGCTGCTGGTGGGGACGCTTTATGCTCCGCTCCGCGAGCAGTTTTTTAATGTCGCAAAAAGAGATAGATTTTATTCCAAAGACAGCGGTCCATGCAGCGTGCTCCTTAGCGGGGGAGGCGGTGCGGCATCATTCCTCCCGAAGATAGCAGAGCATATCCTGTCGGGCGGGGAAGCAGAGAAGATAAAGATAAACGCTGTCGTCGGAGAATATGCCGACGCGTATGCGAAGCTTCTTGACATGGAAAAGCGGTATCCCGGAAGGCTCACCGTCCTAAAAAACGTTGCCGGCATGAGGTCTCTCATGGAAGAGTGCAGCATCGCCGTCACGGCAGCGGGCACCGTTCCGTATGAGTGCTGCGCGGCGGCTCTTCCTGCGGTATTATACAGCATTTCGGACGACCAGCTGCCTGATGCGAGGTGGCTCAGTGAAAACAGGATAATGTTCTATGCGGGTGACATCAGGGACGGGATGGAGCCGGTCCTTTTGAAGATCTCGGAATACCTCTCGGAGCTTATGGCTTCGGAGAAACTCCAGAAGGAAATGTCGGAAAGATCCCGGCAGATCATCGACGGAAAGGGCGCCGTGAGGATCGCGGCGGCGATGCTCCGTCTCCGCGAGATGGGAAGCTTTTTTGAGATAACGGGAGGCAGGAGGGAAAAGAAGGCGTGCAATATCTTCCGCTTCCTTGAAGATGCCGCAGCAAGCAGAACTGTCCGCTTCTATGACAGCGGCAGGAGCGCTTTTGCGGCCGCATTAGATGCTGCAAAAAAGAACAGCCCGGACGGGTCAAAACGCTGCCTCCTGCCGATATATACGTGCGATACCGTCATACTCCCGTTCGAGGAGAAGGGCTGGGATATATCCTACTATCATGTAAACCTTGAACTTGAGCCTGATGCGGATGAGATAATGAAATTGACCGAGCAGGTCAAGCCATCAGCTGTACTGTTCCACACGTATTATGGCATGGATACGCTCGATAAAATGGCAGAATGCATCAGATCTCTTCGCGAGCGCGGCGTTACCGTCATGGAGGACATGACCCAGTCGGTATTCATGACCGGGAAAGCCGTGGAGAGATCCGACTATGTTGTCGGGAGCCTCAGGAAATGGATGGAAATACCCGACGGGGGATTTTCGGCCGCGGCTTTGCCTACCGGGGAGACGGCTTCCGAATTTGACGGCGGCGCCTTTACGAAGAAAAGAATGGACGCCATGACCGAGAAGGGCGAATATCTGCTCGGGCATGAGAATGCCATAAAGAGCAGTTTCCTGCGGACCAACACCGGGTCCGAGGAAGATCGGTATGATGATTTTAAGGCGGCTTATTCCATGTCGGA
>JAILRP010000003.1 GCA_024698075.1 Lachnospiraceae bacterium
TTCCGTTGCCTTCCTTGTCGTCCTCGTGTTCCTGACGGCAATGCTCCAGTACCGCATGGGCTACATGGGGAGCCGCTACGTGGCTACGCGTGAGAACCTCACCGAGGCGCTCCAGAAGGTCTCCCCCGAGGTCGAGAACGGGACCGTGAGCGGAGACGGCGAAGTGGCGGACCTTACGCCTGATGGCACCGCGGAGCCGGAGCAGACGGCGGTAATGACCCAGAGGATGGGTGAAGTCCACACAATAAATGACGACACGGGCGGATGGATCAAGATAGACGGCACCGTCATAGACTACCCCGTCATGCAGACCCCGAGGGACGAGCAGTACTACTTAAACCGTGACTTTGACGGCAAGTACAGCGCGTATGGGTGCATAATAGCGGACACGGACTCGGTCATAGGCACGGGAACAGCGGCCGAGGGCTACACTGACGGAACAAGGCCGGGGACGAACATCATACTCCACGGGCACAACATGAAGAACGGGACGATGTTCGGGGACCTTGACAAGTACAGGGACCAGTCATATGAGAAGAAGCATTCCATAATCAAGTTCTCGAGCCTTTATGAGGACAGGGAGTACGAGGTGTGTGCGGTATTCCTCTCCCAGGTCTACAAGAAGGGCCAGACGGACGTGTTCAAATACTATCAGTTCTTCAATGCGGAAAACGAGGATGAGTTCAATGACTTTTACGACAACATCAAGGCGCTGTCTATGTACGACACCGGCGTTGATGCGTCGTTCGGCGATGAATTCATAACGCTTTCGGTATGCGCATATCACGTTGAGAATGGAAGACTCGTTGTTGTCGGAAAGAGGATTAAGTAGTAAAATCTATCTGACAACAGTTTTCCGGAGCGCTCAATGAAATTTCTCAAAAAGTTTTTCGGATATTTTTTCAGAGATGAACTATCGATAAGGCACAAGCTGGTCAATGTGATCTTGGGCAGCGCTCTTTTGGTGCAGATTCCCGGAATAATCGTGACTATAGTTGTGGGCACCGGACTTTCCGGCGTGATCATGCAGTTCGTGATGGCCTTGTTCATCTGCAGCATACTCTTTATGACGAACAGGTATCCCGATTCACCGGTTCCGCCTATTATCATAGCTACAGGAGCGAACCTCATCGCATTTCCGATAATGTATTTCGCATGCGGCGGATATGCAACAGGCATCGTTATCTGGATGCTGTTCGGTTCGATATTCACGTGGCTCCTTGTCGGCGTCAGGGCCAGCATCATCATTTCGGCCATCAATTTTGTGCTTTTCACGGGCTGCCTTCATATTGAAAAAGCATACCCTCAGTATGTTAAATATCTTGAAAACCGCAATGATGAGATAATGGACACGAGCATTGCGTTTGTTTTCGTGACGGTCATCTTCGGACTGATATTCAAATATCAGACGTTTGCATATGAAAAGCAGGCAAAGGCCCTTAAGGAAAACGATGAGAAGCTGCGAAAACTCAATGATGAACTTGCCGAGGCAAACGCAAGGCTTGAGAGCGCAAGCGCGGCCAAATCAAGCTTTCTGGCAAACATGTCCCACGAGATAAGGACCCCGATCAATGCAGTGCTCGGGATGGACGAGATGATCCTGCGCGAGTGCAGCGACAGCCATATACTTGAATATGCGAATGATATTGACAGTGCGGGCCATCAGCTCCTGTCACTCGTCAACGACATACTTGATTTTTCAAAGATAGAATCCGGCAAGATGGAGCTTCATCCTGTCGAGTATGAACTGTTCTCGGTAATGAACGACTGCTATAACATGATCTACATGAGGGCGAAGAGGAAGGACCTTACGTTCATCGTGGAAAATGATGAGAACATCCCTGCATTCCTTTATGGTGATGAGGTCAGGATCAGGCAGATAATCATGAACCTTCTGACGAACGCGGTCAAGTACACCAAGGACGGTTCTGTAAGGCTCAGCATCGGATACGAGAGGATCGACAATGACAGCATCAGGCTCGTCATTTCCGTCAAGGACACGGGAATAGGGATATCTGAAGAAAACAGAAAATACCTGTTTGACTCATTCAAGAGGATAGATGAGCGGAGCAACAGGAACATCGAAGGCACGGGACTGGGGCTTTCGATCACCAGAAAGTTCACCGAGATGATGGGCGGGACCATAGAAGTGGAGTCAGAGCTTTACGAAGGTTCCACATTTACGGTCACCATTCCGCAGAAGGTTGCGGACAATGCAACTATCGGCAGGTTCGACGACAGGCTGAACCGGAAGAGCGAAAACTCTGCAGAAGATGGCAGCAGGAAAAAGGGTGAAAAGATTGAAAAGTTCACGGCTCCGCATGCGAGGATCCTTGTTGTCGACGATGTGAAGATGAACCTCAACGTTGTCAGGCTCCTGCTTAAGAATACGCTTGTTCAGATGGACCTCGCAGCGAGCGGTGAAGAGTGCCTGAAATATACACGCATGAAACATTATGATCTGATACTCATGGACCACATGATGCCGATCATGGACGGCATAGAGGCGTTCCACCGCATACGCGAGCAGGCCGACGGACTCAACTGCGACACGCCTACCGTCGCGCTTACCGCAAATGCGCTTGTCGGTGCGCAGGAGATGTATCTGGAGGAAGGATTTGCATCATACCTCAGCAAACCTGTCAAGAGCGCAGACCTTGAGGCATGCCTTCTGAGGCATCTGCCTGAGGACAGGATAGTCAGGGACGAATGAATCCGAAAAATACGAGACGTGAAAAATACATTTGGTCTGCGGTCAATATCGCGTCGCTTGTGCTGCTCGGACTGATGCTTCAGACGGGCGGCGCTTATCTTGTAAACGCATCTGTCGGATACCTTCAGGGGCTTGCGGGGGAAGGGGCGCAGTCGGCGCTGACCGATGCCGCCGTATCATATGGAAGCTTTATGGAATCGATCAGGTCTCTGGGCTCCCGCCAGATAATACACGTGATGTTCGTTGCCCCGATAGTTGAGGAGATCGTGTTCCGCCTGATATTTCTGCGTGCCGGAAAGATGGTGATGCCGTTCTGGGCCGCCAACCTCATCCAGGCGGCGCTTTTCGGGCTATACCACACCGAAGCCGTTCAGCGGGTGTACGGTTTTGTGATGGGACTGTTCATAGGATGTGTGTTTTATTACTGCCCTCTGATATACAGAAGATCGCATGCCGCAAAGGACAGCGGTAAGAATGAAGTGGGAGGCGGATCCGAAAAGGCCGTATCCCGCGGACTGTCAGATATGCCGGACAGCCTTATCGGCACAGGAATCAGTGTGCTTCTGCATATGGTCATCAATTCATCGGGACTTTTCCTTATCCCTCACTTTGACGCGGATATCCCTTACGGAGCGCAGTTTGCGATAGGGACCGTGCTTATGCTCATATGCGCCGCATCAGTATTCATTCTCTACAGAAGATCCTCTCAGAAATGACCGCAATTCATATATTATCTAAGCAATGGCATTTCGGATATGCTCGGAAATGGCATCCGCGATGTTTATGCCCGTGGCTTTAAGCAGACCGGAAAACTGCGCGTTCGAGTTCACCTCACATAGCATCGGGCCTCCGTCTTCAGCGATCAGCATGTCAACGCCTGCAAAATCAAGCCCCAGTTTTTTTGCTGCAGCAATAGCCATCCTCTCTTCTTCTTCCGTTACCTCATGAGGCTCTGCCATGCCTCCGCCCGTGATATTTGAGCGAAAATCGTTGGGATTATGCCTCTCCATCGATGCCGCGACCCTGTCCCCTATCACATATGCCCGGATATCCCGTCCGTAAGATGAGGCTATGAATTCCTGGGCTATGCAGTCAGATCCGGCCACTGAACCCAAAATGGAGCGGGCTTCTTCCGGATTCTTTGCCAGATATACCTGCTCGCCGTAAGATCCGAGGCATTCCTTGATAATATAAGGGTATCCGAGACGGCTTCCGAGAAAATCCTCAAATGAAAGATCCCCGTACCCGATCCCGGTAAAAGTCATGGGAACACGGTAAGTCTTCGGAATCCGGCATATTCCGCCGAGCCTTTCATATGTCAGGGCTTTATTGTCGCATGATTCGATGGCATAGGCCGGATTGAAGAGCCGCAGCCCCATGCGCTCGAGAGAGCGTGCAAGCAGCACATCCTTGTTCCAGAACAGGATGAAGCTGCAGTTTTTTATTTCTTCGGCAGTCTGCAAAGAAGCGGGTACTGCACGGAGTCCTTCCATGTCGGCGAAAAAATCCGCATTGGTGCACATCCTCATATCGAGCCCCGCCCGTTTGGCGGCTTCCATGAGCATGGAGTAAGTTTCATTTACCTGCGGTGAATCCAGGAAGGCATTTACGATGAAAAGTCCCTTCCTGCTTCCGGACTCAGAACCGCCGACGCATTTATCGTTCATTATCATTCCTCCGATGATGTATATCCTGCCTTACACAGACAGATTATAATCCACCGCACATATAATATAAAGCGCGTTTTTGCGGTTATGCTTGCAATTGATGTCACAGTATCATATAATTCAGACTGTATGGCGCTTTAATATGATAAAGCAGACCGAATATGTAAAGATCAAGGGGATAGAAGATGAGTGAATTTGACGGAATCAATGATGTAACACCTTCAGATGAAGCGGTAGAGTCAGCAGACAGCTATGCGGAGACGGTTACTGCCGAGGAAAGCTCTACAGCCGAAGAGACCGCGGCGGGGTATGAAGCTTCCGGACAGGATGCATCATATGCTTCATTTAGCGGATCGGATTATTCTTCCGCATCATATACCGAAAGCGCTGAAGAGCCGGAAGACGGTGCAAGTGTTTTTGCTATAATAGCTCTTGTGTGCGGGATACTTTCCATATTATGCTGCTGCACAAGGATTCTTTCTCTGATAGCCGCCGTGGCAGCGATCGTGCTCGGCATCGTTTCGATCAATAAGCAGGAAAAAATGAAAGGCATGGCGATCGCCGGTATCGCATGTGGAGGCGTCGGACTCCTGCTGTCGGTCATAAGCCTGATCTTTGGTGCCATAGGCGCCAGTGCCTTACGTGAACTTGATCCCGATCTCTTAGAGGATTATGTTGAAAAGATTGAAAACCTGTAAGAAGGAGCTTGGCGGAAACGACAAGCTGCTTTATGAACTTGGTTTAGTGGCACTGGGCATAGGGTTTGCGGCAGTGCTGCTTTACTTTTGCACAGGCTTTAACGTGCTTCGGATCAAGTATCCGTGCATATTCAATAAGGTAACACATCTGTGCTGCCCGGGATGCGGGGGGACAAGGGCCCTGCGGGCACTGCTCCATGGGGAGATATTAAAGTGCCTTTATGATTACCCTCCTCTCCTTTACGGGATAATTGTATATGCGGTGTTCATGGTCAGATGTTTTCTCTACCGCCATTTCGGGATAAGAAAGATGAAGGACGGGACCGTGCGCATCCATATGTACATCTTCATTGCGCTCGTATTGGCACAGTGGATCGTAAAACTCGTGGCACAGATATTTTTTGACTATTACTGGTTCTGATATGTATCTTGCAGACGGATGGAAAGATTATGAAGTTATAGATGCGGCTTCAGGTGAGAAGCTTGAGAGATGGGGCAGGTACCGTCTCGTCCGCCCCGACCCCCAGGTCATCTGGCAGACGTCTAAGTCTGACTGGGGCAGGATCGACGGACATTACCACCGGTCTTCAAAAGGAGGGGGAGAGTGGGAGATCATATCTCTTCCCGAGGAGTGGACCGTAGGATATAAAAGCCTTAAGTTCTGCCTTAAGCCGTTTGCGTTCAAGCATACAGGGCTTTTTCCGGAACAGGCGGCCAACTGGGAATGGTTTTCTTCTATTATAAAGGAAGCCCTGTCGGAAAATCCGAAAAGAAGCATAAGTGTGCTCAACCTGTTTGCCTATACGGGCGGTGCGACACTTGCAGCAGCATCCGCGGGCGCGAGGGTCACCCATGTGGATGCGGCAAAGGGCATGGTCGGATGGGCAAAGGAGAACGCGAAGATAAGCGGATTAGCCGATGCACCTGTAAGATGGCTCGTTGACGACTGTGTTAAGTTCGTTGAGCGCGAGATTAGGCGCGGGAGCCGGTATGACGCGCTGATCATGGATCCGCCTTCATACGGTCGCGGTCCTAAAGGTGAGATATGGAAGATTGAGGAGAGCATCTTCCCTCTTATAGAAAAGACGGCAATGATACTTTCCGACAGGCCGCTTTTCGTTCTGATCAATTCTTATACTACGGGATTGCAGCCTGCAGTGCTTTCGTATATGATGAACACGGTTTATGTTAAGAAGTTCGGGGGGCATGTCGAGGCCGATGAGGTCGGACTTCCCGTGACGCGAAGCGGCCTTGTGCTGCCATGCGGCGCATCCGGACGCTTCAGAACATAAAAAAGATTTAGGATAAAACAAACGGAGGAATGAAAAATGACAACATCATCACTTATCATGATCATGATCGCCATTGCCGTTTACCTTCTGGTAATGATCTTCATCGGCGCATCGTTCATGAAGAAGAACAACAATTCCGAAGACTACTTCCTCGGAGGACGTTCGCTCAACGGTTTTGTAGCGGCACTGTCTGCCGGAGCGAGCGATATGAGCGGATGGATGCTCATGGGCCTTCCCGGAAGCATTTACCTGCTCGGAACAGGTCAGGTATGGATCGGCATCGGACTCATGCTCGGTACGATAGCAAACTGGCTTTTTGTTGCAGGCCCGCTCAGGAAGTATACGATCAGGGCGAACAACTCGCTGACGCTCCCGGAATTCTTTGTCAACCGCTACCGCGATGAAAAGAAGGTGCTGCTCGGCATTTCTTCCGCAGTCATAGTCATCTTCTTTATTGTATATACCGCTTCGGCGTTCTCGGCCGGCGGAAAGCTTTTCAATTCCGTGTTCGGAATGGACTACCATCTTGCGCTCATCATAGGCGCGCTCGTTATACTGACCTACACTTTCATGGGCGGATTCCTCGCCGTATGTACGACGGACTTCATACAGGGCCTGCTGATGCTCGTGGCAGTCATATTCGTTCCTGTGATAGCTCTCATCAACATGGGTCCGGGGAATTTTACTTCCAATCTTGTGTCGACCGGAGTTGATCCCGCATCATTCATGAATCCGATGCAGGAGGGCGGGACCCGTATTTCCGCAGTTTCAATACTCTCTTCATTCGCGTGGGGACTCGGATACTTCGGAATGCCGCATATCCTGGTCCGCTTTATGGCGATCAAGGACAAGAATGAACTTAAGAAATCAAAGTCAATAGCAATCCTCTGGGTCGTTCTCGGACTCGGGTTCGCATGTGTAATAGGCCTTCTCGGCAGGGCTTATCTTGCGGCCAAGTTCGGAGTCATGGATGATTCCGAGAAGGTGTTCATAGAGATGATCAAGAAGGTGTTCACCGAGGACAGCAACGTTGCGCTCCTGGCAGGCCTGTTTATCGCGGCGATCCTCGCTGCCATAATGTCAACCGCAGACTCCCAGCTTCTTGTTGCGTCATCGGCCATCTCGGAGGACCTTTATAAGGGCATCATCAAGAAAGATGCATCAGAGGGAAGCGTTCTGAACGTCGGACGTGCGGCAACGATCTGTGTTGCGGTCATCGCCCTTTTCATAGCATGGAATCCCGACAGTTCGGTAATGAAGCTTGTCAGCGATGCATGGGCAGGATTCGGTGCCGCATTCGGACCGCTGGTTCTGTGCTCGCTCTTCTGGAAGCGCACAAACTTTCATGGGGCATTTGCCGGAATACTTGCCGGAGCACTTACCGTCATCATCTGGGACTATATCCCTCTTATGGGCGGAGAAACCATAGGGACCGTAACGGGTCTCTACTCGCTGCTTCCCGGCTTTATAATAAGCCTCATAGCGATCGTTGCCGTTTCGCTATGCACGCCTGCACCGTCGGAAGAGATAATGAAGGAATTCGACGAAGTCAAGGCAGAAGACTGAAGCAGAACACTGAAATATACAATATATTGGGGTCCGGCCGGTCCGGGCCCCATTGTACTTAAAAAAATACAATTTCCGATATCAAATCTGAAAAATCAGTAAAAAAAGTTCTTGTAATTCCCCAATCCGTGTTATATACTCGTGAATGCTGTGACATTGATAGCGATGAAGTGTGAGGTTGCTATATGCAGCAAGGAGGGGCCCACGAAGTGGGAAGAACCTTACTGCACCGGGAGCCCACATCGCCGCAAGGCGATCTTAAATGGGCGACCGTCCTTGTTGCCGGTATCAAAGCCGGTACACAGGTATAGGTAGTTCCGCGGAGCGAATGTCAAGTTACGAAAACTGGCGACAAGTCACTGTACTAGATGGCAGTCCCCAATAAGGGGAAACGACGTGTGTGGTATGTTCCGAAAGAGGACACACACGGGAGAGTGTACAGTCACCGCTTGTCTCACTTATCTCTACAAAGTGCGAAAAGGAGGCGACTTTTTTTATGGCAACACAGGTAATGAGAATCACATTGAAGGCATACGATCATGTCCTCATTGATGATGCGGCCAAGAAGATCATTGAGACAGTCCGCAAGAACGGATCGGAAGTATCGGGACCGGTTCCCCTTCCTACTAAGAAGGAAGTTGTAACCATCATCCGTGCCGTTCATAAGTATAAGGACAGCCGTGAGCAGTTCGAGCAGAGAACCCACAAGCGTCTCATCGACATTCTTACGCCCACCCAGAAGACGGTAGATTCCCTGTCAAGGCTTGAAATGCCTGCAGGTGTTTATATCGACATCAAGATGAAAACAAAGTAAACCTTCAGTGAATGAATGTGCGATGGCATATTCCGCTGACAAAAGAAGGAGGAAGAAATGAAGAAAGCGATTTTGGCAACAAAAGTCGGAATGACACAGATCTTCAATGATGACGGCGTGCTCGTTCCGGTAACCGTTCTTGAAGCGGGGCCCTGCGTGGTCACACAGATCAAGACGGAAGAGAATGACGGCTACAAGGCTGTCCAGGTAGGATTCATCGACAAGAAGGACCGCATCGTCAACAAGGATGCAAAGGGAAAGAAAGAGATCGTTCACCGCAACGGTGTCAACAAGCCCCTTAAAGGCCATTTCGATAAGGCGGGAGTTTCATCCAAGAGATTTTTAAGGGAATTCCGCTTTGATAACAGCGAGGAATATCAGGTAGCTCAGGAGATCAAGGCAGACATTTTCGAGGTCGGTGACAAGATCGATGCTTCGGCGATCTCAAAGGGTAAAGGTTTCCAGGGCACGATCAAGAGGCTCGGCCAGCACAGGGGACCCATGAAGCACGGTTCCAAGTTCCACCGTCATCAGGGTTCAAACGGTGCATGTTCCTCACCTTCAAGAGTGTTCAAGGGAAAAGGAATGCCCGGACAGATGGGCGGCGTCAAAGTTACTGTTCAGAATCTTGAAGTTGTACGTGTTGACGCAGACAAGAACCTGCTTCTCATAAAGGGAGCGGTTCCGGGACCTAAGAAAGCACTCATCACAATAAAGGAAAGTGTAAAGGCCGGAAAATAAAGCCTTAAGAAAGGAGGAACATACAGATGGCTAACGTATCTGTTTACAATATGGAAGGAAAAGAAGTTGGCAAGATGGAGATCAATGATGCGATCTTCGGAGTCGAAGTCAATGAACATCTCGTTCACATGGCAGTAGTACAGCAGCTTGCCAACAACCGTCAGGGAACACAGAAAGCCAAGACCCGCGGAGAAGTCAGCGGAGGCGGAAGGAAGCCCTGGAGACAGAAGGGAACCGGTCATGCAAGACAGGGTTCGACAAGATCACCTCAGTGGAAGGGCGGCGGAGTCGTATTCGCGCCGGTTCCGAGGGACTACTCGTTCAAGCTCAACAAGAAGGAAAAGAGGGCTGCTTTAAAGAGCGCGCTCACATCACGCGTTCAGGAGGACAAGTTCCTTGTTCTTGACGAGCTCAAGCTTGATGAGATCAAGACAAAGAAGTTCAAAGAGGTGCTTGAGAACCTCAAGGTTTCTAAAGCAATCGTCGTTCTCGCTGATGATGATCAGAACGTGATCCTCTCCGCAAGGAACATCCCCGGAGTCATCACTGCATCAGTCAGCACGATAAACACTTATGACATAATGAAGTACAGCACGGTCATCGCCACAAAAGATGCCGTAACAAAGATTGAGGAGGTGTACGCATAATGGCAGCGATAAACTACTATGACGTGATCCTTAGGCCTGTAGTTACCGAGAAGAGCATGGCCGATATGGGTGACAAGAAGTACACGTTCTATGTACATCCCGAAGCAAACAAAACGATGATCAAGGAAGCCGTTGAGAAGATGTTTGACGGGACAAAAGTCAAGACAGTCAACACGATGAACCTTGACGGCAAGAAGAAGAGGCGCGGGCTTGTATACGGAAGGACTTCAAAGAAGAAGAAGGCCATCGTAACGCTTACAGAGGACAGCAAGGACATCGAACTGTTTACAGGTCTTTGATCTGTCAGGACCGCAATAATTATAGGTCAATCCAAGACCTGATAACTAAAATGTAAAGGAGAAAAATCATGGGAATCAAAAAGTATAACCCATATACACCTTCGAGAAGGCAGATGACATGCTCTGATTTTGCCGAGATCACAAAAAAAGAGCCTGAGAAGTCGCTTCTCGCACCCCTTAAGAAGCATTCGGGGAGAAACAACCAGGGTAAGATAACCGTACGTCACAGGGGCGGCGGAAACAGAAGAAAATACAGGATCATTGATTTTAAGCGTCAGAAGGACGGAATACCTGCAACGGTCATCGGTATCGAGTACGATCCGAACAGGACAGCCAACATCGCACTTATCTGCTATGCAGACGGTGAAAAGGCATACATCCTTGCTCCCGAGGGACTGACGGACGGCATGAAGGTCATGAACGGTGCCGGAGCCGAGATAAGGCTTGGCAATTGCCTTCCTCTTTCGGAGATCCCCGTCGGTACAATGGTCCATAACATAGAGCTGTATCCCGGCAAGGGCGGCCAGCTCGTAAGAAGCGCAGGCGGCGGAGCACAGCTCATGGCTAAAGAAGGAAAGTACGCTACACTTCGTCTTCCTTCAGGAGAGATGAGAATGGTTCCGATCATTGCAAGGGCATCGATCGGTGTCATCGGAAACGGCGACCACAACCTCGTTAACATCGGTAAGGCCGGACGTAAGCGCCACATGGGAATCAGGCCTACGGTACGAGGCAGCGTCATGAACCCCAACGACCATCCGCATGGCGGTGGTGAGGGAAGAACGAGTATCGGACGTCCCGGACCGTGCACACCTTGGGGTAAACCTGCTCTCGGTCTTAAGACGAGAAAGAAGAACCTGCGGTCCAATAAGCTTATTGTAAGACGCCGTGACGGCAGCACCATTAAGTAAGGAGGAAAACAGATAATGGCTAGATCATTAAAGAAAGGCCCGTTCGCCGATGAGAGCTTACTTAAGAAAGTAGATGCCATGAACGAGTCAAACAATAAACAGGTTATCAAGACTTGGTCACGTCGTTCCACGATCTTCCCTTCATTCGTAGGACATACGATCGCGGTACATGACGGAAGAAAGCATGTTCCCGTATATATCACCGAGGATATGGTAGGCCATAAGCTTGGCGAGTTCGTAAGCACCAGGACTTACAGGGGACACGGCAAGGACGAAAAGAAATCAAAGGTTAAATAAGCACAGGATAGTTTGAAAGGAGGTACATCCAAATGGCAAAAGGACATAGATCCCAAATAAAAAGAGAAAGAAATGCGAACAAGGATACCAGACCGTCAGCTAAGCTGTCTTATGCAAGAGTATCTGTTCAGAAAGCCTGTTTCGTATTGGACGCCATAAGGGGAAAAGATGTTACGACAGCGCTCGGCATCCTTACCTATAATCCGAGATATGCGTCATCACTTATAAAGAAGTTATTGGAATCAGCGATCGCAAACGCCGAGAACAACAACGGTATGAACCGTGAAAACCTCTACATTGCGGAATGCTATGCGAACAAGGGTCCCACAATGAAGAGAATTCAGCCTCGTGCGCAGGGTCGTGCGTATCGTATCGAGAAACGTATGAGCCACATTACAGTCGTGCTGGACGAGAAATAAGGAGGAAGATATGGGACAGAAGGTTAATCCCCACGGATTAAGAGTCGGCGTTATCAAGGATTGGGACAGCAGATGGTATGCCGAAAAGGATTTCGCGGATTTCCTGGTTGAGGATCATAAGATCAGGGAGTTCCTTAAAAAGAAGTTATACAACGCAGGAATCTCAAAGATTGAGATAGAACGTGCTTCAGACCGCGTAAAGGTCATCATATTTACCGCAAAGCCCGGTGTGATCATCGGAAAAGGCGGACAGGATATCGAGAAGCTTAAGAACGATCTTGCCAAGCTCACGGACAAGAAACTCGTTGTGGATATCAAGGAAGTTAAGCGTCCGGACCGCGAGGCACAGCTTGTAGCGGAAAACATCGCTCAGCAGCTTGAGAACCGTGTGTCATTCAGACGTGCCATGAAGTCTACCATGGGCAGGACCCTGAAGGCAGGCGCGCTCGGCATCAAGACAGCAGTCAGCGGAAGACTTGGTGGCGCAGACATCGCCCGTACCGAGTTCTACAGCGAGGGAACCATTCCTCTTCAGACACTCAGGGCAGATATTGACTACGGATTTGCTGAGGCAGATACCACATACGGAAAGCTTGGCGTTAAAGTATGGATTTACAAAGGCGAAGTTCTTCCCAAAAAAGCAAAAGAAGGGAGTGAGCAGTAATGTTAATGCCGAAGAGAGTAAAGCATCGTAAGCAGTTCCGCGGATCGATGAGAGGCAAGGCACTTAGAGGAAACGTTATCACATACGGTGAGTTCGGCCTTGTGGCTGCAGAGCCCAGCTGGATCACATCTAATCAGATAGAGGCAGCCCGTGTAGCCATGACACGTTACATCAAGCGTGGCGGTAAGGTCTGGATCAAGATCTTCCCCGACAAGCCTGTTACGGCTAAGCCGGCTGAAACCCGAATGGGTTCCGGTAAAGGCGCTGTTGACTACTGGGTAGCAGTAGTTAAGCCCGGACGCGTAATGTTCGAGATCGCAGGCGTCACGGAAGAAGTTGCAAGAGAGGCATTAAGACTTGCAATGCACAAACTCCCCTGCAAGTGCAAGATCGCTGCAAAGGCAGACCTGGAAGGCGGTGTGGCAAATGAAAAATAGTAAATATGTAGAAGATCTGAAGGCTAAGACACTGGTTGAATTATCCGAGGACCTTGTTGCAGCTAAGAAAGAACTTTTTAACTTAAGATTCCAGAATGCAACCAATCAGCTTGATAACACGGCAAGGATCAAGGACGTACGCAGAAACATCGCCCGCATCCAGACGGTTATGACCGAGAAGTCAAAGGCGTAAGAGGAGGATTAGACGATGGAACAGAGAAACTTAAGAAAAACACGTACAGGAAAAGTCGTGAGCAACAAGATGGACAAGACAGTTGTAGTGGCAGTCGTTAACCACGTTAAGCATCCGCTGTATAAGAAGATCGTCAAGAGAACTTATAAGCTGAAGGCACATGATGAGAACAACGAGTGCAACATCGGCGATACCGTTAAGGTAATGGAGACAAGGCGTCTGTCCAAGGACAAGAGATGGAGACTTGTCGAGATCATTGAGAAGGCTAAGTAAAACATCTCACAGATTGGATTATGCGGAGGTAAACAAATGATACAGCAGGAAAGCAGACTTAAAGTTGCTGACAACACCGGCGCTAAAGAGATCCTGTGCATCCGCGTTGTGGGCGGATCCACAAGAAGGTATGCGAATATCGGTGATACGATCGTTGCAACTGTTAAAGATGCAACACCCGGCGGTGTTGTAAAGAAAGGTGAAGTAGTCAGGGCTGTTGTCGTTAGGAGCGTAAAGGGTGCCCGCCGTAAGGACGGTTCCTATATCCGCTTTGACGAGAACGCAGCAGTCATAATCAAGGAAGACAATACACCGAGAGGAACACGTATTTTCGGACCCGTAGCAAGAGAGCTTCGTGAAAAGCAGTTCATGAAGATCGTATCCCTCGCTCCGGAAGTATTATAGGAGGTGCGCGATATGGCAATGGCAAAGATCAAAAAAGGTGACACGGTTAAAGTCATCGCAGGAAAAGATGTTGGCGCCGAAGGGAAGGTTCTCTCGGTAGACAGAAAGAGCGGAAGGCTCATTGTTGAAGGCGTTAATATCGTAAAGAAACACACAAAGCCCTCCATGGCTAACCAGAACGGCGGGATCATTGAGCAGGAAGCTTCTATAGATGCTTCAAACGTGATGTACGTTCATAAAGGAAAACCCACCAGAGTAGGCTTCAAGGTTGAGGGTGACAAGAAGGTTCGTGTCGCTAAGTCAACCGGTGAAGTGATTGATTAAGGAGGGACAGGAATTGAGCAGATACAAAGAACTGTATAATGACCAGATTAGGGACGCTATGATGAAGAAGTTCGGATACAAGAACGTTATGGAAGTCCCCAAGCTTGACAAGATAGTTATCAACATGGGTGTTGGCGAAGCCAAGGAAAACGCAAAGGTTCTTGAGTCGGCACTCGCAGATCTTGAGACGATAACGGGCCAGAAGGCTGTTATCACAAAGGCCAAGAATTCGGTGGCTAACTTTAAGATCAGGGAAGGAATGTCGATCGGCGCAAAGGTTACGCTGCGCGGTGAGAGGATGTACGAATTCCTCGACCGTCTCGTAAATCTCGCACTTCCCCGTGTCCGTGACTTCAGAGGAGTCAACCCGAATGCTTTTGACGGCAGGGGAAATTATGCTCTCGGAATCAAGGAGCAGCTCATATTCCCTGAGATCGAGTATGACAAGGTCGATAAGATCAGAGGTATGGACGTTATCATCGTAACAACTGCCAAGACTGATGAAGAGGCAAGAGAACTGCTTACACAGTTCGGTATGCCGTATGCAAGATAGGTGAAGGAGGATATCGATTCATGGCAAAAACGTCAATGAAGGTAAAACAGCAGCGTAAGCCCAAGTTCTCGACAAGAGCATACACACGATGCAGGATCTGCGGACGTCCGCATGCTTTTCTGAGAAAATACGGAATATGCAGGATCTGCTTCCGTGAACTGGCATACAAAGGACAGATACCCGGCGTTAAAAAAGCAAGCTGGTAAGGAGGAATTTACAATGACAATGAGTGATCCCATTGCAGATATGCTCACGAGAATACGTAATGCAAATACTGCAAAGCACGATACGGTAGATGTTCCTTCATCAAAGATGAAGCTGGCGATCGCAGAGATTCTTTTAAAAGAAGGATACATCAAGAAATACGATATAGTCGATGAGGGCTCTTACAAGACCATCAAGATCTCACTTAAGTATGGTGAGGACAAGGATGAGAAGATCATCACAGGTCTTAAGAGGATCTCAAAGCCCGGGCTTAGGGTATATGCCGGCAAGGATGAGCTTCCGAAGGTTCTCGGAGGACTCGGGGTTGCCATCATCTCGACGAACAACGGTGTGCTCACCGACAGGGAAGCACGTAAAGCAGGCGTAGGCGGAGAAGTTCTTGCTTTTGTCTGGTAGGAATTAGGAAAGCGTAATCATTATAGGAGGTACGGGCATGTCACGAATAGGAAAAATGCCAATCGCGATACCTGCAGGCGTAACTGTGGATGTTGCAGAAAATAATAAAGTGACTGTAAAAGGTCCCAAGGGAACACTGGAGCGTTCTATGGCTCCCGAAATGGAAATAAAGGTTGAAGGAGCTGAGGTAACGGTCAGCCGTCCCAACGATCTGAAGAGGAATAAATCCCTTCATGGTCTGACAAGGACACTCATCAACAACATGGTGACAGGTGTTACCAACGGATTCGAGAAAAAGCTGGAAGTTAACGGTGTCGGTTACAGGGCCCAGAAGCAGGGCAAGAAGCTCACACTGAACCTTGGATATTCACATCCGGTAGAGATGGAAGACCCCGAAGGTGTTGAGACCGTAGTAGAAGGTACGAACATCATCTTTGTAAAAGGCATCGATAAAGAAAAGGTCGGACAGTACGCAGCCGAGATAAGGGATAAGAGAAGACCTGAGCCTTACAAGGGCAAGGGTATCAAATATGCGGATGAGCATATCAGGCGTAAAGTCGGTAAGACCGGTAAGAAGTAAAGAAGGAGGAGCGGATAAATGGTTAGCAAAAAATCAAGAGCGGAAGTTCGAATCAAAAAGCATGGCAGAATGCGTAACCGTTTCAGCGGAACAGCTGAGAGACCTCGTCTTTCTGTATTTCGTAGCAACAAGCATATGTATGCACAGATCATCGACGATACGGCCGGCAATACACTGGTGAGCGCTTCGACGCTTGAAAAGGATGTCAAGAGTCAGATCGAGATGACAGATACTGTTGAAGCGGCAGCGTACCTTGGAGGAGTTATCGCAAAGCGTGCCCTTGAAAAGGGTATCGACACGGTAGTCTTCGACAGAGGCGGCTTTATATATCAGGGCAAGATAGCGGCACTCGCTGATGCTGCAAGAGAAGCGGGCCTTAAATTCTAGGAGGAATAGACACATGAAACGTCAGATTATTGATCCGAACAGTTTGGAATTAAATGATAAAGTCGTTACCATCAAGCGAGTAACGAAGGTTGTAAAGGGCGGACGTAACATGCGTTTTACCGCGCTGGTTGTAGTCGGCGACGAGAACGGACACGTTGGTGCCGGACTCGGAAAAGCGGCCGAAATACCTGAAGCGATCCGCAAAGGAAAAGAAGATGCGATGAAGAATCTTATCGAGGTTCCGCTTGATGAGAACAACAGCATTACACATGATTTTATCGGTAAGTTCGGCGGAGCGCATGTTCTTATCAAGAGAGCTCCCGAAGGAACCGGTGTTATCGCAGGCGGTCCTGCCAGAAACGTTTGTGAGATGGCAGGGATCAAGAACATCCGTACAAAGTCTTTGGGCTCAAACAACAAGCAGAATGTAGTTCTGGCCACGATCGATGCGCTGCGTCAGCTCAAGACTCCCGAGGAAGTTGCCAGACTCCGCGGCAAGTCAGTGGATGACATAAGAGGCTGAGGCGAAGGTAAGGAGGTTTGAAAATGGCTGATAAGAGAATTAAGGTTACCTTGGTTAAATCACCGATCGGAGCCATTCCGAAGCATAGAGCAACCGTTAAGGCACTTGGCCTTAGAAAGCTCGGAAGCGTAAATGAGCTTCCCGACAATGATGCGGTCCGCGGCATGTGCAGGCAGGTCTGCCATTTGATCAAGGTTGAAGAGGCATAAAGCATCGGTTCAGAAAAAAAAGAAGGAGGCAAACAATGGAATTATCCAATTTAAAGCCTGCAGAAGGGTCAAAACACAGCAATAATTTCAGAAGAGGACGCGGACACGGTTCGGGAAACGGCAAGACTGCCGGTAAAGGACATAAAGGTCAGAAGGCTCGTTCAGGCGCGCCCAGGATCGGGTTCGAAGGCGGCCAGATGCCGTTATACAGAAGAATACCCAAGAGGGGATTCAAGAACAGGAACACAAAGGAGATCATCGGTATCAACATGTCGAGACTCGAAGTATTCGAGGATGGCGCAACTGTTACTATCGATGCGCTCAAGGAAGTCGGAATCATCAAGAACCCCAAGGATGGAGTTAAGATCCTTGGAAACGGAGAACTTACCAAGAAACTTACAGTTAAGGCCAATGCGTTCTCTGCAACTGCAAAGGAAAAGATTGAAAGTCTTGGTGGAAAAGCTGAGGTGATCTAATGCTTGAGACTGTAAAAAATGCCTTTAAGATCAAGGACATCAGGAAAAAGTTGATCTTTACCCTGCTTATGATGGTCGTGGTCAGACTGGGCTGCGAACTCCCCGTTCCGGGCGTTGACAGGAATTACTTTGCAAGCTGGTTTGCGCAGCAGACCGGTGACGCATTTTCTTTCATGGATGCATTTACCGGCGGTTCATTCCTGAAGATGTCGGTATTCGCGCTTAATATTACACCGTACATCACATCATCGATCATAATGCAGCTCCTTACGATCGCAATACCCAAGCTCGAGGAAATGCAGCGTGAGGGTGAGGATGGAAGAAAGAAGATAGCTTCGATCACACGTTACGTTACCGTCGGTCTGTCACTCATGGAGTCATCCGCAATGGCTATAGGATTCGGACGCCAGGGACTCCTTGAAGAGTACAATGCACTTAATGTGATAATGGTCATCACGGCCCTTACCGCAGGTTCTGCATTCATCATGTGGATCGGTGAGCGCATCACGGAAAACGGTGTAGGAAACGGTATATCTATAGTACTTACGATAAACATCATCTCAAGGATCCCCGAGGATCTGAGGTCGCTTTGGAAACAGTTTGTCACACCTCAGTTCGAGGCGCATAAGTATGGTGCCGGTACGATCGCATTGGTAGTCATCGCTGCGGTCATCATCCTTACGGTAATACTCACGGTCATCTTAAACGGGGCCGAGAGGAGGATACCGGTTCAGTATGCTAAGAAGGTTCAGGGACGCAAGATGGTCGGCGGACAGTCATCGCATATTCCGCTGAAAGTCAACACCGGCGGTGTTATTCCCATCATCTTTGCATCAAGCCTTCTCCAGCTTCCCGGCGTTATCTCATCCTTCTTTGGATCCGGTACGGCAACGGGATGGCAGAAGTTCCTGTATTTCCTTAATTCCGGAAACTGGTTCAAGAAGGGTGCATGGGTATATTCATGGGGCGCACTGTTTTATGTCGTGCTGGTTGTGTTCTTTGCATATTTCTATACTTCCATTACGTTCAATCCGATGGAAGTTGCCGAGAACATGAAGAAGTCAGGCGGATTCATTCCGGGAACACGTCCCGGCAAGCCTACCCAGGAGTACCTTAACAAGGTTCTTAACTATATCGTGTTTATCGGTGCGATAGGACTTATCATCGTTGCAATGATACCGATCATTTTCAACGGACTGTTCGGCGCAAGTGTTTCATTCGGCGGAACGAGCCTTATCATCATAGTCGGCGTTATACTTGAGACGATGAAGCAGATCGAATCCCAGATGCTTGTCAGAAACTACAAGGGATTCCTTACTGATTAAATTCAGGCAGAAAAGTCCTTAAGAAAAGGAGTAATACTTTGAAGATCATAATGCTCGGGGCTCCCGGTGCCGGAAAAGGCACACAGGCTGAGATGATAGCTGAAAAGTACGGGATCCCCCATATTTCAACGGGCGATATATTCCGTGCCAACATAAAGGAAGGCACAAAGCTCGGCATGGAAGCAAAGCAGTATATGGATAAAGGCCAGCTGGTCCCCGACGAGCTTACCGTAAGGATACTGCTTGACAGGGTTTCTTCGGAAGACTGTGCAAAAGGATACGTTCTCGACGGATTCCCGCGCACGATACCTCAGGCCGAAGTGCTTGATGCCGAGGTTGCCAAGCTTGGTGACAAGATAGACCTTGCCATCGATGTAAATGTTCCCGATGAGAACATCATCCACAGGATGAGCGGCAGACGCGCATGCAGCAAATGCGGAGCCACCTATCATATAGAGCATGTTCCTCCCAAGAAGGATGGGATATGTGATAAATGCGGGGCCGAACTGATACTGCGTGACGATGACAAGCCTGAAACGGTAAAAAAGCGTCTTGAGGTATATCACAAGCAGACGCAGCCCCTCATAGACTACTACAGCAGGCTCAACATCCTACGGACCGTAGACGGCACAAGGGATGTTAAGGAAGTCTTTTCCGATATCGAAGCGCTTCTGGAGGGTTGAGATGGCTGTTACAATCAAGTCGGAACGCGAGATAGAGCTGATAAGAGAGTCATGCCGGCTCCTGGAGGAAGTTCATGATGAGCTCGGAAAGTTCGTCCGGCCCGGCATATCGACGCTTGATATCGACAGATACGGAGAGAAGCTTATAAGAGAAAGGGGCGGAGTGCCCAATTTCCTCAATTACAACGGCTATCCTGCAAGCATCTGCGTCTCCGTGAACGAAGAAGTGGTACACGGGATTCCGAGGAAAGACCGCATTCTGATGGAGGGCGACATAGTGAGCCTCGATGCGGGGCTCATATATAAGGGATACCACTCTGATGCTGCGAGGACTTACCCTGTAGGGAAAGTCGCACCGGAGGTGCAGCAGCTGATAGATGTTACCAAGCAGTCGTTTTTTGAAGGCATCAAAATGGCAAAGGCGGGGAATCATCTGTATGACATTTCAAACGCCATAGATGATTTCATCAAGCCGTACGGATACGGTATCGTGCACGATCTGGTCGGCCACGGGATAGGAACCTCGCTTCATGAGGATCCGCAGATCCCGAACTTCCGCCAGAACCGCCGCGGCATAAAGCTGATGCCGGGAATGACGCTCTGCATCGAGCCGATGATCAATCTCGGCAGGTATGATGTCGAGTGGCTTGATGATGACTGGACGGTTGTCGCTGAGGACGGGCTTCCTTCGGCACATTATGAGAATACGATCCTCATAACTGAAGGCGAACCCGAGATACTGACGCTGACCCGGGGACGGCAGTCCTGATAGATATCCCAAACGACGAGCAACCAGAGTGATTAAAACACGGAGGACTTAAATGTCAAAAGCAGATGTTATCGAGCTTGAGGGAACTGTGGTGGAAAAACTGCCCAATGCGATGTTTCGTGTAAAACTCGAAAATGACCATGAGGTGATCGCCCACATAAGCGGGAAGCTCAGAATGAATTTCATCCGTATCCTGCCCGGCGATAAGGTTACGCTTGAAATGTCTCCATATGATCTCTCGAAGGGACGCATAATCTGGAGAGACAAATGATGGCAGGAACTGCCGGAAAGTAAGATTTTTGTTGAATTTTAGCGCCTTTGGTGTTAAAATATATGTCGGTCTGTTTTCAGACCGGGTGTTATTCGTAGAGAAGGAAAAAGGAGAAAAGAAATGAAAGTAAGATCTTCTGTAAAACCGATCTGCGACAAGTGCAAAGTCATTAAGAGAAAGGGTAGGGTCAGGATAATCTGCGAAAACCCTAAGCACAAGCAGAGACAGGGCTGAGTGCCCGAATGATAGATAGTTTTTGGACTAACCCACCGAAGAGCTATCTACGATTGAAACTTGCCGGAAGGAGGGACCCACGAGATATCCTGTAACGAAGTTGCAGGATGCCCTCGGCGAGAGTGGGAGGATTCCGAAGGCAGGAAACATCCGGACAGGTTCCGGAAGAATATGCAGGGCATATTCCATTCAATTAGTAACGGGGCAGAAGCTGCCCGCAGAAAAAGAAAAGAGGTAAAAAGTATGGCTCGTATTTCCGGTGTGGATTTACCCAGAGACAAACGTGTAGAGATCGGCCTTACATATGTGTACGGTATAGGCAGACCTACAGCTACAAAGATCCTGGAGAAGGCAAAGGTCAATCCTGATACAAGGTGCCGTGACCTTACGGACGAAGAAGTAAAAAAGATCAGTGATATCATCGATGCCGAGTACATGGTGGAAGGTGATCTTAAGAGGGAAGTTGCTCTTAACATCAAGAGACTCCAGGAAATTGGCTGCTACAGAGGCATCCGCCACAGAAAGGGACTTCCGGTCCGCGGACAGAATACCAAGAACAACGCAAGGACGCGCAAGGGTCCGAAGCGTACGGTAGCGGGCAAGAAGAAGTAAAAGGTGATGATTTTCCCCGAAGGGGGATGACAATTAGGAAAGTAGGTTAGTTTAAATGGCAAAAACAGTTAAGAAAGCAGTTAAAAGACGTGTCAAGAAAAACGTTGAACGCGGACAGGCGCATATTCAGGCATCTTTCAACAACACGATCGTTACGCTTACGGATCCGGAAGGTAACGCTCTCAGTTGGGCAAGTGCCGGCGGCCTTGGCTTCAGAGGTTCAAGGAAATCTACTCCTTACGCTGCGCAGGTAGCGGCAGAAACAGCAACAAAGGCAGCTCTCGTTCATGGGCTTAAGTATGTTGATGTTTTCGTAAAGGGTCCGGGTTCGGGACGTGAGGCAGCGATCCGTGCACTTCAGGCAGCAGGCCTTGAAGTCGTATCGATCAAGGATGTAACTCCGGTGCCGCATAACGGATGCCGCCCGCCCAAGCGCAGAAGAGTATGATTAGGAGGAATGATAAATGGCAGTCAACAGAGTTCCAGTATTGAAAAGATGCAGATCCCTCGGCTTAGAGCCGATGGTATTAGGCTATGATAAAAAGTCAAGAAGATCCCTGACAAGGTCAGGAAGGAAGATGAGCGAATACGGTCTCCA
>JAILRP010000010.1 GCA_024698075.1 Lachnospiraceae bacterium
AATGCTCTCAAAGAAGTATAACTGTGAATTTGATGACAGGGGAAATATCGGTAAGAGATACAGGAGACAGGATGAGATAGGCACACCGTTCTGTGTTACCTATGATTTTGATTCCGAGGAAGATAATGCGGTAACGGTAAGAGACCGTGACAGCATGCAGCAGGAAAGAGTCAGGATCGAAGACCTCGATGCATACTTTGCGGACAAGTTCACATTTTAAGGTTATTCAATATTTAATATAAATATTTAGGAGGAAAGAGAATGAATTTACGTAAGAGAAAGTGGGTTTATCTGTTTACCGAGGGAAATGCCGAGATGCGTAACCTCCTCGGCGGAAAAGGTGCCAACCTTGCCGAGATGACCAATATCGGCCTTCCGGTCCCTCAGGGCTTTACTGTTACGACCGATGCATGTACACAGTATTATGAGGACGGAAGACAGATAAATGACGAGGTTATGGGTCAGATCATGGAGTTTGTCGGTCGTATTGAGATGATCAACGATAAATACTTCGGCGACCCCGATAAACCGCTTCTTGTTTCTGTCCGTTCCGGTGCCCGTGCTTCAATGCCCGGTATGATGGATACGATCTTAAACCTCGGTATGAACGAAGAAGTCGTTGAGGCTATGATCAAAGCCAATCCGGATCCCAAGTTCGAAAGATTTGTTTATGATTCATACAGACGTTTTATCCAGATGTTCTCCGATGTTGTTATGGGTGTGGGTAAGAAGCACTTTGAAGAGCTCATCGATGCCATGAAGCAGAAGAAGGGCGTTGAATATGATGTGGATCTTACCGCGGAAGACCTTAAGGAACTTGCCGAGCAGTTTAAGAGCGAATACAAGAAAGAACTTGACGAGGACTTTCCTACCGATCCGATCATTCAGCTTAAGGAAGCCATCAAGGCAGTGTTCCGCAGCTGGGACAATCCGAGAGCAAACGTGTACAGAAGAGACAACGATATACCGTACAGCTGGGGTACGGCAGTTTCCGTAATGCCCATGGTATTCGGTAACCTCAATAACAACTCCGGTACAGGTGTTGCGTTTACGAGAGATCCCGCTACCGGTGAGATGAAGCTCATGGGTGAGTTCCTTGTAAATGCACAGGGTGAAGACGTTGTTGCGGGTATCCGTACTCCCATGAATATCGATGAGATGGAAAAGCAGTTCCCCGAAGCATATCAGCAGTTCATCAAAGTCTGCAAGATTCTTGAGAAGCATTATCACGATATGCAGGATATGGAGTTTACCGTTGAGAACGGAAAGCTCTACATGCTTCAGTGCCGTAACGGAAAGAGGACTGCCCAGGCCGCTCTCAAGATCGCCTGTGATCTTGTTGATGAGGGAATGAAGACGGAAGAACAGGCGGTCGCCATGATCGACCCGAGAAACCTCGATACGCTCCTCCATCCTCAGTTCGATGTCAAGGTATTAAAGAACGCCACTCCTCTCGGACGCGGACTCGGAGCATCTCCGGGAGCTGCATGCGGCAAGATCGTCTTTACCGCCGAAGATGCCGAAGAATGGAACAATAAGGGCGAGAAAGTCGTTCTCGTAAGGCTTGAGACCAGCCCCGAAGATATCACCGGAATGAAGGCCGCACAGGGGATCCTGACGGTGCGTGGCGGAATGACGAGCCATGCAGCCGTTGTTGCCAGAGGTATGGGCAAATGCTGCGTTTCCGGATGCGGTGACATCGCAATGGATGAGGCTGCCAAGAAGTTTACGCTCGGTGGAAAGGAATTTACGGAAGGTGATTTCATTTCCATTGACGGAACCACAGGAAACATATATGACGGACAGATCGCAACCGTAGATGCGACTATCGCCGGCGAATTCGGAAGGATCATGTCCTGGGCCGACAAGTACCGCACGATGAAGGTCCGTACCAATGCCGACACGCCTCACGATGCCAGAAAGGCAAGGGAGCTCGGAGCGGAGGGTATCGGACTGTGCCGTACGGAGCATATGTTTTTTGAAGGCGACAGGATCGACGCATTCCGTGAGATGATCTGTTCAGACTCGGTTGAAGAGAGGGAGACGGCACTTGACAAGATACTTCCTTACCAGCAGAGCGATTTCGAAAAACTGTACGAGGCTCTTGAAGGATATCCGGTCACAATCAGATTCCTCGATCCGCCTCTTCATGAGTTTGTTCCCACAGAGGATGCGGATATCGAGAAGCTCGCCAAGACACAGGGCAAGAGCGTTGAAGACATCAAGACCATAATCAATGCCCTTCATGAGTTCAATCCGATGATGGGACACAGGGGATGCCGCCTGGCGGTAACATACCCCGAGATCGCAAGGATGCAGACAAGAGCCGTCATCCGTGCTGCGATAAATGTATCCAAGAAGCACTCCAACTGGAGCGTCAAGCCTGAGATCATGATCCCTCTCGTAGGCGACGTAAAGGAGTTCAATTTTGTAAAGAGCATAGTTGATGAAACGGCGAAGGAGGAGATCAAAGCTGCCGGCTATAAGCTTGAGTATGAAGTCGGAACGATGATCGAAATCCCGAGGGCGGCACTTACCGCAGACGAGATCGCTGCAAATGCTGACTTCTTCTGCTTCGGTACAAATGACCTTACGCAGATGACTTACGGCTTCTCGAGAGATGATGCCGGCAAGTTCCTCAATGCATATTATGATACGAAGATATTTGAGAACGATCCGTTCACAAAGCTTGACAGGGATGGCGTGGGCAAGCTGATGAAGATGTCAATGGATCTCGGAAAACCCGTAAATCCCAAACTTCATGTCGGGATCTGCGGAGAGCACGGCGGTGATCCTTCATCCGTCGAGTTCTGTAACAGCTTAGGCCTTGATTACGTATCGTGCTCACCTTTCAGGGTGCCGATAGCAAGGCTTGCGGCTGCACAGGCTGCGATAGCGCAGAAGTAGGAATAAAAGCTCTGATAAAACATAACAAAAGGAACTCGCGGGCGGGTTCCTTTTGTTTGAAGTCAGGCCCGGCGGGGCAGATATAAAGAAGGAGAGATGATCATGAAAGTATTTGTTACAGGCGGATCCGGATATATAGGTTCTCATACGGTGCTCCAGCTTCTTCGGGAAGGACATGAAGTCACGGTACTTGACAATCTGTCCAATTCATCTGAAGAGTCGCTTGCACGCATCCAGGAATTAACGGGTAAGGAAGCCGGGTTCATTAAGGGCGACATACTTGATGCAGCTCTTCTTGACCGGATATGTTCCGAGAATCGGTTTGACTGCTGCATACATTTTGCGGGGCTCAAGGCCGTGGGCGAATCCGTGCAGAAGCCATGGGAATACTATAATAACAATATCACCGGGACGCTTAATCTATTAAAGGCGCTTTCTGACCATAACATGAAGAACTTCATCTTTTCCTCATCCGCGACCGTTTACGGCGATCCCGAGGTCATTCCCATAACCGAGGACTGTCCGAAGGGCGTGTGCACCAATCCGTACGGATGGACGAAATCGATGATCGAGCAGATACTTATGGATATGGCGAAGGCGGATAAGGAATGGAACATCGTGATCCTCCGGTATTTCAATCCCATAGGTGCCGACCCTTCGGGACGCATCGGAGAGGATCCGACGGGAATACCGAACAACCTCATGCCGTATGTTACGCAGGTTGCCGTGGGAAAGCTTGAAAAGCTCGGCGTCTTCGGAGATGACTATGATACCCCGGATGGAACCGGCGTGCGTGATTACATACACGTATCAGACCTTGCCGACGGACACATCAAGGCGCTCAAAAAGATAACGGAAAAAGCAGGTCTGTGCATATACAATCTCGGTACCGGAAACGGAGTATCCGTCCTTGAACTCGTTCACAGCTTTGAGAAGGCAAACGGGATCAAGATACCTTATGTCATAAAAGACAGAAGGCCCGGAGACATTGCCGCATGCTATGCGGACGCATCCAAGGCGGAAGCGGAGCTCGGCTGGAAGGCAGAGCATGACATAGTTGACATGTGCAGGGATTCCTGGAGGTGGCAGAGCAGCAATCCCGAGGGATACAGGTCCTGACGTATCATGCGAAGACTCCTTAAGTACCTTTCCGTCTACAAAAAAGAGTGCGTATTTGCTCCGCTCTTCAAAATGCTCGAGGCAGTTTTCGAACTGACAGTCCCTCTTGTCATCGCAGCCATGATCGACAAGGGGATCGGCGGAGCTTCCTCAGCGTATGTGATGAAGTCTTTCTTCGTCCTCATCGCGCTTGGGGCGCTCGGACTAGCCGTGTCGGCTACCGCACAGTATTTTGCGGCAAAGGCGGCTACGGGTTTCTCAAAGGGCCTACGCCACGACCTTTTTGCACATATCCTCTCGTTTGGATTCCCGGAGATCGATAACATAGGAACGTCCACTATGATCACAAGGATGACAGTGGATGTGAACGTGCTGCAGAACGGTGTAAACATGTTCCTGCGGCTTTTTCTGCGTTCACCTTTCATAGTTGCCGGGGCGATGATCATGGCGTTTACGATAGATGTAAGATCTGCCATGGTGTTCGTCTCAGTGATCGCGGCACTAGCGTTATCTGTATATTTCATAATGCATACCAATATCCCGCTTCTTAAGAAGAGTCAGAAGAAGCTTGACGAGATACTCCTGCTCGTTCGCGAAAACCTGTCCGGTGCAAGGGTGATAAGGGCGTTTACGCTCGAAGATGAGCAGATAGCGGATTTTGAGGCGAAGAACATGGAACTGACAAAGCTCCAGCTTCTCACAGGCAGGATCTCTTCACTTTTAAATCCCCTGACTTATGTTCTTGTAAATCTCGGGATCGCCGCCCTGATATCCGTCGGTGACCGTCAGGTGTCAAATGGCGTTCTTACGACAGGTGAGGTCGTGGCCTTATACAACTACATGTCCCAGATCCTCCTTGAACTCATTAAATTTGCCAATCTCATAGTAACGCTCAACAGGACATTTGCATCCGCAATAAGGGTAAATGAGATCTTTGATGTATCTCCCGTGCCGTCACTTGGCACCGAAGGCTTTGCCGATAAAGAGTGTCCATTGATAGAGTTTAAGAATGTATCTCTCAGATACCATGAATCTGCTGACGAGGCGGTATCTTCGATCTCATTTACGGTAAATGAAGGCGAGACTTTCGGGATAATCGGAGGTACCGGAGCCGGCAAGAGTACGGTCGCACATCTTCTGACGGGATTTTATGCGCCCACGGGCGGACAGATACTCATAGGCGGTACGGATATATCAAAACTTGACAGCAGGATCCTTCGGGAAAAGATCGGGATCGTCATGCAGTCTGCGGTGATGTTCGAAGGCACCATAAGGGAAAACATCAAATGGGGCAATCCCTCGGCGACCGATGAGGAGATAATGGAGGCGGTATATGCCGCCGTATGCGATGACGTCATCAAAGCGAAGGGAGGACTCGATGCGCCGGTTGAAGCCGGTGGGAAGAACCTTTCCGGAGGACAGCGCCAGAGGCTTTCGATAGCAAGAGTGCTTGCCGGAAAGCCGTCTGTCATAATACTGGATGATGCAAGTTCTGCACTTGACTATATGACTGACCTGAAGCTCAGAAATAATATAGCTTCGCTCTCATATCATCCGACAGTGATAATAATAGCACAGCGTACCGTTTCCGTTGCAGGATGCGACAATATACTGGTTCTCGATGACGGAGAGCAGGTCGGCCTCTGCACACATTCCGAGCTGCTTTCGTCATGTACGGTCTATAAAGAGATATACTCCTCACAGTATGGAAAGGATGACTGATGGCGCTTGACATTTCCGGCTTTGTGCCCAAAGGAAATCTAAATACCGATAAAGACGCGCTCGCGAGGAAAGGAAGAGGGCACACGATCAGGCGTGTCCTGCATTTCCTTCGGCGGTGCCGTTATAAGATAATGCTGTCGCTTGTCCTTGCGTTCCTTTCCGTCCTGTTTACGCTTCTTGTTCCGATCAGGGTAGGAGATGCAATAGACTGCATAGGGAAAGATCCCGAGGGGTTTTGGCAGAACATCCTGGCCGCGGTTTTGCTGGCATTGGCTGTCGGCATTACGCAGTTTGCCATGAACCTCATAAATAATTCCATAAGCTACAGCACGGTAAGGGACATAAGGAATGCAACGATAAATAAGATCGAGCATCTGCCGCTTTCTTACATTGATTCACATCAGCAGGGAGATATAGTGAGCCGCGTCGTGGCTGATGCGGATCAGTTTGCCGAAGGACTGCTTCTCGGCTTCACCCAGGCTTTCACCGGGATCATGACGATCATTGGAACGCTTGCCTTTATGCTTTCAATGAATGTCCTTATCACGGCCGCGGTCGTCCTCATCACCCCGCTGTCAATCTTCATTGCAAGGTTCATATCCAACAGGACTTATGCGATGTTCGCGAAGCAGAGCAGAGAGCGCGGCGCCCAGACGGCGCTCATAGACGAGATGATAGGAAACGAAAAGGCCGTAAAAGCATTTTCAAAGGAGAAAGATGTACTGGAGCGTTTTGACGACATAAACGAAAAACTGTCTGAGACATCGCTTTCCGCCGTCTTTTTCTCATCACTCACCAATCCATCGACAAGGTTCGTGAATGCGGTCTGTTACGCGATAGTGGCTGTCTGCGCTGCGATGTCTGCCATGGGGAAGTGGAACTTTGGTCCGCAGGTGAGCGTAGGAATGCTTACGGTTTTTCTGTCATATGCCAACCAGTATACCAAACCGTTCAATGAGATATCTTCCGTGATCTCAGAGCTTCAGAATGCCCTTGCATGTGCTGCGAGAGTGTTTGAGATACTTGACGAGAGCGGAGAGCATGAAGAAGACGGTGCCGAAACGCTGTCGGACTGCAGCGGACAGGTGGCTGCCGAGGGAGTTGATTTTTCATATGATCCCGAGACTGAACTCATAAAAGATCTCAACATAAGCGTGAGCCCCGGGCAGAGGGTTGCGATAGTCGGTCCGACAGGCTGCGGTAAGACGACCATCATAAACCTTCTCATGAGGTTTTATGATACAGACAGGGGAAGCATCAGCGTCGATTCAAAAGACATACGCAATTATACACGTCCGAGCCTTCGCAGGTCATACGGGATGGTACTGCAGGATACCTGGCTGAAGAGCGGAACGATAATGGATAACCTGAAGCTTGCAAAGCCTGATGCAACAAAAGAGGAGATCATCGCGGCGGCCCGAGAAAGTCATGCTCACGGGTTCATAAGAAGGCTTGAGCGGGGATATGACACCGTCATCGGCGAGGACGGGGGCGGTCTTTCAAACGGCCAGAAGCAGCTCCTGTGCATCACCAGGGTCATGCTGAGCATACCTCCGATGCTCATACTCGACGAGGCAACGAGCTCAATAGATACCAGGACCGAAATGAAGATAAGCAGTGCATTTGAAAAGCTCATGCAGGGACGTACGAGCTTTATAGTCGCACACAGGCTTTCCACTGTCAGGAACGCCGATATGATACTTGTGATGAAAGACGGCAGGATAGTTGAGACCGGGGATCACGACAGCCTCATGGAGCAGGATGGCTTCTATAAAAAGCTGTATGAGGCCGGAACGGCTGCGGCCGGGGCAGGAGCATGATATGGAGACGAGCTGTGAGACTTGTGCCAACTACATATATGATGAAGAGTTCGAGGAATATTACTGCCGCATGGACCTTGATGAGGACGAATACGGAAGATCCATGTATGACAGCAGCTACAGGTGCCCGTATTATAAATTTGACAATGAGTATGAGGTCGTATGGAAGCAGATCTGAAGATATATGATGAGCTTGACAGCACCAACATCACGTTGGAAGAGCTTGCGGCATGCGGTGCACCCGAGGGCACATGCGTTATCGCTTTCTGCCAGAGGAAGGGACAGGGCAGGAGCGGCAGGGATTTTTACTCGCCCGCCGGAGGCAACCTTTATATGAGCCTTCTGCTCCGGCCGCAGGATGAGGAGTCGTGTTCGCTCATCACGGTTACCGCGGCCGTCGCGGTATGTGCTGCAATTGAGGAACAGTTCGGCATATCGGCAGGCATAAAATGGGTAAATGATATATATCTTGGCGGCAGAAAGGTATGCGGGATCGTCGCGCAGGCCCATGATTACGGCGGGCTGAACATGCATGTCGTTCTCGGGATAGGAATAAACATTTATGATCCGGACACCATTCCCGAGGATATCCCGTGTTACGGAAGCCTTATGGGAAAAAGCAGCAAGCCGGAGCCTGACAGGCGCAGTGACTGCATAGAGCTTGCCGAAAAGATCATAAGTGAATTTGCTTCATATTATGAGCATCCGGACTGGGACGCCGTCAGTGATTACAGGAGAAGATGCATCGTCATCGGAAAACGTGTCGAGTACCTGAGCGGAAACGGAACGGTCGTGGGGCAGGTGCGCGGCATAGATGATGACGGCGGCATAATCATCGAGACGGACGGACGCCTTGAAAAATACAGGGACGGGGAGATAAGGATAAAGCTTACGGACTGCTGATAATCCTTGCGTTATTCATTCCCACAGTTTATAATAAATCGTTGTTTTTTCTGAGGCATGGAGTTTTTGCTATGGAAGAGAGGCTGTTTAAGGAAACGGACGGCATTGATGAATCATCGTGCCTTTTGATATATGAAGGCAGCTATGATTTTTACATACAGGTGCTCGAAACTTTCCGCAAAGAGATAGGAAAGACGATGCCTATGATGGAGTTAAGCCTTGGTGAAAAAAACTGGGAGGATTACAGGATCCTCGTGCATGGCCTGAAGGGTTCGGGAGGATCGGCCGGCGCGACTTTCCTTGTGGAGCTTGCGACGCAGTCAAACCAGCTCATCAGACAGGGCAAGACCGAAATGGCGGAAAAGCTGCATGCACCCATAATGAAAGAACTTGAGCGCCTGTATGAGCTTATAGGCTTAAGGCTTAGCGAATGGCCGGATAAGGAGAAAAAATGAGCATTATCATTCCCGAGGGATACCACAGCCCGTCATCGATCAAGGAAACGGAGATACTGATAAAGGAAGTAAAGGACTGCTTTGAGAGAGCTCTCGCAAAGGAGCTCAATCTCACCCGTGTTTCCGCACCCCTGTTCGTAAAAGGTTCATCGGGCCTTAACGATAACTTAAACGGTGTGGAAAGGCCTGTGACTTTCGGGATCAGGGAACAGAATGATGCCGAGGTCGAGATAGTCCACTCGCTCGCAAAATGGAAGAGAATGGCGCTTGGCGAGTACGGCTTCAAAAAAGGAGAAGGCCTTTATACCGATATGACCGCGATAAGGCGTGATGAGGATACTGACAACCTTCATTCCCTGTATGTCGACCAGTGGGACTGGGAGCTTATAATAAGCAAAAAAGACAGGAACGAAAATACGCTCAAGGCGATTGTCAGAAAAGTATATGAGTCTATCAGGAATACGGAGGTGTTCATAAACTCGAGACATCCGGAGATCAAATGCATACTTCCGGAAAGCATTAAGTTTGTGACGACCCAGGAACTTCTAGACAGGTGGCCGGATAAGACTCCTAAGGAAAGGGAAAATGAATCCGCAAAAAAATACGGTGCGGTCTTCCTGATGAAGATAGGCGGTGCGCTTTCCGACGGAAAGCCTCATGACGGCAGGGCCCCCGACTATGATGACTGGCAGCTCAACGGGGATATAATCGTTTACTATCCCGTGCTCGATATGGCACTTGAACTGTCTTCGATGGGCATAAGGGTTGATGAGGATTCCCTGATGTCACAGCTTAAGACGGCGGGATGCGAAGAGCGTGCAAAGCTTCCGTTCCACCGCATGATACTTGAGGGAAAGATACCTTACACGGTCGGCGGAGGAATAGGACAGTCGAGGATATGCATGTTCTTCATGAGAAGGGCTCATATAGGTGAGGTACAGAGTTCGGTCTGGCTTGATAGGGACCGCGCGGCAGCCGAAGGAGCCGGGATAGTTTTGTTGTGATCTTACAGTAGGAGAGAATATGAAACAGTATACTTCAAAAGAGCTTCGCAATATCTGGAAGGAGTTTTATAAGGAAAGAGGACATGCGGATGTCGGCGCCGTCTCACTCGTATCTGACGGGTCTACCGGCGTTATGTTCAATGTTGCCGGGATGCAGCCGCTCATGCCGTATCTCCTCGGACAGAAGCATCCTCTCGGAACAAGGCTCTGCAATGTTCAGGGCTGTGTTCGGACCAACGACATCGATTCCGTGGGAGACAGGTCGCACGGAACGTTTTTCGAGATGATGGGAAGCTGGAGCCTCGGAGATTATTTCAAGGAGGAGCGGTGTAAGTGGAGCTATGAGCTTCTCACCGAAGTGTTCGGCTTTGACAGGGAACATCTGGCCGCCACGGTATTTGCCGGCGACGATAATGCCCCCAGGGATGAGGAGGGTGCAAAGTGCAGGATCGATTCGGGCTTCCTTCCCGAGAACATATATTATCTTCCGGCCGAGGACAACTGGTGGGGACTTGAATTCGGACCGTGCGGGCCCGATTCGGAGATGTTCTATATAGCCGATGTGCCTGACTGCGGACCTGACTGTGGCCCCGGATGCTCATGCGGCAAATATACGGAACTCGGAAATGATGTTTTCATGCAGTATGAAAAGCATAAGGACGGACATCTGACCCCTCTGGCAAAGAAGAACGTCGATACCGGATGGGGACTTGAGAGGATACTTGCTTTCCTTAACGGCACAAAGGACGTGTACAGGACTGACCTTTACGCGCCGGTCATCGCATACATAGAGAAAAGATCGGGCATTAAATATGATGAGGATGACAGGACACGCTCAATGAGAGTACTTTCCGACCACCTGAGGACATCGGTCATGCTGATGGGGGATGAGGCAAGGCTCGCACCGTCAAACGGCGGACCCGGATATGTCCTCCGCCGCCTGATAAGGCGTGCGGTCCGTCATGCCAAGATGCTGGGACTTTCTACCGCGGATCTGATCAGCATCGCTACCATATTCATAGATGAAGTTTATTCGGAGGCATTTCCGAACCTTGCATCAAACAGGGGCTATGTGCTTGATGAGCTGAAGAAAGAGATAGACAGGTTCAGCGCCACGCTTGAGAACGGAGAGAAGGAATTCAAGAAGATACTCGAGCAGTCTTCCGGAAAGCGCGTTGAAGGAAAAGATGCTTTTTATCTTTATGATACGTTCGGATTCCCGCTTGAGCTTACGGTCGAGATGGCCGCAGAGGCAGGGATCGGCGTTGATGAGGCCGGATTTGCTGCCGAGATGGAAAAACAGAAGCAGAAGGCAAGGGAAAATGCCAGTTTTGCGCTTAAGGCGGGTTCCGAAAATGATGCATTCTCGCAGATCGATGATTCCGTTGTGACGGAGTTTACAGGATACGATAAGCTTACCGATACAGGAACCGTTGCCGCGATCGTGACTGACAGCCTGATCGAAAGGGCAGAAAAAGGATGCGAATGCACTCTTGTAACTGACCGTACCCCTTTCTATGCCACAATGGGCGGACAGAAGGGTGACTTCGGTACGGTAAAGGGAGCCGGCGGTACGTTCTCGGTAAAGGAGACCATAAAGCTCGAAGGCGGAAGGGTAGGACATTTCGGTACCGTTACGGAAGGCGTGATATGTTCCGGTGAAGAGGTTACGCTCTCGGTAGATGAGCATAACAGGAAGAGGACCTGCATGAACCATTCCGCGACACATCTTCTTCAGAAGGCACTTCAGACCGTTCTCGGCAATGATGTAAAGCAGCAGGGATCATATCAGGACGGGGAGAGGACAAGGTTTGATTTTTCGTTCGGAAGGGCAATGACTCCGGAAGAGATAGAGAAGACTGAAGATATAGTAAATGAAAAGATCATGGAGGATCTTAAGGTCACAACAGACATAATGTCAGTCGATGAGGCAAAAGCTTCAGGTGCTATGGCACTGTTCGGGGAAAAGTACGGTGATGTCGTAAGAGTTGTGAGCATGGGTGATTTTTCCAAGGAACTGTGCGGTGGAACGCATGTATCATCTACGGGAAGCATCCACTGCTTCAAGATACTGTCCGAGGGCGGTATTGCCGCGGGCATAAGAAGGATAGAAGCGATCACCGGAAGTGCGGTCATTGAACATTATAAGAAGATCGAAAAGGATCTTCTTGCGGCTGCCGCAGAGATCAAGGCAACTCCCGCTACGCTTCATGACAGACTTGGCAAGATGAATGCAGAGATAAGATCGCTCTCTTCGCAGCTCGAATCGCTGAAATCACAGGCAGCACGCGAGGCGGCCGGAGACATTTCGGATAAGATCGAAGAAGTGGGGGCTGTCAAGCTAATTGCCGCGATGATCCCTTCGGCCGATATGAACAGCCTGCGTGAGCTCGCAGACGGCTTAAAGGAGAAGCATCCCGACGGTGTATCCGTGCTTTGCTCGGAATCAGAAGGAAAGGTCAGTCTTGTCGTTATGGCCGGAGATGATGCCATAGCGGCCGGTGCCCATGCCGGAAACCTGATAAAGAAGCTTGCACCCATTGTCGGCGGCGGCGGAGGAGGAAGGCCGAACATGGCCCAGGCAGGCGGAAAGAACCCTGCCGGCATCGAGGAAATGCTCGCATCCTCAAAAGGATTTCTTGAAGAAATGCTGTAATGCATATTTTTTCTTGACTAATGGTAAACTTGTGATTATAATTCAGTCAGTGCATTTTTATAGAACCCACGGGTCAGCACAATCTATGGCTTGAGGGGAGGTTTGGAAGATGGCAGAAGTCAAAGTTAAAGAGAATGAAAGCTTAGACAGCGCGCTGCGCAGATTTAAGAGAAGCTGTGCAAAGGCGGGGATCCAGCAGGAGATCCGCAAGAGAGAGCATTACGAGAAGCCCAGCGTTAAGCGTAAGAAGAAGTCTGAAGCTGCCAGAAAAAGAAAGTATAACTGATACCTGCCCCCTGATCTTTCAGGGGGTTTTCTTTTGCGCTTTCCCATCTTTTGAAAAATATTCTTTTTTTATTTCCGATGCCGTGCTATAATACAATATGTTGTATCGGCGCCCGACGGCGCAACAAAATATTGCAGGACATGATATATATTCTGACAGCGGCGATCCTGCTGGCTCTGATATTGTTTGTTTATCGGGAGAGCCGCACCGTAACGATATCTGAATACGACCTTACCGGAAAGGACATAAAGGCTCCTGTCCGGTTTGTCATGGTGAGCGATCTTCATGATACCGACGTTACCGGCGATGATAACCGGAAGCTTCTCGATATGATAAGCGGGTGCGATCCTGATTTTGTCATACTTTCCGGAGACATGGTGACGAGCCGTTGCCGCAAAGGGCACCGGTTTGAAAACGCTTATTCGTTCCTTGAGGGATTAAGCCGCAGGCACAGGGTCTATTACGGCCTCGGAAATCATGAGCAGCGGTGGCGCCACAGTCCCGAGAAGCACCCCGGAAGGTATGCCGAGCTTTGTGAATGTATAGATCTTGACGGCATAACCCTGCTTTCCGATTCATATATCGATATCGAAGACAAGAATATCAGGATATACGGATTCGATGTCCCGATGGAATACTATGCGAGGGGAATGCGCAGACAGTTCCCGGACGGTCTTATAGAAGGCGTGTTCGGAAAGGTGGCGGATGACAGGTACAATATACTCCTTGCCCATACCCCGGAACATTTCAGGGAATATGTTGATTTTCATCCGGACCTTGTGCTTTCCGGTCATCTGCACGGGGGCGTCATCGGAATTCCGGGCATCGGAGGGCTTATTTCTCCGCAGCTGAAGCTGTTCCCCAAGTATGCATCCGGAAAGTTTGAGAAAGAGGGTACCACCATGATAGTCAGCCGGGGCATAGGCTGGCATTCGATCCCGGTCAGGATATTCAATCCGGCCGAGATCGTGATAATAAACATAAGGCCGGATATATGCTGACTCATATATCGGATAAGAGAGGACATGTAAATGGCGATCAATGTTAAGCTTGAAAAATTTGAAGGACCGCTCGACCTTCTGCTCCATCTGATCGAGAAGAACAAAGTGGATATATATGATATCCCCATAGCGCTCATCACCGATCAGTACCTTGAGTATCTGAAGCAGATGGAGATAGAGGACCTTAATGTCATGAGCGAATTCCTCGTTATGGCGGCCACGCTCCTTGACATCAAGGCCAGGATGCTCCTTCCGGCGGAGGTCAATGAAGAAGGCGAGGAAGAAGACCCGAGGGCAGAGCTCGTTGAAAAGCTTATCGAATATAAGATGTACAAGTATATGTCGTTCGAACTCAAGGACCGACAGATAGATGCCGTCAGGACAGTGTACAAGGCACCGACGCTTCCGAGGGAAGTGCTTGAGTACGTTGAACCGATAGACTATGAAAAGCTGGTCGGAGACATCGATCTTACTAAGCTCAACCAGATATTCCGGTCCGTAGTCAGAAGGCAGAAGGACAAGATCGACCCGATCAGGAGCAAGTTCGGGAATATCGAGAAGGATGAGATCAATCTCGAGGAGAAGCAGCTTTATATCGAGATGTACGTAAGGAATCACAAGAAATTTTCATTCCGTGCGCTCCTTGAGGCACAGCCGACAAAGATGGAGATAGTCGTGACGTTCCTCGTCGTCCTCGAAATGATGAAGGTCGGAAAGATCCGGATAGTGCAGGAGAACCTGTTCGATGACATCATGATCACTTCGCTTGCGGCCTGATATGACTTCTGTTTTTGCAAAGGGTTTACGATGAAAAAGGATTTTGAGGAATCATTCAAAGAGAATATCGATGAAATGGATATAAAGGAACCGGAGACTGAGGTTTCGGAACCCGTCAGGGCAGAACATCCCGAAGCGGCCATCTCAGCAATCCTTTTTGCCATGGGAGATTCCGTGGAGATAAAAAAGCTTTCCGAGGCAACGGGATGCGGCGAGGATGAAGTCAGGCAGATCATCGGAAAGATGAAGGAAAAGTACGAGAAAAATGCCGATTTCGGACTGACCATCGTAGAGCTTGATGACAGCGTACAGATGTGTTCAAAGACAGAGATGTACGAGTACCTTATAAAAGTGGCGAGGATACCGAAGAACATGCATCTGTCGGATACTGCGCTCGAGACACTTTCCATCATCGCCTATAAGCAGCCGGTGACAAGGGCTGAGATAGAGAAGATCAGGGGCGTTTCCTGTGACCATCCGATAAACAGGCTGCTTGAATTCGGACTGATCACCGAACTCGGAAGGCTCAATGCACCCGGACGTCCCCTGCTGTTCGGGACTACGGAGGAGTTCCTGCGTTCGTTCGGGGTCAAGTCGATCGACGATCTTCCGGACATAGCACCCGACCGCCTCGAGGAGTTCAAGAAAGAGGCTGCCGAAGAGATACAGCTCAAACTCGATATCTGATACGGGACCTTCGGGTCCCTTTTTATTTAGTCTTTTTGCATTTTCTTTGTATTTTCTTCTTTGAAAAAATCCTTTCCTATGTTAAAATAACAAAAGTGTCTATTCACGGCTTTTCAATATATTTCAGATGGAGGTTTCGCAATGAGTAATTCTTCACTTGCAGGCAAACGTATAGCCAGTTTGCTTGACGAAAACAGTTTCGTTGAAATCGGCGCGCAGGTAAGTGCACGGTCTACCGATTTTAACATGGAACCGAAGGACGCTGCATCTGACGGTGTGGTAACGGGCTACGGTCTCATTGACGGCAGGCTTGTTTACGTATACAGTCAGGATCCGGACGTGCTCGGCGGTTCCGTCGGCGAGATGCATGCAAAGAAGATAGTCAATCTTTACAATCTTGCCCTTAAGGTCGGCGCACCCGTCATCGGCCTTATCGATTCCGCAGGTCTTCGCCTTAATGAATCGGTTGATGCCCTTTCCGCATTCGGAAGGATCTATAAGGCTCAGACAATGGCAAGCGGAGTGATCCCGCAGATCACAGCTATCTTCGGTAAATGCGGCGGAGGACTTTCACTCTTTACCGGCATCACTGATTTTACCGTGATGGAAGGCGGTGCAAAGCTTTTTGTCAATTCCCCCAATGCTCTCGCAGGAAACTACGAGGAGAAGAATGATACGGCTTCTGCCGCATTCCAATCGGATGAGGCAGGAAACGTTGATGTAGTCGCATCAGCGGATGAGATATACGGTGAGATCAGAAGCCTTGTCGCGCTCCTGCCGTCAAACAATGATGAGTTCGGCGCAGAATGTGAATGCACTGATGACCTCAACCGTCAGGTCGGAGATATAAGCGGATGCACCACCGATACGGCGATAGCTCTCTCGATGATAGCGGATGACAATTCGTATTTTGAATTCAAGTCCGGGTTCGGCAGAGAGATCACGACCGGTTTCATACGGCTCAACGGACAGACGGTCGGATGCGTTGCAAACAGATGCGAAGGCTATGATGACGAAGGCAATAAGGTATGGTCGGCTGATGCGGCTCTTACCCCCAATGCGGCTGCCAAGGCAGCAGACTTCGTCAATTTCTGCGATTCATTTGATATTCCCATACTCACACTTACGAATGTTGAAGGCTTTGCCGCTGATATGTGCAGCGAGAAGAAACTGGCAAGATCGGCTTCAAAGCTTGCTTTTGCATTCGCGAACGCAACGGTCGCCAAGGTGAACGTTGTCATCGGAAAGGCATTCGGTACCGCAGGAATCGTTATGAATTCCAAGCCGCTCGGATGTGACATAACGATGGCATGGGACAGTGCAAAGATCGGAATGATGGATTCCAAGCTTGCCGCAAAGGTCATTTTTGACGGAAAGGGAACGGATGCCATCGAAAAAGGTGCAAAAGAGTATGATGCACTTCAGAACAGCATAGATGCAGCCGCCAGACGCGGATATATCGATCAGGTCATAGCTGCGGCAGATACGAGAAAGTATGTCATCGGCGCATTTGAAATGCTTTACACAAAAAGAGAGGACAGACCTTTTAAGAAGCACGGAACAGTTTGATAAAGGGATGATTTTCAAAGAAAGGAATACGTAATATGAAAAAATTCATATCTTTATTATGTTTTCTTGCCTGTCTGTTCGTGCTCACAGCCTGCAGTGGAGAAGCAGCAAAGACCGTTGACCCGGAGATAGCATCGACACTTGAGCAGACTACCAGCAATCTGGTCACCCAGTTTCTTGCGGTTCTCGATGAGAAACAGGCGGCAGAGGTTACCGGGCAGGGAGCCGAATATCTCGAATATGTCATTTCAAACTACTTCGGGATCAAGGCTAACGGAAACGGGATGGTCAATGCTCTGAATTCCTGGAACAGCTCCAAGGAAGGACTCGGAGATTTTGTGGCCATTACCGGAATGAATGCGGCTTATGACGATTCGGGCAGGAACATAATCGTAACTCTTGATGTGCAGGGAAGCCTTAGAACTGCACAGGTTGAGGCCATATACAAGGACGATCTGTATAAAACACTCAATTCGCTGACAACGAACATCAACTGGACGTTCGGCGAAAAGATGCAGAAGGCCGGCCTTAACACTTTACTTGGAATGGGTACTGTTTTCATAGTGCTTATAATCATATGCCTGATAATAAGCCTGTTTAATTTCATACCCAAGATCCAGGCGGCCTTTTCGGGCAAAAAAGAAGAAGTCAAGCTTGAGGCGGTTGACAATACGATCGCACAGATCGTTGAGAAAGAGGAGATGACCGATGACCTTGAGCTGGTTGCCGTTATTACCGCTGCAGTGGCTGCTGCCTCAGGGAGCACATCTGCAGACGGATTTGTTGTCAGAAGCATAGTCAGAAGAAAAAACAGTGTTTGGAACAGGTAGGAGGATCGATGATGAAAAACTATACAATAACCGTTAATGGAAACGTATATGACGTAACAGTTGAAGAAGGAACAGGTTCAGCAGCTCCCGCAGCAGCACCCGCACCGAAGAAGGCAGCTCCCGCAGCAGCACCCGCTGCTCCCAAGGCGGCCAGCGCTTCCGCAGGCGCAGGTTCTGTCCGGATCGAAGCAGGCGCTGCAGGAAAAGTGTTCAAGATTGCAGCCGAAGTCGGCACGAGCGTTAAGTCCGGTGATGCAGTCGTCATCATCGAGGCTATGAAGATGGAGATACCCGTTGTCGCACCTAAGGACGGTACGGTTGCAAGCATTGACTGTGCCGTAGGTGATCCCTGTGCTGCAGGCCAGCTTCTCGCAACGCTTAACTGAATGCAATTTGAATGAATCTGTGGAGGTCATAAAATGTCATATGTAGCAAATACATTTGGAAACCTATTGCAGCAGACTGCATTCTTCGGACTGTCATGGGGCAACTATCTGATGATAGCCGTAGCGTGTGCGTTCCTGTATCTTGCAATAGCGAAGGGTTTCGAACCGCTGCTGCTCACTCCTATCGCATTCGGTATGCTTCTGGTCAATATCTATCCGGATATCATGCTCAAGATAGAAGAGGCGGCAAACGGAACGGGAGGCCTTCTGTATTATTTCTACAAACTGGATGAATGGGCGATCCTTCCGTCCCTGATTTTTATGGGAGTCGGCGCGATGACCGATTTCGGACCGCTCATCGCCAATCCGAAGAGCTTTCTTTTGGGAGCTGCCGCTCAGTTCGGTATTTATGCGGCTTACTTCATGGCGATAGCAATGGGATTCAACGATAAGGCGGCCGCAGCGATAGCGATCATCGGCGGCGCAGACGGACCTACATCTATTTTCCTTGCAAGTAAGCTCGGACAGACGGCACTGCTCGGTCCGATTGCTGTGGCGGCATATTCGTACATGTCTCTCGTACCGATCATCCAGCCGCCCATCATGAAGCTTCTTACAACTGAAAAAGAACGTAAGATCAAGATGGAGCAGCTCCGTCCGGTTTCAAAGCTTGAGAGGATACTGTTCCCGATAATAGTTACGATCGTTGTCTGCATGATCCTTCCGACGACGGCACCCCTTGTAGGCATGCTCATGCTTGGAAACCTGTTCAGGGAATCCGGAGTTGTCAGGCAACTCATGGATACCGCCAGCAATGCGCTCATGTATATCGTTGTCATCCTTCTCGGAACGAGTGTGGGAGCAACAACATCGGCAGCTGCATTCCTTAACGCCGATACCCTTAAGATAGTCGTGCTCGGGCTTGTAGCATTTGCGTTCGGTACAGCCGCGGGCATAATCTTCGGCAAGATCATGTGTGTTCTTACCGGAGGAAAAGTCAACCCGCTCATCGGGAGCGCCGGAGTTTCCGCCGTGCCGATGGCAGCACGTGTATCCCAGAAGGTCGGGGCGGAAGCCGATCCTACCAACTTCCTTCTTATGCACGCAATGGGCCCCAATGTTGCGGGCGTTATAGGAACGGCCGTAGCGGCAGGTACTTTCATGGCAATATTCGGTGTATTCTGATATATAGGTTTCGGAATGTCATCATTAGTATTCAAATAGAAATATGGAGGATAATAAAATGGGTGAAGTTGAAAAGAAACCGGTTGGCATAATGGAGACCGTTCTGCGAGACGGACATCAGTCACTGATCGCAACAAGAATGCCCACTGAGATAATGCTTCCCATCGTTTCAAAGATGGATGAGATCGGTTATCATGCAATAGAATGCTGGGGCGGCGCCACGTTTGACGCATCACTGCGTTTCCTTAAAGAGGATCCGTGGGAAAGACTCAGAAAGCTAAAGGACGGATTTAAGAAGACACCGCTTCAGATGCTGTTCCGCGGACAGAATATACTCGGATACAGACCCTATGCTGATGACGTCGTAAATGCTTTCGTTGAAAAGTCGATCGCAAACGGTATTGATATAATCCGTATATTCGACTGCCTTAACGACCTTAGGAACCTTCAGGCAGCCGTAGATGCGACAAACCGCGTCAAGAAGCAGGAGGGAAGAGGAAGTACTCAGGTAGCCCTTTCCTATACCCTCGGCGATGCATATACTCTTGAGTATTGGGCAGACATGGCCAAGAAGATCGAAGAGATGGGCGCTGACAGCATCTGTATCAAGGATATGGCCGGACTTCTCGTTCCTTACAAGGCAGAGCAGCTCATAAAGGCTATGAAGGAAAATACGAAGCTTCCGATACAGCTTCATACACACTATACGTCAGGTGTGGCATCAATGACATACCTCAAGGCTGTTGAGGCCGGAGTCGATGTCATCGACTGTGCTATTTCACCTTTTGCACTCGGTACCAGCCAGCCCGCTACAGAGGTCATGGTAGAGGCATTCAAGGGAACGCCATATGATACCGGCCTCAGCCAGACGAAGCTTGCCGAGATAGCCGACTATTTCCGCCCTTACAGGGAAGAGTGCATAGAGTCCGGACTGATGAGCACAAGGGTTCTCGGAGTCAACATCAAGACGCTTCTTTATCAGGTTCCCGGCGGAATGCTTTCGAACATGGTATCCCAGCTTAAGGAACAGAATGCTGAAGACAGATACCAGGATGTTCTCGAGGAGATCCCGAAGGTCAGGAAAGACTGCGGCGAGCCGCCTCTTGTCACACCTTCATCACAGATCGTCGGAACTCAGGCTATATTCAACGTTCTCATGGGCGAGAGATACAAGATGGCTACCGGTGAGTTCAAGGATCTTCTGCGTGGTAATTACGGCCAGACCGTAAAGCCGATGAACGAGGATGTCATCAATAAAGTCATACCCGGAGAAAAGAGATCTACCGCTAGGTCGGCTGAGGCTACCGGTCATGACAAGCCCGAGCTTGAGACTCTTGAGTCGGAGATGAAGCAGTACAAGCAGCAGGATGAGGATGTGCTTTCATACGCACTGTTCCCTCAGGTTGCCGTTGATTTCTTCAAGTACCGCGAGGCGCAGCAGAGCAAGGTTGACCTTAAGAAAGCCGATACTGAGGCGGCTGCATACCCGGTATAAAAATTGTTTTGTAAATTTCTGATTTTTGTGATGCAAAATATCATAACGTGTGTTACAATTAACGGGCAGTCATTTTTGACTGCCCGTTTTGTGATATGAATCATATCACGTACGGATCCGAGGGGATGGGGTCTGAAGGGGAATCGTGCTTAATACTTTATGACTTAAGAGGGTATTATGGCGAGAAAAGAACAGATTTCCAAGCAGATGATCACAGACGGTGCATTTGATCTTGTAAGGACACAGGGTATTGAAATGCTTACCGCCAGAAAGCTGGCTGCGCACATCTCATGCAGCACACAGCCGATATTCCGTGTATATGCGAATATGGAAGAACTTTCAAATGAGGTTTTTGTGAGGGCAAAAGCCTTTTATGAGGAGTTCTGCCTTAATTTCCCGCAGAAGGACGAGACACCTTTTGTAGATCTCGGCCTCTGCTATATTTCGTTTGCCAAGACAGAACTGAACCTGTTCAAGCTTCTGTTCCTGACAGCGCATGATGACAACAATACAATGTACGATCTTATAAACGGAGCCGAGAACGGGTTCGTCATCAAACAGCTGCGCAGGATCAAGAACCTTGACATGAACAGGGCCGGAGACATATTCATGAAGGTGTTCATATTCATGCATGGCATGGCCTGCATGGCAATATGCGGCGAACTTGATCTTACAACGGAGGAGATACTTCCGACTCTTAAGGAGACAATAGAGGGATTCTTTTAAAAAATGACGGTAATTGTTGTTGGCGGAGGTCCCGCCGGCATGATGGCAGCTGCTGCGGCGGCCGAGCGCGGAAATAAAGTAACGCTTGTCGAACAGAACGATAAGCTCGGAAAAAAGCTGTTCCTGACGGGAAAAGGAAGATGTAACATCACCAATGCCTGCCCTGTGGAAGAGCTTTTTGACAATATTGTGACAAACCGGAAGTTTCTGTACAGCGCCTTTTACGATTTTGATAATGAGGCGGTCGTGGATTTTTTCAGAGACTGCCGCCTTCCGACAAAGACGGAGAGGGGTAACCGGGTTTTTCCCGTAAGCGACCGGTCATCGGATGTCATCAAGGCACTCAGAAATAAAATGGAAAGCCTGGGCGTCCGCGTGCTCCTGAATACAAGAGTTACCGGGCTGATGACCGAGAATGACGGAGAGGATTACATATCGGGCGTTATTCTAAAATCTGACGGGAATAAGACCGGACTTTATGCAGACCGCGTCATACTGGCGACAGGCGGCACGTCATATCCGCTCACGGGTTCGGATGGCAGGATGCTCTCGGTACTTGCGGATATGGGCATAAAGATCAATGCACCGGAACCGTCGCTCGTCCCGTTTTCCACAAACGATGCTTCTGTTCATGATCTTCAGGGACTGTCCCTGAAAAATGTGGGTGTTACCGTATATGCCGGGGACAGGAAAGCTTACTCGGGCTTCGGGGAGATGCTGTTTACGCATTTCGGGCTGTCGGGGCCGCTCATACTGTCGGCCTCCGCATATGTCAGGGATAAGGATTACAGTGAGGGAGTAAAGACCGTCATAGATCTAAAGCCTGCCCTTACTGACGAAGAGCTTGATGAGAGGGTCCTGCGGGATTTTGAAAAAGAGCAGAACAGGAATTTCGGCAATTCTCTGGGGAAGCTTCTTCCATCGAAAATAATAACGGCAGTTATTAAAAGGAGCGGGATCGAAAGCGATAAAAAGGTCAATAGCATCACCAGGCAGGAAAGGCTTAGGCTCTGCCATGTGCTCAAGAATTTTGAGATCGATATAAGCGGCAGCCGTGGATTTTCGGAGGCAATAATCACCAGGGGCGGCGTTGACACATCGATGATCAATCCTTCAACCATGGAATGCAGGAAGATACGCGGACTTTATTTTGCCGGAGAGATGATAGATGTTGATGCCGTAACCGGCGGATTCAACCTTCAGATCGCATGGTCAACCGGGCATCTGGCCGGAAGCATATGATCTGTCTTCCGTGAAGTGAAGAAGGTTTGCGGATGATCTAAAATACAAGGAGGAACATATATGTCAAGATCAGTAGCGATTGACGGACCTGCAGGGGCGGGAAAGAGTACGATAGCAAAGCTTGTGGCAAAGGAGCTCGGCTTCATCTATGTCGATACGGGTGCCATGTATCGGGCGATGGCCCTTTATCTTCTGAGAAAAGGGATAGACAGGAACGATACGGACGGAATTGAGTCTGCATGTGAGCTCGCCGATATCTCGCTTGACTATGTGGACGGGCAGCAGATAGTCCTGCTCATGGGTGAGAACGTAAACGGATACATCCGGACCGAGGAAGTCGGCAATATGGCATCCGCATCGAGTGTCAATCCCAAAGTACGCGAAAAGCTCGTTTCGCTCCAGCAGAAGCTCGCATCCGAAAAGGATGTCGTTATGGACGGGCGTGATATCGGGACCGTGGTTCTTCCCGACAGCAGGTGCAAGATATACCTTACCGCCTCAACGGCTGTCAGGGCAAAGAGAAGATACGACGAACTTGTGGCGAAGGGTGCTGACGCAGATCTGGCACAGATCGAGGCAGACATTGCCGAGAGAGATGAGCGCGACATGACAAGGGAACATTCACCGCTACGCCGGGCAGAGGATGCGGTTCTTATCGACTCCTCGGACATGACGATAGAAGAAGTTAAAGACAGGATACTCGAAGAGGCAGGAAAAAAGCTCTGATGGAGATCATTGTTGCAAAAAGCGCGGGGTTCTGTTTCGGTGTAAAACGTGCGGTCGATACCGTCTATTCCGAAATAGACAAAGGAGACAGGATATATACGTTCGGACCGATAATCCATAACAGCGTTGTCGTGAGTGAGCTTGAAAGACTGGGCGTTAAGGTCATTGAAGATACGGAAAGCTTTGCCGGCATCAGAAAAGGGACCGTGATAATAAGGTCCCACGGTGTATCAAAAGACACTTATGAGGCACTCTGCTCATCCGGCCTTACGGTTGTTGATGCAACGTGTCCGTTCGTCAAAAAAATACACCGGATCGTAGAGCATGACAGCGCCGAGGGAAAGTGCATCGTCATAATCGGAAGCCGCGACCATCCTGAGGTGTGCGCCATAAGGGGTTGGTGCTCACCAGGCAACCCTGCATACGTTATAGAGAACGAACAGGAAGCATATGATTTTTTCCCCAAAAGCTCCCGGGATGTCACAGTTGTTTCCCAGACAACTATAAGACGCGCAAAATTTGAAGATTTAGTTGAAATCTTGCGAAAAAAAAGTTACAATGTTAACGTTGTGAATACAATCTGCAATGCGACCTCCGAGAGGCAGGAAGAAGCCCGTAAAATAGCCTCCGAGGTGGATATGATGATTGTGATCGGAGATTGCAAGAGCTCCAACACACAAAAGCTTTATGAAATATGCAGTCATGAATGTGAGTGTACTTTGTATGTACAGACCAGCGATGACCTTAAAGAGGTCCCGTCACGGTCGCTCCGACGTGTAGGCATTACTGCAGGGGCTTCCACCCCGAAAAAAACAATTGAGGAGGTTCAAAATTATGTCAGAATTAACTTTTGAACAAATGTTAGAAGAATCTTGCAAAACAATACACAATGGAGAGGTCGTAGAAGGAACTGTTATCGCGGTTAAGCCTGAAGAGATTATTCTCAACATAGGTTACAAAGCGGACGGGATAGTTACCCGAAATGAATATTCCAATACGCCGAATCTCGACCTTACGACTGTTGTCAATGTCGGTGACAAGATGGACACTAAAGTCATAAAGGTCAATGACGGAGACGGACAGGTCCTCCTGTCCTATAAGCGCCTTGCTTTCGACAAGGGCAATAAGAGGATCGAGGAAGCATATGAGAACAAGGAAGTGCTTAAGGCTACGGTAGCGCAGGTTCTCGACGGAGGACTCAGCGTTCTTGTTGAGGAATCAAGGGTCTTCATCCCTGCAAGCCTTGTATCTGACGGTTATGAAAAAGATCTGTCCAAGTATCTCGGACAGGAGATAGAATTTGTCATCACCGAGTTCAACCCGAGGAAGAGACGCATAATCGGTGACCGCAAGCAGCTTCTGATGGCTGAGCGCGAGAAGCTTCAGAAGGAGCTGTTCGAGCATCTGAAGGTCGGAGATGTCATCACGGGTGTAGTCAAGAACGTTACCGATTTCGGTGTGTTCATCGATCTCGGCGGTGCAGACGGACTCCTTCATATCTCGGAAATGAGCTGGGGACGTGTGGAAAATCCCAGGAAGGCATATAAGCCCGGACAGGAAGTACGCGTTTTCGTTAAGGAGATAAACGGAACTAAGATCGCCCTTTCACGCAAGTTTGAAGATGAGAATCCCTGGGTTGACGCGCAGAATAAATTTGCGGTTGGCAAGGAAGTCACCGGCAAGGTTGCCAGGATGACGGACTTCGGTGCATTCATTGAGCTTGAAGAAGGTATCGATGCACTCCTTCATGTTTCACAGATATCCAGGGAGCACATTGACAAGCCTTCAAATGTTCTTTCGGTAGGACAGGAAGTAACGGCCAAGATCGTTGATTTTGACCTTGAAAACAAGAAGATCAGCCTTTCCATAAAGGCACTTCTTCCGGATGAAGAGCCCGCACCCGCTGAAGGTGATGATGCATCTGTCGATATAGAAGCAGTCGGTGCCCAGATCGCGGAAGAGAATGCCGAAGCACCCGCAGAAGCTCCTGCCGAGGAAAACGAAGAAAAAAGTGCAGAGGAATGATCTAAAATGGTAATGGATTATGAAAAGTTCAAGGCCTCTGTTCTGAACATGACCGGTATTGACCTAAGCGCCTACAAGGAAAATCAGATGAAGCGCAGGATCAATACACTGATAGACAAACATAAGATCAAAGGTTATGAGGAATTTGTAAGTGCGTTAAGATCTGATAAGAGCTTGTTTGAGGAATTCGTCAATTATCTGACGATAAATGTATCGGAGTTTTACAGGAACCCGGACCAGTGGGAGCTTATGGATAAGACATTCATCCCCGAGCTCATCACCAAATTCGGAAAGAATCTGAAAATCTGGAGCGCGGCTTGCTCCACGGGCGATGAACCGTATTCGCTCGTCATGGCACTTTCAAAACATCTGCCGCTCAGCCAGATAAAGATCTTTGCGACCGATATAGACAAGCAGGTGCTGGCGGCGGCCAAGACCGGGATATATGCGGAGAAGAGCCTGGCCGGAGTGCCCAGGGACCTTCGGGATAAATATTTTTCCAAGGTCGGGAATTCATTCCAGATAAGCAATGAGATCAAGTCGAGAGTGGAATTCAAGGAGCATAACCTCCTAAAGGATCCTTATCCGACGGGATGCCATTTCATCATCTGCAGGAATGTGCTTATCTATTTTACAGAAGAGGCTAAGGATGCCATCTTCACGAAATACGGTCAGAGCCTTCTTAACGGCGGGATCTTTTTCATCGGAAGCACCGAGCAGATAATGAACCACAGAAAATACGGGTTTGAGAGAAGGAATTCCTTCTATTATGAAAAGAAGGATGAACTGCTCGGCAAGTGATCATTTCTTTAGTGTAAAAAATACGTTTATAAGCTGGCGGCCGAACTGTTCGGCCGCTTTTTCATTGAAGCTGTCCGGAAAGCGGAAGTATTTCTTCTTGTCTTTATATGAGGTGCGCACTACCGGCGTAAACAGATTCTGCGGCTGTTTTACGAACCGGCCGGATACTCTTGTATAACAGTTCTCCTTAGTGGCTTTTACATAGCTTCCTTTCGGAAGTGCAGCAGCAAGTTCCTTAAGTATTGCGGTATCTTCCTCAGGTATGTATCTGTAATCCCTGTAGCTGTCATAGAAGAGCTTCATCTCGGTATCATATATCGGAAGCCTTATGAGCAGCTTTCCGGTAGAAGCAGATGCTTTTATATACATGCTTTCCGTTTTGGCCATGAAGGATACCGGGAAGGATACGCCTGTCGTATAGGAAAGGAGCAGTTCCTCGCATTCTGCGCCCGCAAGATCCCTGTATCTGTTGACTTTGCACCCCTCATAAATGAGCGGCGCATCCTTCAGGTCCAGATATACGAGTGCCTGCATGATCTTATGCATCCCGACGACATCCTCGCGGTTATGAGTTATGAGCTTCTCCAGATCAATATCGGTAGGATCCGCTTCATATCTTTTATAAACATCTATCAGTTCTTTTCCGTTGTATTTATCCTCCCGTGTTATTCCGAGGAATGACTCGATCGCCTTCTGCCTCATGGACTCGGGGAACAGAAGATGGCGAAGAGGTGCCAGCACCTTATATACATCTATCTGGACGATACCGTCAAAAAGACCGTCGATGCCATGCTTCCTGGCTTTATATGACAGATATGGGATATCAAATTTGAGACCGTTGAAATGAAAAAGGTGGGTATAGCCCTTCATGAAGCGGGAAAATGCATACAAAAGGTCATATTCTTCAGCGGATGAATCCGCAAAGAAAAGCTTCGTCATAAGGCCATCCGCGGTATAGTATCCGCATCCTATGAGGTATAAAGAGGTGGTCTCCCTGGACAGTCCGGTAGTCTCTATGTCGATGAAAAGCGCTTTGTCGGTTTCGCAGAATCTTTCTATATCGCATAGAGGCTTCTGATCTTTATACAGTCTGTCGATGATCTGCATCAGTATCTCCCATAATGAGTTTTAATTGTTCTTACATACAAAATATTGTATAATAAATCCAATGCAATTACAAACTTTCCAAGGAGAAGGAAGTCATGTCAGGTCTTACATTTAAAGGCGGTATCCACACATTCGAAGGCAAGGATCTCACTAAGGACAAAAAGATCATTGACCTTCTGCCTTCATCCCCGGAACTGGTCTATCCCCTTTCACAGCATATAGGAGCCCCTGCAAAACCGGTAGTATCGGTCGGAGACAGGGTTCTTCGCGGACAGAAGATCGCGGAAGCAAACGGCTTTGTTTCCGCAAATGTTTATTCTTCTGTTTCGGGGACCGTTAAGGCTATAGAGGACCGTAGGAACGTTCAGGGCATGATGACGAAGGCCATCGTCATTACAAATGACGATTTTTATGAAGAAGCGCCGCCGATACCGGTAAGACCGATCGCGGAAATGACGAAGGAAGAGGTCGTGGCCGTCATAAAGGAAGCCGGAATCATCGGAATGGGCGGTGCGGGATTCCCCACGCATGTCAAGCTGTCCCCGAAAGATCCGGCAAAGATCCATTATGTGATCGCGAACTGCGCGGAGTGTGAGCCTTATCTGACCTCAGATTACAGAAGGATGATTGAGGAGCCGGAAAAGCTCGTGGCCGGCCTTAAGATCATACTCTGCCTTTTTGAACATGCTAAGGGCATACTGGCGGTCGAAGACAATAAACCGGACTGTATCAGGATATTAAAGGATCTGTGCCTTGATGAGCCGAGGATTAGTGTTAAAGTACTGAAGACCAAATATCCGCAGGGCTCGGAAAGGCAGCTCATATATGCCTCAACGGGACGTGCGATCAATTCGTCCATGCTTCCGGCTGATGCAGGATGCATAGTCAATAACGTTGACACGATAGTTGCGATATATCACGCCGTCATAGAAGGACGTCCGCTCATGGAACGCATAGTCACCGTGACCGGAGATGCAGTCAGGTACCCGCAGAATTACAGGGTATATACGGGAACAAGCTACAGCGATCTTATAGAAGCAGCCGGCGGTTTCAAATCCCCTCCGGAAAAGATAATATCCGGTGGGCCGATGATGGGATTTGCGATGTTTGATACAAACGTGCCTGTCACAAAATCTTCCTCAGCCGTGACCGCTTTTCTGAAAGACCCTGTATCATCTGCGCCGGAAAGTGCCTGCATCAACTGCGGGCGGTGCGTTGATTCATGTCCGTCAAGACTGCTCCCGTCAAAGCTTGCCGATATTGCGGAGCATTATGACGAAGAGAAGTTTACGGCCCTTAACGGGCTTGAATGCGTTGAATGCGGCTGCTGCAGCTACATATGTCCGGCCAAACGGCATCTGACACAGGAGATCAAGATGATGCGTCAGCTTGTGCTTTCAAAGAGAAAGAAAAAGTAGGAGGGCGAATATGAGTGATAAATACAATGTTTCTGCTTCTCCTCATGTAAGAAGCAAGATGACGGTCCAAACCATAATGTTCCTGGTCATAATCAGCCTGCTTCCGGCAGCTGCTTTCGGGATATACCGGTTCGGCTTTAATGCGGCACTGCTCATTGCGGTATGCATTGCTGCGTGTGTCCTGTCAGAGCTTTTATACACTCTTCTGATGAAAAAAAAGGCTACGATAGGAGATTTCAGCGCCGTTCTTACGGGACTTCTGCTCGCGCTCAACCTTCCGCCTTCGGCAAAATGGTGGATGGGAATAATAGGAAGCGTTTTTGCGATAATAGTCGTAAAGATGCTTTTCGGGGGCCTTGGGCAGAACTTCATGAATCCTGCGCTTGCGGGCAGATGTTTCCTTGTGATCTGCTTTACCGCAAGGATGACCGATTTTTCATATGACGGTGTTACCGGAGCGACTCCCCTCGCGCTCATCAGGGACGGCGTTCCGGTAAGCCTTTACGATATGTTCCTCGGACGTATAAGCGGAACAATAGGAGAAGTCAGTACCGCCTTGCTTCTGGCCGGAGCGGTCTTTCTGATCGTAATGGGTATCATAGATGTAAGGATAAGTTTTTCCTATCTGCTGTCATTTGTCCTGTTCATGGGACTGTTCGCGGGCAGGGGATGGGATATCACTTATCTGGCCGCCCAGCTCTGTGGAGGCGGACTGATGCTCGGGGCATTCTTCATGGCGACCGATTACGTGACGAGTCCCATAACAAAGACCGGACGCATACTCTTCGGAATATGCTGCGGCCTTCTTACCGGTCTTTTCCGCGTATTCTCTTCATCCGCCGAGGGCGTGAGCTATGCGATCATAATCAGCAATCTGCTCGTCCCTCTCCTTGAAAAGATCACGATGCCCAAGTGCTTCGGAAAAGGAGGTGAGATCTGATGGGATCATCCATTAAGAACATACTCTGCCTCACTTTGATAACACTTGCCGCAGGTGCCGGACTCGGTTATGTTTATGACCTTACAAAAGAGCCTATAGCACGGATGGAGGCTGAAACGCGCCAGGCCGCCTACAGATCGGTATTTCCGGAAGCCGATCAGTTCACACCGCTTGAAAATGACGGGAGCATTCCGGGTTTTTCCGAGGCGGATGAGAACGGGTGTGAGATCGATTCGGCCGTATATGCCGAGGATGCATCCGGCAGCCGGCTCGGCTATGTCATAAACGTGACTTCTCATGAAGGATACGGCGGAGACATAACCATTTCAATGGGGATCGACAACGAAGGCTGCGTAAAAGGAGTTGAATTCCTTGAGATATCTGAGACGGCAGGCCTTGGAATGAAGGCTAAGGAGCCCGCATTCAAGGAACAGTTCAGGGACAGGACCGTCACCAGGTTTTCTTATACCAAGACCGGTGCAGCTTCAGACTTTGAGATCGATGCGATAAGCGGTGCCACGATAACAACGACCGCCGTGACATCTGCCGTAAATGCCGGACTTGAATTCTATGAGAAGATAGGAGGAGCCGGGATATGAAAAAGTGTTTTGCAAGCCTGTATAACGGGCTTATCAAAGAAAATCCGACATTCGTGCTGATGCTCGGAATGTGCCCGACCCTTGCGGTGACCACGTCTGCGATGAACGGCGTCGGTATGGGGCTTACGACAACTGCGGTGCTGATCATGTCAAATATCATGATATCTATGCTCCGCCGTGTAATCCCGGACGGAGTCAGGATACCTGCATTCATCGTTGTGATAGCGAGCTTCGTCACCATTACGGAGCTTCTTCTGAAGGCATATATACCTTCTCTTTATGAGGCCCTTGGCCTTTATATACCTTTGATAGTCGTAAACTGCATCATATTGGGCCGTGCCGAGAGCTTTGCATCAAAGAACAATATGATATATTCGGCTTTTGACGGCCTTGGAATGGGGCTCGGATTCACGCTCGGACTTACATGCATCGGAATTGTAAGGGAGCTCATAGGTGCCGGCACCGTATTCGGATACCGTGCACTTCCTGATGCTTATGAACCGCTTACGATATTCATACTGGCTCCGGGTGCATTCCTGGTGCTCGCATTCCTTGTAGCTCTCATGAACCGCATAAAACTTGCGGCAGGCAGAGATACCGGGGTGACCGGAGACTGTGACAAGCTTTGCAGGAACTGCCCCAATACAGGGTGCGGCGGCAGGATGCGCCATGATGGGAAAGCAGATTCGGCAGAGGGGAGGAAAAGATGATACAGCAATTAATCATTATCGCGATAGGTTCGGCATTCATCAATAATGTTGTCCTGTCCCAGTTCCTCGGGATATGCCCGTTCCTCGGCGTATCAAAGAAGATCAATACCGCGGCCGGAATGGGAAGCGCGGTCGTTTTCGTCATCACGCTCGCATCGGCTGTCGCAGGAGTCATATACAGATTCATACTTGTACCTCTTGATATAACATATCTGCAGACAATAGTGTTCATTCTTGTGATCGCAGCACTTGTCCAGTTTGTAGAAATGTTTCTCAAGAAAAAGATGAAAGGCCTTTATCAGGCTCTGGGAGTATATCTGCCGCTTATCACCACGAACTGTGCGGTACTCGGCGTCGCTCTTACGAACGTCCAGAAGGAGTACTCGCTGCTCGAAGGTGTAGTGAACGGATTTGCGACTGCGGTCGGATTCCTTGTTGCTATAGTGATCCTGGCCGGACTTCGGGAGAAGATGGAATATAACGATATACCGAAGCCTTTCCGGGGCATGCCGACGGTTCTTCTTACGGCGTGCCTGATGGCGATAGCGTTCTTCGGTTTCTCGGGACTTAAGTAGGGGGACAGATGATGGAATACCAGGGAATGATCATCGCAGTGGCAACCGTTGCCGGATGCGGACTGATAATAAGCATATTCCTCAGCATATTCGGCAAAAAGTTTGCCGTTGAGGTCAACAAGAAAGAAGAAGCGGTATTAGCCGCCCTACCCGGAAACAACTGCGGAGGATGCGGATATCCCGGCTGTTCGGGACTTGCGGCCGCTATAGTGAAAGGTGAGGCCGAAGTAGGCGGATGTCCGGTCGGCGGAAAGAGCGTTGCGGATGAGATAGCAAAGATCATGGGAGTTGATGCCGGCCAGTTCGTCAGGAAGGTTGCATTTGTCAAATGCCACGGAACCTGTGATGCCGCCGGTGATAGCTACGAATATACCGGACCGCATGACTGCAAGGCTGCGGCAATAGCACCCGGAAGGGGAAGCAAAGCCTGTAACTACGGGTGCCTCGGCTTCGGATCGTGCCAAAAGGTGTGTGACAATGATGCGATACATATACTTGACGGCATAGCTAAAGTCGATCCTGAAAAATGCGGAGCTTGCGGAAAATGTGTAAGTGCTTGCCCGATGGGGCTTATCGAGCTCGTACCCTATGAGTCAAATGTTAGGGTTGCCTGTTCTTCCAAGGACAAGGGCCCCGTCACGATGAAAGCATGCAGGAATGGATGCGTCGGATGCGGACTGTGTGCAAAGACATGCGAGTATTCGGCGGTCAGCGTCGAAGACAATCTTGCAAGGATAGATTATGACAAATGTGTATCCTGCGGCTCGTGTGCCGAGAAGTGCCCTAAGAAGATAATCACCGTCTGATATATCTGTCTGCGCCTCCGGTCATTTTGACCGTGCCGTCATCTGTGACTATTATGGCTTCGGTACCGTCAGTATTTTCGATCAGTTCGAGAGCTTTTTTTGTACCGAGCATTATGCAGACGGTACAAAGACAGTCGGAGTCGAATGCATTCTCTGTGATGACTGTGACGGATGATATATCCGTATGTGCGGGATAGCCTGTCTTCGGATCCAGGATATGATGGTATTTGATCCCGTCGGATACAAAGCATCTTTCATAGGTGCCGCTCGTCGCAACGGAAGTATCTGTCAGATACAGGGCACACAGGATGTTCTGACGGTCAGAGGGATCTTTAATGCCTATGGTATAAGCCTCTTTGCCGGGCTTAGTACCTACAAGGCGCATGTCGCCGCCCATGTTGATGATAGCGCCGGAAATATCACATGTTTCGAGGTATTCGGCGATCCTGTCGGCTATATATCCTTTTGCGGCACCGCCAACATCGATGATAAAGCCGTCCGGCAGGGTTACGGTTGAGTTCTTTTTATCGATCAGGACTTTTCGGTAGTCAACATTGCGGCATGCTTCTTTGATCTTATCGTCATGAGGCGGGGCCGCGTTAGGATCGTGAAAATCCCATAGGGAAGTCAGCGCTCCGACAGTGATGTCAAAAAGGCCGTCCGTAAGTTCGCAGTATCTGAGCGAATCGTCTATAAGGCGCAGAGTGTCTTCGTTAACAGGCACGGCTAGGCCATGGCCCAACTTTGAAATATCACTTGTTTTTAAATTTTTGTCAAACAGGCCTTCATAATATCCGCATATGTTCATGCAGTTTTCTGCGATGGATTCCGCATCATCAGATCCGTATATATCCACGGAAACGACGGTGTCGAAAAAAAGCCCGGTCTTCGAGGCGTTTCCCGGGGCCGATCCGCATCCGCTGATGATGCAGACTGATATCAATGCAAGCGCTGTTATTTTCCGGATGTTCATACATATATATCTATCATAAGTTGTCTTGATGGTCAAAGCATATAAGGAGATAACCGATGGCATCAGATTATTACGGGCAGGATAATGATAAGTCTTACCAGAAGACCGTGGCAATGTGCGTCGCTGCCGCGTCCCTTGTAATCCTGCTGTTCCTTGTCGTTCTCTACGTCAATTCCGATGACAAAAAGGATGATAAACCGTCCGCTTCAGTATCTATGGAAACCGAAGAAGAGGATGACATACTGAAGGACAGCCATAACATCACTTCTTCGGAACTCGATTTCTGGAAGGATGAAAAAAAACCTCTTCCCCTTCCAAAAGAAGAAGAGGGAGAGCTCACTCCATACAGGGACGGGGATGATGCTGAGGAGGGATCCGGGTCCGAACCTGATTTGGATAAGGATAAGGAAAGCAGTAAGCCCAAACGTGATGACGACAGCGAGGGAGAGGGGTCTCTTAACAGGGAAAGTGATGATATAAAAGATAAGGAAGGCTATATAGCGATAACTGATGAGAAAGGCAGCACCAGATATTATGAACTCCTGACAGACGTTCCCAAAAATGAATACGATCTTGAGAACAGCCTTATCAACGAGAACGGCTTCCTTACATATAAGGACAGCAAGAGGGAATCCATAAGAGGCGTTGATCTTTCCAAATATAACGGAACAGTTGATTTTGCAAAGCTTAAAGAAAATGGGATAGGGTTTGCGATGCTCAGGCTCGGAAGCCGCGGCTACGGTACCGGAAACATAACGCTCGACGAGAAGTTTGTCGAATATGCGCAGAATGCCCAGCTTGCAGGGATCCAGATAGGCGCATATTTCTATTCCCAGGCAGTAAATGAGACCGAAGCGGTTGAAGAGGCAAATTACATAGTCGGTGCGGTATCGAGTTTTAATGTAAGATATCCTATCGCCATTGATGTCGAGAAGGTTAAGAATGATGAGGCGAGGACCGATAAGCTCACCGCTGAGGAGAGGACAGCGATAGTCAAGATGTTCTGTGACACTGTAAAGGGGTATGGATATAAACCGATCATATATGCAACGAAGGATATGCTCGTTTCCGGGCTGGAGCTTGACACCCTTGCCGACTATGATGTATGGCTTGCAGATGAGACGGTTCCGACCGATTATCCGTACAGATACAGCATGTGGCAGTACAGCACTAAGGGAAGGATAGATGGAATAACGGGCGATATTGATTTCGATATCAGCTTCATCGATTATGAGAAGAGATAACATTGTGTTTTTATATAATTTTTCACATAAAATAACATTTACAATTGTTAAAAATATAGAAATGTAATAAATCCGTAACATTCCGGCGGCATCTGTGATAGAATAGTCAATGCCGTGGAGGTTACTTGTATATGTTCAGACGTTTAAGAAGCCTTTTCCACTGCTTAAGCTGTGTCAGGACCGACACGCATCTGTGGTGTTTAGGCGTACTTGGCGGGGCGGTGCTTTTGTGTGTGAGCTTCTTCACGGAGCCGTCTCAGCGCCTGGTGACAGGCGACGAGGATGTTAAGTCATTCGCCCAGCAGAAGGTAATTGAATACAGTTCCGTTCTCGGAAGCCTTTCAGGCATTGAGTCGCTTGAAGATGATGAGGTTGTGGAGATCGTTGAAGCGATCCCCGATCATTCAGAGATTGATCTCAAGGATGCGATCTCGGCAAGCGAATGTGTTGATGATTATTTTAAGAACCATGAAGGCGCAAATAGCGGAGATGATGCAGAAGCTGATGTAGACCTTGAAAATGTCTATTCCATTGAAGAGGTAGATGCTCTTGAGCGTCTGGTGCAGTGTGAAGCATCCATAGAAGATGAGGCCGGACGTACGCTTGTTGCTAATGTTGTGCTCAACAGGATCGATACCGGGATATGGGGTGATGACATCCTGTCGGTCATTGAGTCGCCCGGACAGTTCAGGCCTGTAATGAACGGAGCCTATAAGGTCGTTGAGGTCGATCCGGTGACAAAGAGTGCGGTAATAGCTGCACTGCTCGGCAAGGACGAATCCCAGGGGGCGATCTATTTCCAGAAGAGTGAAGCCACGGTATGGGGCGACAAGGAATACCTGTTCAGGCACGGATCGCATTCCTTCTATAAATAATAGGTGATATTGATATACCGGCAACGGTTATATATGAAATGACAAAAGGTGTGGATATTCCACACCTTTTGTGTTTTACGAACTGTCCGGACAAAATATGGCTTTCCGGATGAGGTTTTCCGAATGGTTCCAAACTATGTGAAATCAGCGAATATCCTGTCGGAAATGGGAACTTTGAGATACATCAGGGCATATTCGCTGGCTGTCATCGATTCAATGTAATTCTGCCTGAAATGCTTGCCCGGCCTTGCTTTTTTTATGATGTCTGCAGCTTTGTTGTATGCGATGGCGGCTTCAACCTCGGTGTCATATGTGCCTATCGTATACAGGCCGTTCACGAGAATGCGTGCGCTGTATTTGGTGTAGACGCTCCGCTTTACGGCATAAACACCGGTATAGCGGTTGATGATCTCGATATTGTCATATCTGAAATCATACCTGTCCCCATTGATGAACCTGTAGTCGCGTCCGAGCACCGCATGGGGCTTGATGCCGTAGCGGCTGTACAGATTGACCTGCATTCCGTAGTCGGCGACCCACAGATGTCCCTTGCGCCTGCTTATCTTGTGGCTGGCAAAGTAGAACAGGTCATCAATGTCAAATTTAAATATGACAGATGGGGTGAGGTAATACTGGAAGTATGATTTTTCAAGATATATAGGATTCTTTATATATACATTGTTGTCCCTGAAATTGATAAGAGAAACGAACTTGTCAAAATCAAGAGGGGTATCCATCCTGTACGCGTCGATGGTTATGTCTTTTTTGGCTATGATGTCTTTGGCAACAGCATATGCTGCATGCGCACGCTCCTCGGTATCATAGCTTCCGAGGCTTATGTGCTTGTTCCTGTATGTCACGGAACTTCTGTAATAGTATTTACCGTTCTTGAGTCTTGCTTTGAATGCTCCGGCAAGTGCCATGTCCTGTCCCCTCTTCTCATAGATGTAATGTTTACTTTTATAATATAACATGCCCTTGATCGGATTGCATTAATAAAAATGCAAATTGGACTGTTATCATAGTCAAATTGTGCGTTGACATCATCCATTATATAGTGTTAAATTAGTAATGCCAATACCATATATTGATTTTCTGCAAAAAACGGGAGGTTGTTATGTCAGTTTTACCCTCTGATCCGGAAAAAGCAAAGAATGAGGACAGCGTCGATTATGCATCCCTTTACAAGCCTGACAGGCCTGTAAAGATGATAAAGAAGGACGGTACCCACGAAGATTTCAACGTCCAGAAGGTAGTAGATGCTGTCGGTAAATCCGCATACAGGGCTCTTACCAAGTTCTCAGAAGAAGAGAAGGCCTTCATATGCCAGAAGGTAGTTGACAGGGTGAACGAGCTCGATGTGGACGAGATACCGATCCCGATAATGCATAATATCGTCGAATCGGCGCTTGAGGAGGTCAAGCCGATAGTCGCCAAGAGTTACAGGGATTACCGCAACTACAAGCAGGACTTTGTCAGGATGCTCGATGATGTCTACATGAAGAGCCAGTCCATCATGTACGTCGGGGACAAGGAGAACGCCAATACGGACTCCGCTCTCGTGTCCACAAAGAGGAGCCTCATATTCAACCAGTTCAATAAGGAACTGTATCAGAAGTTCTTCCTTACTACAGAGGAGATACAGGCATGCCGTGACGGCTACATATATATACATGACATGTCCGCAAGACGTGACACTATGAACTGCTGTCTGTTTGACGTTGAGAACGTGCTCAGGGGCGGATTTGAGATGGGCAATATCTGGTACAACGAGCCCAAGACGCTTGATGTTGCCTTTGATGTCATCGGCGATATCGTGCTTTCGGCGGCCAGCCAGCAGTATGGCGGATTTACCGTTCCTTCCGTTGACCTTATACTTGAGCCTTATGCCGAGAAGAGCTACCGCAAATATATCGATAAATACAAAGCGCTCGGGATCGATGAAGAGCGTGCGGAGGAAGAGGCGGAAAAGGATGTTCACCGCGATTTTGAGCAGGGATTCCAGGGATGGGAATACAAGTTCAATACTGTCGCAAGCTCCCGCGGCGACTATCCGTTCATAACCGTTACGGCCGGAACCGGAACGGGGAGGTTTGCCAAGATGGCAACCATAACGATGCTCGATGTCAGGAGAGTCGGACAGGGCAAGAAGGAATGCAAGAAGCCGGTCCTCTTCCCGAAGATTGTGTTCCTCTATGATGAGAACCTTCACGGGCCCGGCAAGGAACTCGAGGACGTGTTCGAGGCCGGCGTCAGATGCTCGAGCAAGACGATGTATCCCGACTGGCTCTCACTTACCGGCAAGGGCTATATAGCATCCATGTACAAACGCTATGGCAAGATCATTTCGCCGATGGGCTGCAGGGCATTCCTGTCTCCGTGGTATGAACGCGGAGGGATGCATCCCGCGGATGATGATGACGTGCCTGTTTTCGTCGGACGTTTCAATATCGGTGCCGTTTCACTGAACCTTCCGATGATACTCGCGAAGTCCAGGCAGGAATCGAAGGAGTTCTACGGAGTGCTCGATTACTACCTGAACCTCATCAGGCAGCTTCACATCAGGACCTACGCTTACCTGGGTGAAATGCGTGCGTCCACGAACCCGCTCGCATACTGTGAGGGCGGATTTTACCAGGGACATTTAAAACTCACTGACAAGATCAAGCCGCTTCTTAAATATGCGACCGCTTCTTTCGGGATAACGGCACTCAACGAGCTCCAGGAGCTCTATAACGGAAAATCACTATACGAGGATGGCCAGTTCGCACTGGAGGTTCTCGAATACATAAACAAGAAGATCACCGAATTCAAGGAAGAGGATGGAAACCTCTATGCCATATACGGTACCCCGGCCGAGAACCTGTGTGGGCTTCAGGTCAAGCAGTTCCGCAAGAAATATGGCATCATAGAGAATGTTTCGGACAGGGAATATGTATCCAACAGTTTCCACTGCCACGTGACCGAAGATATCACCCCCATACAGAAACAGGACTGCGAATACAGATTCTGGGAGCTTTCAAACGGCGGCAAGATTCAGTATGTACGCTATCCCATTGACTATAATCTCGGAGCTATCCGGACGCTGATCAACAGGGCTATGGAGATGGGCCTGTACGAGGGCGTTAACATGTCGCTCGCTTACTGCGATGACTGCGGACACCAGGAGCTTGAGATTGATGTGTGCCCGAAGTGCGGCAGCCGCAACCTCACCAAGATCGACAGGATGAACGGATACCTTTCGTATTCGAGAGTCCATGGAGATACGAGGCTTAATGACGCCAAGATGGCCGAGATAGCTGAAAGAAAGAGTATGTAGTTTTGGGAAGGCAGAAAAGCAATGAGATATCATAACATTACAAAGGACGATATGCTGAACGGTGACGGGCTGCGTGTCGTTCTGTGGGTTGCCGGATGCTCTCATTGCTGCAGTGAGTGCCAGAACCCCTCAACATGGGATCCTAATGGTGGGGTGCCTTTTGATGATGCTGCCAAAGAAGAGATATTTGCTGAGCTTCGCAAACCGTATATATCCGGGATCACGTTTTCCGGCGGCGATCCGCTGTACTGCAGCAACTATCAGGAGATCAAAACCCTGGCCGCCGAGATAAGGGACAAATTCCCGAACAAGACGATCTGGCTGTATACGGGCGAGATATGGGAAAACCTTTTCAATGACCCGATCGTACAGTATATAGATGTTATCGTCGACGGCGAATTTCACATAGAAGAGAGGGATGTGCAGCTTCTCTGGAAGGGAAGCGCGAACCAGCGAGTGATCGATGTAAAAGCGACATTAGCATCCGACGCTCCCGAGATCCCGGTTATATATTGTGACGATTATTATTAACTGCAGACAGGAGGGGCCCGCGACAGCGGGAAGTCCCTATCTGCACCGCGAGGCCCATCGCGAAGCGATATAAAATGGCCGAGCGTCCTTTATAACTGCAGACAGGAGGGTATTATTCCCATGAACAGAATCGCCAGATTCCAAAAGGTATCCTTTGAACAGTTCAGCGGTGCGTATGAAGAGGAGTTCGGCGGATCCGCAGATGAGATAAGGAAGGTATATGATGACATCAAGCTTCCGAAACGTGCCACAGGCGGATCCGCGGGTTATGATTTCTACGCACCGTGCGATATAAAGCTCCCGCCCGGCTGTACGGTCAAAGTCCCGACCGGGATCCGGGCCGAGATGGATAGGGAATGGGTCCTCATGATCTATCCGAGGAGCGGGCTGGGCTTCAAATACCGGCTTCAGCTCAACAATACGGTCGGCATCATCGACAGTGATTATTTTGAATCCGACAATGAGGGCCATATCTTCATCAAGATGACCAATGACACTAATGAGGACAGGACCGTGGAGATAAGAGCCGGGAGCGGGTTTGCACAGGGAATATTCATTCAGTACGGTGTCACTGAAGATGATGATGTCATAACATCCCGGAACGGAGGCTTCGGCAGTACGGGCTGACAGAGAAGATAAGGCAGGTCCTGCCTTATTTTTTTGTCTATATCATCTGCCGGTAGTATAATGTTGCCATGAACGATCATATGCATATCATAAAAAAAATAGAGCCCGGAAGCATAGCCGATGAGATGGGCGTTGAGCCCGGCGATGCCCTCATCGGGATAGACGATCAGCCGATAGAGGATGTTTTTGATTACCGTTTTCTCATGCACAGCGAGGAGCTTTCGGTTGCCATAAGAAAACCGGACGGCGAAGAATGGGAGCTCGATATCGAAAAGGATGAGGACGAGGATCTCGGTATTGAATTCGAATCCCCGCTCATGGATGAATACAGGAGCTGCCGCAATAAATGCATTTTCTGCTTCATAGACCAGATGCCGAAGGGGATGAGGCAGACCCTGTATTTCAAGGATGACGATTCAAGGCTGTCATTTCTTCAGGGCAACTACGTCACGCTCACGAACATGAGCGATCATGACATCGACCGGATAATCAGATACAGGCTGAGCCCGATAAACATTTCGGTCCAGACGACCAATCCGAAGCTCCGCTGCATGATGCTGAACAACAGGTTTGCCGGAGAAGCCCTCTCAGCCATAAGGCGCCTTTATGAAGCAGGCATTACCATGAATGCCCAGATCGTCCTTTGCAGGGGAGTCAATGACAGGGATGAGCTGAAAAGGACACTTGAGGATCTTTACGTATTTGCGCCTGTCATGCAGAGTGTTTCGGTTGTTCCCGTCGGGATAACAAAATACCGCAAGGGGCTTTATCCTCTCGAGAAGATCACAAAAGAGGATGCGCTCGAAACCCTTGAGATCATCGAAAATATCGCACTTACCGCGTATAGGGAGCATGGAATTCATTTTGCCCACGCATCCGATGAGATATATATACTTGCAGGCCGGCAGATCCCGCCCGCAGAAGAGTATGATGACTATCCTCAGCTGGAAAACGGGGTAGGCATGCTGAGGCTCATGACGGATGAATACGACGAGGCATACAGACGCCTAAAGGCTGACATTGAGACAGGCGCCGTCGACAATACAGGCAGCATGACTTTCAGCATCGCTACGGGAGCCCTTGCAAAAGACTATGTAAAGGCCGCAACTGACAAGATAGTGAGCCTGTTCCCGAACGTGTCATATGATATTTACGCGATAAGGAATGATTTTTTCGGTGAGAGCATAACGGTGGCGGGGCTTATAACCGGCACGGACATGATAAGACAGCTGAAGGGCAAAAGGCTCGGGGAATGCCTTCTGATACCCGATGCCATGATGAAGGCTGATGAGCGTATTTTCCTTGATAATGTGACTGTTGCGGACCTCGAGGGGGCTTTACAAGTAAAATCACATATTGTAAAATCAAACGGATTGGATTTAGTGAATTTTTTACTGAAAGAGAAGCTTTATGAGTAAGCCTATAGTGGCCATCGTCGGACGGCCGAATGTGGGCAAGTCCACACTTTTCAATGTGCTTGCCGGAGAGCGTATCTCCATCGTCAAGGACACACCCGGGATCACAAGGGACAGGATATATGCTGAAACCTCATGGCTTGACCGCGATTTTACGATCATAGATACGGGAGGCATTGAACCTGACAGTTCGGATATAATACTTTCACAGATGAGGGAGCAGGCCCAGATAGCGATAGACACTGCTGACGTCATCGTTTTTATTGTTGACGTAAAACAGGGCCTTACAGACTCTGACCAGAAGGTGTGCGACATGCTGAGAAGAAGCCGCAAGCCTGTTATTCTCTGTGTAAATAAAGTTGATGATATAAGAAAATACGGCAATGACGTATATGAATTTTATAATCTCGGCATCGGAGAACCGTACCCCGTATCGGCGGCCAACCGTCAGGGGCTGGGTGAGCTGCTCGATGCCCTGATTTCGCTTATGCCGAAAAAGACAGGCGAAGATGAGGAGGATGAGCGTCCGAAGGTTGCCATCGTGGGGAAACCGAATGTCGGAAAATCATCCATTATCAATAAGCTCATAGGCACCAACAGGTTAATAGTATCTGATATCGCAGGCACGACAAGGGATGCCGTGGATACCGCCGTTAAACATGACGGCAGGGAATATGTTCTCATTGATACAGCGGGACTGCGCAGAAAGAGCAAGGTCAAAGAGGACCTGGAGCACTATATGGTCATAAGAACTGTTGCGGCCATCGAAAGAAGCGATGTTACGGTGCTTGTCATCGATGCCGAGGAGGGCGTTACCGAGCAGGAAGCCAAGATCGCGGGTATTGCTCATGATGCCGGCAAAGGCCTTATAATCGCAGTCAATAAGTGGGACAAGGTCGAAAAGGATAACAAGACCGTCAAAAAGTATGAGACGGACATCCGAAGCACACTTTCATTTGTCCCTTATGCAAGCATCATATTCATTTCGGCTGAGACCGGCCAGCGGCTGAACCGTCTGTTCGGGCTCATCGATACGGTGTGCGCTAATGCGTCTATGCGTATAGCGACCGGTGTGATCAACGAGATAATGACCGATGCAGTCGCCATGCAGCAGCCTCCGAGCGAAAAAGGAAGACGCCTCAAGCTGTTCTACATGACGCAGGTGAGCATAAAGCCTCCTACATTTGTAATATTCGTCAACGACAAGAAACTGATGCATTTTTCATATACGAGATATATTGAAAACCGCATAAGGGATGCTTTCGGATTTGCCGGAACGCCGCTTCGGTTCATCATAAGGGAAAGAGGAGAAAAGTGACAGAACGTATCATCTGTCTTGCCATCGGATATATATGCGGTCTTTTTCAGACAGGCTATATCGTCGGAAAGATCAAGGGCATCGATATCAGGGAGTACGGAAGCCATAATGCGGGTACGACAAACATCCTCCGCACGATGGGCCTGAAGTATGCCCTCATCGTGCTCCTCGGAGATGCGCTTAAATGCGGCCTTGCGATACTGATCACGAGCATCATGTACAGGAGCTCGCACGGTGATATCATAAGCCTTTTATTTCTGTATGCGTCTGCCGGGGTGATCCTCGGACATAATTTTCCGTTCTATATGGGATTCCGTGGCGGAAAAGGCATCGCCGCGACCGCCGGATTCATCCTGTTCGGCCTGTCGCCTGTTATGACTATTGTCGGGATAGTGGTTTTCTTTTCGGTTTTCATGACCACGCATTATGTTTCATTGGGCTCGATCCTTCTGTATCTGTCTATCGTGGTATGCTCGTTCGTGTTCATGAAGACGGATTTTTATTCATGGACAGAGGCGGGAATGGGAAACCTGTACATTGAATACCTGACGGTGATCATCCTGCTTACCGTGATGATGCTGGTCCGGCACAAGGAAAACATAAAACGTCTTCTTGCAGGCAATGAACGCCGCACATATCTGCGTTCGAGGCCTGAGATCGATATCAAATAAAGGAGGTAAGTGGCATGGCGAATGTCAGTGTGATCGGTGCGGGAAGCTGGGGCACCGCACTGTCAACCGTCCTTTCCGATAACGGCCATTCGGTCACGATCTGGTCTATCTCGGAAAGCGAGATCGATATGCTGAACACATATCACGAAAACAAAGAGAAGCTTCCCGGCGTTAAGCTTCCCGATGACATGGTCTTTACGACCGACCTGAAGCAGGCCTGTCATAAAAAAGACCTTATCGTCCTGGCCGTACCGTCGGTATATACGAGGAGCACGGCGGCACTGATGAGTCCGCTCGTCGAAAAAGAACAGGTCATAGTAAACGTTGCGAAGGGCATCGAGGAAGAATCCCTGATGACGCTTTCGGAAATAATTGAACAGGAGATACCTCAGGCCAAAGTCGCTGTGATGTCCGGTCCCTCACATGCGGAAGAAGTCGGAGAAAAGATACCTACTACATGCGTAGTCGGTGCAAAAAAGAAGGAAACAGCCGAGTTTGTTCAGAATATTTTCATGAGCAGATATTTCAGGGTTTATATAAGCCCTGATGTGCTGGGGATAGAACTCGGGGGTGCACTAAAAAACGTGGTGGCTCTTGCAGCGGGGATGGCAGACGGACTGGGGTATGGTGACAATACCAAAGCCGCCCTGATTACAAGAGGTATCGCAGAAATCTCAAGACTTGGGGTCAAGATGGGAAGCAAGGCGGAAACATTTGCCGGGCTTACCGGAATAGGAGACCTTGTCGTCACATGTGCCAGCAAGCATTCGAGGAACAGAAAAGCCGGCATGCTGATGGGACAGGGAGATGATATGGAAACGGCCATGAAGAAGGTCAGCATGGTCGTAGAGGGAGTTTATTCGGCAAAGGCAGCTCTCGCACTTGCAAGGAAATACAATGTGGAAGTGCCCATAATAGAGAAAGTCAACGAGATACTTTTTAACGGAGCGACCGTAAGATCGGCAGTAGGCGACCTCATGAACAGGGAGCGCAAGGAAGAGTATTACGGACTGACATGGAAGGAGTCATGACATGGACATAAATGCCGGAGGATTTAAGAGTACCGGAACCTACATCGCATCGGAAGAGCTTATGAGCGCCGTAAACGTTGCAAGGGCACTTTCAAAACCCCTTCTTATAAAGGGAGAACCCGGAACCGGCAAGACGATGCTCGCAAAGGCGATCTCAGAATCTCTTGGAATGCCGCTCATCTCCTGGAACATCAAGTCCACGACCAAGGCCCAGGACGGGCTTTATATGTATGACACTATCCAGAGGCTCTATGACGGCCAGTTCGGGGAAGAGGGCGTTGATGACATTTCAAGATATATCAAGCTTGGAAAGCTTGGGGAGGCATTTTCGAGCGATGAGCAGGTGGTACTTCTCATCGACGAGATAGACAAAGCCGATCTTGAGTTCCCGAACGACCTTCTCTGGGAGCTTGACCAGATGGAGTTTTTCATTTATGAGACGAAAGAGACTATAAAGGCAAAGCACCGGCCGGTCGTGATAATAACCTCGAATGCGGAGAAGGAGCTTCCGGACGCATTCCTCAGAAGATGCATATTCCATTACATATCATTTCCGGACAGGGATCTGATGGATGAGATAGTAAGGACGCATTTTGAAAAGGTCGATGAGCACATACTCAGTGAAGCAATGGATGTCTTCTACCAGATCAGGGAGGAAAAATCCATCAAGAAAAAGCCGAGCACTTCAGAACTCATTGACTGGGTCAATGCGCTTCAGCTCGGAGGCATAAGTGCGGACAGGATAAAGGCGGCGCTTCCTTTTATCGGAACCGTCGTTAAAAAGGATGAAGACCTTGAAGTGGTCTCACATATGGGAATTGGATGACGCATGTTTACCGGATTCTTTTATTTCTTAAGGGAAAAAGGAATGGAAGTGGGACTGTCCGAGTGGCTCTCTCTCATAGAGGCCATGGACAAGGGGCTCATTCATGCGGATTTTACGGAGTTCTACCTTGTATCGCGCATGATACTCGTCAAGAATGAATATGAATTTGACAAGTACGACATGATATTCGAGGAATACTTCAAAGGTATAAAGCACGAATTTGATGATATTTCCGAGCAGATGCGAAAATGGCTCGAAAAACCGGAATACAGGGCTTTTCAGGAAGACCTTGAGAAGAAGAAAGCCCTGATGGAAGAAGAAGGGATCCCCATAGTCGACAATGAAGAGGTGCTTGCAAAGTTCAGGGAGAGACAGAAGGAACAGGACAGCGAGCATCAGGGCGGCAACCAGTGGGTCGGTACCGCGGGAAACAGTTCATACGGCAACCTCGGCGGACACCTGGGTGGTGTCAGGGTCGGAGGCACTACGGGATATCAGTCGGCCTTTCAGGTGATCGGAGAACGCCGGTTCCGCGATTTTCGAAATGACAGGGTGCTTGATAACAGGCAGTTTCAGATGGCCTTAAGGTCACTTCGGCAGTTTTCGACGAGACTTGATATTGAAAAATCCGAACTTGACATAGATGCCACGGTTGACAGCACGTGCAATAACGGCGGACACCTGAAGATCGAGATGTGCAGGCCGCGCAAGAATACGGTCAAGCTTCTGCTACTCATGGATTCGGGCGGGACTATGATACCGTACACGAACCTGCTCAATGAGCTGTTCCATTCGGTAAACCGCTCAAACCATTTTAAGGATATCAAAACGTATTTTTTCCATAACTGCATATATTCACATGTTTACAACACACCCGAATGTGAATACGGAGACTGGATCGAGACCGAATGGCTCCTGAAGAACTTAAACGGTGAATATAAAGTGATCATAGTAGGTGATGCCGCGATGGCACCTGAAGAGCTCTATTCCCTTACGGGAAACTACAGGGGCCCTAATGACGGCTACTCGGGGATGGAGTGGCTGCTGCGGCTCAAGAAGCACTTCAAGCGGATCATCTGGCTCAATCCCAAGATGGCACCGGGGTCGGCGCCGTGGCGCGAGGCGGAGACCGCCGTGAAGAATACTTTTGCCATGTACAGGCTTACCGTTGAAGGCCTCAAAGAGGGAATGAAATATCTGATGATGACCAGATAGTTTATGAGGTAGATTATGTTCAAAGTAATGATCGTCGATGACAACATGACCAATCTGATAATGGCCAAGAAGGCCCTCGAGGACCTTTATGAGATCATACCCGTTTCATCCGGAAAGATCGCCCTTGAATTCCTTCAGGAAATGCCTGAGCCGCCGGACGTTGTGCTCCTTGATGTCGATATGCCTGAGATCAACGGATTTTACGTCATATCACAGATGAAGAATGTTGAAAAGCTCGCAAACATACCTGTAGTATTCCTTACCGCGCAGGAAGACCTTACAACCGAGATAGAGGGATATTCGTTAGGCGCCATCGATTATATCAGGAAGCCTTTTACCGCGACGCTCCTTCGGAAGCGCATCGACATCCATGTCAGGGCGGTGCAGGAACAGAAGCATAACGAGAAAGTCATTGACCAGCTGCACAAGGGACTTTCCGAAAAGATACACAATATCGTCGAACTCGAGTATGCGATAGTAGAGATGTTCACGTCCCTTATGGGCAACAGGTCGTATATCATTTCAGAACACTGCATACGTGTTGAAAGATACATGTCGGTTTTTCTTGACGCACTGATCTCAACGCATCAGTTCAAGCTTGAAGAGACGGATGCGGAGATACTGAGATTTGCATCGAGGATTCACGATATAGGCAAGATCTGTCTGGCCGACAGGTATCTTGCCGACATGGGAGATCTCAGCATTCAGGAGAAGGAGTTCAATCATGCCCATACCGTGCTTGGTTCTGAGGCGATAAAAAGGGTTATAGATGTTGTATCCGATAACCGTTTCCTCAAATATGCATATAACATGTGCAGGTATCATCATGAAAGATGGGACGGAAAAGGATATCCCGATAAGCTAATGACAACGAACATTCCGCTCGAGGCAAGGATACTGTCGATAGTCAACAGCTACGATAATTTCAGGACTACTAATGACGGATCCGATCCCCTGACTCATACAGAAGCGATCAACAGGATAAGATTCTGGAGCGGTACCCATTATGATCCGGAACTTGTTGATGAATTCATCAATATTGAAAAACATATCAACGGGATCCGTTTTGATGTAAGATGATAAATAATCTCAGAGCTTTATACCGCAAAGAGAATAATGAGGAAGTCTATGTCTTCAATGTGATACACAGCATCTGCATCATCGGCATGCTTATCATCACCTGCATCATAGGCTTATTTATCGAGGACCCGAAGGCGATATATCTTTCCTTCGGGACTTGTGTGATGTTCGTTCTGACCATGGCGGAGGCGAACAGGACCCAAAGGTTCAAACAGTGCGTCATTTTCATGTCTCTTTTCTTCAACTTTGTATACATGCCTGAGATCTACCGCTTGTTCAACAGGAATATAAGTGTCATTCCCGTCTATTTTCTTTTCGGCATCCTTTATTCGATAATAATGATCGACGCGAAGACTGCGGTCATTCTCGGCAGTGCTGAAACCGCATTTTTCACCGCATTTCTTGTCTTCATGAGAAACAGAATGACAACGGGTCTGGAATCTCCCATGCGGAGGGATATCGTGATCTCATATACCGCCGCCCTGATCGCCGAGGTGGCAGTCGGTGTATGTGCGGGTGCCGCGGTCAGATTCCGGTTCATGTTCCATCAGAAGATGCAGGAGGAGGCTGAAGAGAAGAAAGTCGAGGCAATGGATGCTTACATTGCAAAGGACATGTTCCTGATCAATATGTCGCATGAGATACGTACCCCCATGAACGCGATAGTCGGGACCGTTGACCTGCTTCTTGACCAGGAGGTCAGTGAGCACGTATCAGACAGTGTATATAATATCCTGAATTCATGTAATGCGCTCCTGTCGATAACCGATGAGCTGATGGATCTGAGCCGGTCGGAAAACGGCAGCGTCGAGCTGTTTGCTTCAACATATGATCTTTCAGATATCCTGAACGAAGTCATCAACATGATGACCGTCAGGCTCACCGAAAGCAACCTGTCTTTCTATGTTGACATCAACCGGAACATTCCCCGGTTCCTGTATGGGGACTCCTCGAAGATTAGGCAGCTTTTTGTGAATATACTGAACAATGCCGTTAAATTCACCCGTTCCGGAAAGATCATAATGAGAGTTGACTATCGTTTTTCATCTAGTGACATGATCGAACTCATCGTGGACATCGAGGATACCGGAATAGGCATCAAAAAGGAAAACATAAAGGACCTGTTCAGTAAAAGGAGCAGCGATCCGGATGATGAAGGACTGAGCCCTGAGGGAGCTGGGATGGGACTTTCCATATGTGCCGAGATACTTAAGGAGATGAACGGAGAGATATCAGTCCAGAGTGAATACATGTCCGGTTCCGTGTTCACCTTCAGGGTGCCGCAGCGCTTCACATCGATGGATACCGTTGCATATCTTCCTGATCCGCATCTTTATAAGCTTCTCGTATATGAGAAAGACAGTGAAAGCCTCGCCCATGTCAGGAAGATACTGGAGGCTCTGGATGTCGAGGCCGATTATGCCAGAACGAAACAGGATATGGAAAGGCTGATAAACGTCAACAGATACACACATGTTCTTGTTGCAAATGAAAACAGCGAAGAATATGACAGCATATTCAGGAACAGGCTTATAGAAGAGGACATCGTGGTATTCCTTAACATTGATGACAGCGTACGGATAGCCGATGCCACAACGATACTTACGAGGCCGATACATATACTCAATATCGCGGCACTTCTGAAAAACGAGACGAACACATATGTCAGGGAAATATCGCGTAAAGGCGGATTTGAGTGCCCGCGTGCGACCATCCTTGTTGTTGATGACAATTATACCAACCTCAATGTCGCAAGGGCGATCCTTGAAAAATACGGCGCTACGGTTCTTACCGCCATGTCCGGAAAGGATGCGCTCAGGGTTTTGTCGGATCATGAAGCCGACCTTGTATTTCTCGACTATATGATGCCGGAGATGAACGGTATAGACACGCTTGAGAACATCCGCAAGATCCCCGGCTCCAAATATGTATCCATGCCGGTTGTCGCCCTTACGGCCAATGTCGTAAGCGGCGCAAGGGAGATGTTCCTTGAGGCCGGTTTTGAAGATTTCCTTGCCAAGCCTATTTCAATAGACAAGATGGAGAAGATGCTCCGCAAATATCTGCGGAGGGACCTTATAGTTGCGAAGAGCCATACAGACCTATTATGAAGAAGAGAGTACCTTTTCTGTCAAATTTCATAAGCTTCCTGCGAAGCGATGAGATCACGATGGACGCCAAGAGCCTTTATCTCGTGATCATGTACAGCATCATCGTGAACACTATATATTCGGCAGTGTTTCTCATGACTCCGGTCAGCCGCTCCTGCCGCTTTATTTCCGTTGCGCTTCTGGCTTTTTACGTTCTGATGCTGTATCTTCTCATAAGATTTGATGAGGTGGCTCTGTTCAAGTACATTTATGTGATCACATGCAATTTCTTCATATTTCCGCTTTTGTTTTATCTTACGGGTAATCTGTTAAACGGCGCGCTTTTGTTCTTCCCGCTCGGTATCGTGTTTACCTTCTTCCTGATAAAGGAGAGGGTTGTGTATGTACTGTTCGGATTTGAACTTATATGGTACAGCATCATTTTGGCGCTTCCGATGCTCGGGTTTTCCGAGTTCCTGTCATATTCCGAAAGCTTTCCCGAGTATTTCGGCATTCCCGAAAGCTTTGTCGGGGCGGCGTTTGCGCCGGTCTTTATCATAATCTACCAGACCGTGAACTATGAGAGGACGAGAAACCAGCTGAATGAAAGCAGCCGGATAATCGAATCTTCAAGGCTCAATAAGACGCGGTTCCTTGCAAATGTTACACATGAGATCCGCACACCGATGAATGCCATCATAGGAATGAACGAGCTGATACTCAGGGAGGACCTAGACCCGGAATCAAGGGAGCTTGCTGAGAACATCAAGCTTTCATCCAATCAGCTGCTTCAGATCATAAACAACATACTCGAATTTTCCAAGCTCGATTCAAATAAGATGGAACTCTATCCCGTAAAATACGATTTCGGCGAGCTCATCACCGATATCATACATTCGGTGAGCAACGAGTATGCATCAGATAATACCGAGTTTTATGCCAAGATCGATCCGAACATACCGAAAACTCTGTTCGGGGATATGCTGAGGATCAAGCAGGTGTTCATGTACCTACTCTTCTCGGCGGTGCGCAGGATGTCCCAGAGCCGGATGACACTCGATGTTTCCGGCACTGTTGACCTCAACACCAACACCGTCATGCTCTCGTGCAACATTGCCGCATCAGGGTTCGGGCTGTCCGAGCGAGAGATAGATGCGATGCTTTCGGCCTACACGAAATATGACAGCAGACAGAAGAGCGATTATAAGGGCATGGGGCTCGAACTGTCGATATGCAAGGAGATACTCGAACTGATGGGCGGCACGCTTTCAATAAAGAGCGTTGAGGGTGTCGGAATGTCCGTCCATTTCGAACTCATAAACTATATCATCGAAGACACGCCCATAGTCCGCGTCAGTCCCATTAAGGAATACAACATCCTGATATATACCAAGAGGCCGGAAGATCAGGAAATATGGACGGATATCCTGGGCGAGTTCCAGCTGTATCCCAATTTCGTGAACGGACCGAACGCCTTCAGGCAGGCAGTAGAAAACAGGAAGTATACTCATATATTCATTGATGATGTTTACTATCCGATCCTGAAAGATACGCTGAAATCGGCACAGATAGGTGATGACGTGTTCATCATAACCGAAGCCGGCAGCGTATACAGCGATTTTGACAGCTGCAAGATAATAAGACGTCCTCTGACATCCATTAACATATCGGACTCGCTTAACAATGAATGGAATGAGGCATTTTATAAGGTAGCTCAGAAGAAAGAGACCGTTACGTATCCCGAAGGCCGTATAATAGTCGTGGATGATTCGATCGTCAACCTGAAAGTCCTCGAAGGGATGCTCAACACCTTTTCGGTCAATGTGACCAAGTGCAAGAGCGGTGCCGAAGCTCTCGAGGTGCTTCGGAGGGAAGAGTTCGATATGATCATACTCGATCAGAAAATGCCTGAAATGGATGGGATCGAGCTTCTTGGACTTATCAGAAAGCTTGAAAACGCGAATGCGATGGTCCCGATACTGTGTGCAACCGCGGATTTCGGCCCGGAAGTATCAAGGAAGCTCATTGCCGAGGGATTTCAGGATTATCTCGCAAAACCGGTCAGGAGATTTTATCTTGAAAGGATGCTCAGAAAATATATGCCGCCGGAGCTTGCGGAGAGCACCGTATCATATGAGCTTCCGGGCAAAGAGGAGAAAGAAGAGAAAAGTGCCGGGAAGGATCCGAAGAATATCGATTACGAGACCGGCCTGAAAAACGTCGGGGGAATGAGCGAAGCGTTTGCCTCTGTCATAAACTCATATTATCGGGAAGGGCTCGACAAGATCCGGCTTGTTTCGGAACTCCTTGAAAAGAAGGATTACAGAAACTATATCATAGAAGTCCATGCCCTTAAATCGAGCAGCGCAGCCATAGGGGCAGGCGGCATGTCCGATCTTTTCCGCGAACTTGAGTTTGCCGGAAAGGCCGAAAATATCGAGTTTATCGAAAGTCATACTAAAAGCGTCCTGGAAGCTTTTGCGGATGTCCTCGGCATCATCAGGGAATACCTTGAGGGCAACGGATGGTTTGAGACGGGTGAGACGGCCGGACCGGAGGGCGAAGAGGTTGAAATCGATGATACAATGATAGATGAGCTTATTGAAGACCTGACTGCCTTCAGCATAAAGGCCACAGAGGAAATGATCGGCAAATGTATAATCGTCAATTACGGAGAGGATGCCAACAGGACATTCAGGGATGTAAAGAGCGCCCTTGACGTATTTGACTATCATAAAGCAAAGGAACTGTTGACAGATCTGAAAAGGAGGAGAAATGAACCCGGTATATGAAAAGCTTATGAGCTGCTACGAAAGTGTAAGGAGAAAGACTGATTTTGAACCGAAGGTCGCACTCGTGCTCGGTTCGGGACTCGGAAAATTCGCCGATGAGATCGAGGTCACTGCAAGGATACCGTATAACGAGATCGAAGGATTTCCGATCTCAACCGTGCCCGGACATGCGGGCCAGTTCGTATTCGGGTATATTGAAGGCGTGCCTGTTGTCTGCATGCAGGGAAGGGTACATTATTATGAAGGCTATCCGATAACCGATGTTGTCCTTCCGGCAAGGCTGATGGGACTTCTGGGTGCAAAATATCTGTTCCTCACGAATGCCTCGGGCGGCATCAACCGCGATTTTAAGGCCGGTGATTTTATGATGCTTACAGACCATATTTCGCTGTTTGCCCCCAATCCGCTGATCGGGCCCAACATTGATGAGATCGGGACACGTTTCCCGGACATGTCGTCGGTTTATGATCCGATACTCTGTGATATAATCCTTTCGGTCGCCGATGACTACGGGATCGAGATGCAGTCAGGAGTATATGCACAGCTTACCGGCCCTTCTTTTGAGAGCCCCGCAGAGATAAGGATGCTCGGCAAGCTCGGTGTGGATGCTGTAGGCATGAGTACCGTTGTTGAAGCGATAGCGGCTAACCATATGGGGATGAAAGTATGCGCCATCTCATGCGTCTGCAATCTTGCGGCCGGCATACAGGAAACGCCCCTGACCCATGATGAGGTCCAGGAAGCCGCGGCCAAGGCGGCACCGCTTTTTAAACAGATAGTACGTGAAAGCATTATCAGGATCGGAGCATTATAATATTGCACAGAATTAAGAAAAACATCATCATATTTGCAGTCCTTGCCTCCGTATTGGCATCCGGACTGTCAGGCTGCAGTAAAAAGACCGCAGATGACAAGCCTGTCGACATCGTGCTGATCACGGATTACGGTACCATAGATGACAATTCCTTCAACCAGCTTGCATGGGAAGGGATGAAGCAGTATGCCGAGGAGGCCGGGCTTGCATATGAATACTATCATCCCGAGGATACGGATACCGACAGCATCATGGCACAGTTCAAACGTGGAGTCGGAAACGGTGCCCGGCTTTTCGTCTGTCCCGGAAGCATGCTCGAGGTGCCTGTTTACAATGCAATGAAGAAATATAAGAAAGCGAGCTTCATCCTTGTTGACGGACTTCCGCACAGTGAGGAAAGTGATGAGCCTGAGATAGCCGAAAACGTTTCCTCGATTACATTTGCCGAAGAACAGGCAGGATTTCTTGCCGGATATGCAGCCGTCCGTGACGGCTACAAAGGACTCGGTTTTGTCGGAGGGATACCGATAGATCCGGTCATAAGATACGGATACGGCTTCGTTCAGGGGGCCGACTATGCAGCAATAGAGATGGGCGTGAAAGTCCATATCAGGTATACGTATACGAACACCTTCTCCGACGAGGGGGGTATAGAGGACCTGGCCTCCGCCTGGTATGAGGATGATACGAAGGTGATCTTCGCATGCGGTGGGGCTATAGGCAAATCGGTAATGCGCGCCGCCGAAAATCATAACGGAAAGGTGATCGGCGTTGATATCGACCAGTCCGGTGAATCGGAGACCGTTATAACATCCGCGATGAAGGACATAAGGTCGTCGGTGTATAATGATGTGAGATCGTTCTTTGAAGGGACTTTTGCCGGAGGCACCGAAACATGTGTAACAGCCAAGACAAACGGCGTCTGCCTCCCGATGGAGACCTCGAGGTTTGAGAAGTTTGACGAAGAAAGCTATGAAGCGATCTATTCACATCTGGTTGACGGTATGATAGTTCCGTATAACCGGACCGATATAGGGACATGTGAAGAGCTGACGCTTGTGAACACTGAAGTGACATTTATAGAATACTGAGAATGAATGCTATGGACAGGAACGGACTTATAAAAGCGGCTTTCGAAGCCAGAAAAAATGCATATGCGCCTTATTCGAACTTCAAGGTGGGCGCGGCACTGTTATGTGATGACGGATCGGTCGTAAAGGGGGCAAACATTGAAAATGCCTCTTACGGAGCCACTATCTGTGCGGAAAGGTCTGCCGTATGCTCGGCGGTCTCATCTGGGAAAAGATCATTTTCGGCGATAGCCGTGGTCGGCGGAGACGCATCGGAGACGGATCTTCTTGGCGGATACGCAATGCCGTGCGGAATATGCCGTCAGGTGCTTCGGGAATTTTCAGATCCCGATGCCTTTACGGTCATTGTGGCCAGATCGCTTACAGACAGCAGGGAATATACACTTTCAGCGATCCTGCCCGAGAGTTTCGGGCCGGACAATCTGAAATGACAGAAATCGGAGGAACAATATGAAAACAAGACTTTATAATGCAAGGCTCCTTACCATGGATAACGGCACGGAGGTTACGGAAGGAGAGATATGGATCGACGGTGATACGATCACATATGCCGGAAGTGATGTGCCGGATATAGAGGCTTCCGGCCCACAATTCGATGTGGTCCGGGACTGCGGAAGGAATGTGCTCATGCCGAGCTTCAAGGATGCGCATACACATTCGGCAATGACCGGAATGCGTTCATATGCGGATGACATGCCGCTTTGGGAGTGGCTATCAACAAAGATATTTCCTCTCGAGGCAAAACTTGAGGCAAAAGATATATATGAATTCACAAAGCTGGCCGTTCTTGAATATCTCGCGGGCGGCGTCACTGCGGTTTTTGATATGTATTCATACCCGGATGAGACGGCATCTGCCTGCAGGGAAATGGGGATCCGTTATGTCGGATGCTGCGACATCAACAAGTTCGGGCCCAATATAGACGAAGTAGGAAAAAGATATGAGCGTCTGAATAAAAACGACGGATTTTCAAGCTATTTCATCGGATTTCATGCCGAGTATACGTGCACAAAAGAGCTGCTTGCCGAGCTGAGCGCCATCGCGGCCGAATATAAATCTCCGGTCTTCACGCATAACTCGGAGACGGAAAAGGAAGTCAGGGAGTGTTGGGAGCGCCACAATATGTCGCCGACTCAGCTTTTTGAGAGCCTTGACATGTTCAGATACGGAGGAGGGGGATACCACTGCGTATATCTTGATGATGAGGATATTGAGATATTCAAGGCTCACGATCTGACCGTTGTCACAAATCCGGGTTCGAACACAAAGCTTGCAAGCGGGATCGCTCCGGTGACAAGATACCTGAAGGAAGGGATAAATGTTGCCATAGGTACAGACGGTCCTTCCTCAAACAACAGCCTTGACATGTTCAGGGAAATGTTCCTTGTAACCGGACTTGCCAAACTTCATGACATGGATGCTGCGGCAGCGGTACCTTCAGAGGTGCTGAAGATGGCGACCGTGAACGGCAGCAGATGCATGGGCCTTAACGACTGTGATGTCCTGGCTCCTGGAAAGAAGGCGGATATCATCATGATAGACATGCATCAGCCCAATATGCAGCCGATCAACAATATAGCTGACAACATTGTTTATTCCGGAAGCCGCGCAAATGTCAAGATGACGATGTGCGCCGGATCGATCCTTTACGAGGACGGAGTTTTTATCGGACAGGATGCCGAGAAGATATATGACAGTGCCAACAGCATAATGGCGAAATACAGGGAATAACGGATGGGAACAGTCATTTTCTGGATCCTTATAGCGCTTCTTGTCCTTGCGCTCATAGCATCTTCGGCATTTCATGAAAGAAGAAAGCTCTTATCAAGAAGAGAGCATATAAGGGAAACATTCGGCAGAAAGGATGACGGCCTTCATGATACGGACGCATTCGATGCCGCTCCAATGCTCTTTGAGCATAAAAAAAGCATCAGGCCGGAAGATTTTTACCTGGACGGGATCACCGCAAACGATCTGTCGCTCAAAGACATATACTCACGGATGAACAGATGCCTGACATCCCCGGGTTCTGACTATCTGTACTGCCGCTTCCTGACGATGCCTCATGATAAGAGCGAGGGAGAAGCGATATATGAGAGCGTAGAATCATATCTTGCGGATAAGGATAAGGCCGTAAGGCTTCTGCATATCCTTGACGGTTACGGACATCGGAGCGGTACGGATGAGTTCAGGCTGATAAGCGAACTTACGGATTCGGGGCAGAAGAGCATCATATATGATATCCTTCCGTTTGCAGCTCTTGTCCTGGCGATCGTAATGATCCCTGCGGCTCCCCTTCCGGGTTCGGCGCTTGCGCTCATCCTCCTCGGAGTATGCGTGTACACTTACTTCTCTGGAAGAAGACATATGGAAGGCAGTCTGAAGGGACTGGCCTTAAGCCTCAGGCTTATAGGGTGCGCCGAAGAACTGGCGCATGAGGGATGCTCTGATCTTTCAGCATATTCAGGCCTGTTCAGACTGAAGAAAGGAAATTTCCTGATCCCCTACAAAGACCGGACCGTATCGGATCCCCTTTCGCTGATCTTTGACTATGTAAGGATGATCACTCATATAGATCTTATAGTCTTTAAATTAAGGCTTTCATCTGTTGTAAAGCATTATGAGGACATTCAGGCGCTTTATGAAGATGTCGGGAGATTGGATGCGGTACTGGCTATAGCTTCATATCTGAACGAACGGCCGTTCTGCAGGGCCGCGCTGTCCGACGATAACACTCTTTCAGCCACAGGGCTTTATCATCCGCTTGTTTCCGATCCTGTATGCAATGACATCGAGACGGCCGGCGGTGTTCTCGTCACCGGTTCAAATGCATCGGGAAAATCGACGTTCCTGAAGGCAGTCGGGCTGAACACCCTCTTTGCCAGAAGCCTTGGGATCGCTTTCGCCTCGTATTTTATAGCGGGGGCAGAAAAGCTTTATACGTCGATGGCGATCAATGACGATATAATAGGCAGAGAGAGTTACTACGTTGTCGAGGCAAGATCGATAAAGCGCATATGCGATGCCGCATCTGACGGAAAGATACTGTGCATAATAGATGAGGTGCTCCGCGGTACGAATACAACGGAAAGGATAGCGGCAAGCTCAAAGATACTTGAATCGCTCTGCGTTCCGAATGTTCTGTGTTTTGCCGCGACACATGATCTTGAGCTTACTTATCTTCTAAAAGACCGGATGGATCTTTACTGCTTTACGGAGGAGATCGTAGGTGACAACGTCACGTTTCCGTTCACCATAAAGAAGGGCATTTCCGACAGGACTAATGCCATAAGGCTTCTGTCCATGATGGGATTTGACAGAAAGATCGTGGACGGGGCAGATGAACTTGTCGGCAGATATAATTCTACGGGGAAGTGGTCATAGATGAAAGTCACGATATATACGGACGGCAGTGCAAGAGGCAATCCCGACGGTCCGGGAGGATACGGTGTCATACTACGGTATGTAGATCCAAAGGGGAACGTCCATGAGAGCGAAAGAAGTGCCGGATATAAAAAAACTACGAACAACCGGATGGAACTGATGGGTGTCATTACCGGGCTTGAAAGCCTGAACAGGCCGTGTGACGTCGAGATCGTATCTGACAGCAGGTACGTGACCGATGCATTTAACAAAAATTGGATAGATAACTGGACAAAGAACGGCTGGAGAAAGGCAGACAAAAAACCTGTAATGAACGTTGACCTTTGGAAAAGGCTACTTAACGCCATGGCTCCGCATAATGTCACTTTTACATGGGTTAAGGGACATGCGGACAACCCCGACAACGAAAGATGTGATAAAATGGCAGTTGAGGCGGCTCTTTCCGAAGAGCTTCTGGACGATACGCCCGGTTGATGTTATATTGTGTGGTATTACGATAAAGATTTTTCGGAGGGATCAAAATGATAGCTTTTTTCAATACTTTCTTATCGTACCTTATACTCGTCATCATATCGATGGCAGTCATTGTCGCTGCAGTGATCTGCGGCAAGAAGCTCCGTGAGATGAAGGATGCCAAGGAGAGCAGTGAAAATTCCCAGAAGGAGCAGCAGTAAATGAAATATATAAGCACCAGAGGAAACGATAAAGCATACAGCGCTTCCGCTGCCATCATCCGCGGCCTTGCTGATGACGGCGGACTGTTTGTGCCGGATTCGATCCCGGCGCTCGACCACACTTTGGAAGAATATGCCGAAATGGATTATGCGATGACGGCATACGAGATAATGAAGCTGTATCTTACGGACTTTACGGAAGAAGAACTCAAGGCCTGCATAGAAAGGGCATATGATGATAAGTTTGATGTGCCAGAAAAAGTGAAGCTGGCTGAGGCCGACGGGGCATATTTTCTTGAACTTTACCATGGACCCACGATAGCGTTCAAGGACATGGCGCTCTCGATACTTCCGCATCTTCTTACTGTTGCTGCGGCAAAGAATAATGTTAAGAACGAGATCGTCATCCTCACGGCAACAAGCGGTGATACCGGAAAAGCCGCACTTGCGGGCTTTGCGGATGTTCCCGGCACAAAGATCATAGTTTTCTATCCGAAGGACGGCGTGAGTCCCATCCAAAAGAAACAGATGGTGACCCAGAAGGGCAGCAATACTTATGTCGTTGGAGTCGACGGGAACTTTGATGACTGCCAGACGGGTGTCAAGAAACTGTTTTCCGACCCTGAACTTGCCGCGTGGGCAGATTCTTGCGGGATGCAGTTCTCATCCGCGAATTCCATCAATATAGGACGTCTCGTTCCTCAGATAGTATATTATGTATATGCATACTCAAGGCTTGTCAGGAATGGAGCCGTAAAAGCCGGGGACCCGGTGAACTTCACCGTACCGACGGGAAACTTCGGAAACATTCTTGCGGGTTATTATGCATCACTTATGGGTATACCGGTAAACAGGCTCATCTGTGCATCGAACGAGAACAAAGTCCTGTTTGATTTTTTTGCCGACGGGGTATATGACAGGAACAGGGATTTCATTCTCACGTCATCACCTTCCATGGATATCCTGATATCAAGCAATCTTGAAAGGCTTATATATGACATCTGCGGCTCTGACGGAATAAAATGTGCGGCTTTGATGCGCGCTCTTTCCGAAGGCGGAAAGTATGAGATCGATGATGAGATGAAGAGGGGACTTTCAAAGTTTACCGGGGGATACTGCACGGAAGAAGAGACCGGGCAGACCATTAAGAGGATATTTGAAAGTGACGGATATCTGATCGACACTCATACCGCCGTAGCTGCCGGAGTATACAGTAAATACGCTGAGAGGACAAAAGATAAGACCCCTTCGGTCATCGTATCAACTGCGAGTCCTTATAAATTTACAAAAAGTGTTCTTTCGGCATTGGATGCATCACTTATTTCGGATGATGATTTTGGGATGGCCGATTCATTGAGTGAATTATCTTCAGTTCCGGTTCCTGACGCGGTATCTTCAATAAGAGATGCAAAAGTGCTTCACAGCCTTGTGTGTGAAGCACCTGAAATGGAATCCGTGGTCAAAGATCTGCTCGCGGGAAAGTAAGCCCCGGTCTGTCATCTGTTCTCACAGAGGAAGAACTTCACCGTACCGTAAGGGAATGTGACCGGGATGACCGTAATGGAGCTATACAAAGACATATCGATTGTGAAATTTCCGTTCCTCTTGGGAGCATCAAGTGACAGTTCGCATATGTTGTTCTTGCTGAGAAGCACCACGAACAGTCCGTTGTGCAGGTTGAGAAAATCAAGCACCGCCTCCCTTGCGAGAACGTCAAAAGATCCTATCTCAAGATGCGAATAGTTCCTGGCGAACTGAGCAAGAACAGATTCTCTGCCTTCGATGCAGGAATATGCGCTGGGCACCCCGATTATCGCCTGAGACAGTTCGCATCTGCCCGTGTAGCCGTTCAGTATCTCAATCTTTCCGAGCGTAAAATCAGGATCCACATACATGCTGATATCATAAACGAGCTTCTCTATATATGTCCTGACAAAATCCGACATTCCCCTGACCGAGCTTATGTTGGATGATTCGAGTATCTTGGTGTATGAGCCTTTGTTATCCATCTATGTTCTCCAATATCTGTTTTAAAAGTTCCTCGTCAAGCGGCTTCTGGATAAAATCTTTTGCCCCGGCCTTGATGGCTTCTTTGATGTGTGTCTGAGTGCCGACGGAAGAGACTATGATGATCTTTGCGTCCGGTTCGATAGCCATGATCTCGCTTGTGGCGGTAACGCCATCCTTTACCGGCATGACAATATCAAGAAAGATGAGTCCGGGTTTGTGCTCCCTGCAGAAACTGACCGCATCCTCACCGTTGCCTACTTCGTTTATATCGGTATATCCAAAGCCGGAAAGAGCAGTGGAAAGGCTTTTTCTCGCGAGTATAGAGTCATCACAGACAAGAATCTTGACATCCGTGTTCATTACATAACCTCCGTATAAAAGAAATTTCCCCTTAGATGATTTTACCATAAAACCTCTGTACTTCAAATAAGATTGTGGTTAAAATATTGTTAATGGCCTGCATTGTATGGCATATCATAAAGGAGGATCATATATGGATAACAAAGAAATTCTGTCGCACATAGACCACACGCTTCTCAAGCCTTTCGCTACATGGGAACAGATCGAAAAACTATGCAGCGAGGCGGTGAAGTATGGGACCGCTTCGGTGTGCGTTCCGCCGTGCTATATCGAACGCATTCATAAAAACTTCCCGACTCTAAACATCTGTACCGTTGTTGGCTTTCCTCTCGGATACGAGACTACCGCTGCCAAGATAAAGGATACGCAGGAGTCGATCCGCCTTGGCGCGTCAGAGATTGACATGGTCATCAACATCTGTGAGGTCAAGAACGAAAACTATGATTTCGTAGAGGATGAGATCAGACAGCTGCGTAAAGCTTCGGAAGGAAAGATCCTTAAAGTCATAATCGAGACATGCTATCTGACCGAGGAAGAGAAGAAGGCCGTCTGCAGATGTGTCACGAATGCCGGAGCGGACTATATCAAGACCTCAACCGGATTCGGGGATAAAGGCGCGACCATCGAGGATATCGAACTGTTCAAAAAGGAGATAGGACCTGATGTGAAGATCAAGGCAGCAGGAGGGATCAAGACCGCCGAAGATGCAAAGAAGTATATTGAATGCGGATGCGACAGGGTAGGTGCCAGCTCCGTGGTCGGAGACATATATGCTGAATAAGTTGAGAAGCCTTATGGCAGATGCCGGCATCGATTATTTTATCGTGTTCTCAAAGGATGCGCATCTGTCGGAATACACAGGTGACTGTGACAGATACAGGGCCGTCATATCGGGCTTCACCGGATCTGCCGGGACGCTTGTCGTAAGTGCCGATGAGGCATTCCTCTGGACGGACATGAGATACCATATCCAGGCCGAAAGGCAGCTTTCGGGGACCGGCATCTCTCTTATGAAATACGGCCTTCCGGGTGTAGCGTCATTTGAAGACTATATATGCGACCATATATGGGACGGCATGACGGTCGCATTTGACTTTATGACGGCCTCATATGAAAAATACACAAGCCTTGCCGGGCGGCTTCCCAAAAGCGTCAGCGTGATCGACGGACATGACATTCTGATATCATCCGCTGATATGCCGAAAAGGGTGTTTGAGGGCATAAGCTGCGTTCCCGTCGATAAAGCAGGCGTCTCCGTCTCGGAAAAGCTTGCAAAGCTTAGGGAGACTGTACGAAAAAGGTATGTAAATGACGAAAGTTATACATATATCATGTCCGACCTTACTTCGATCATGTGGCTCTTTAATCTGCGCGGCCGTGATATAGACTACGTACCCGTGGCTTATTCGTATGCGGCCATCACGGAATATGAGGCAACGCTTTATATCGCGCGCAGAAAGCTTTCCAAAGAGGCTTCCGAAAACCTTGAGGAACAAGGGGCCAGGACATCGGAATATTCGACGTTCTACGAGAGCCTTCGGGATACGGCAACCGACATCGTGCTCGCGGATCCGTTCACGAACAGCTGCAGGGTCATTAAGAACTTTGATGAGGAGGGCATCTACAGGGAATGTGATGATACCGTTCTTATCAGGAAAGCGGTAAAGAACGGGGCCGAGACCGAAGGAATGAAGTCTTCCCACATAAAAGATGCCGTCACGATGATCAAGTTCTTAAGACGGATCAAAGAGCTGGCGGCTGAAAATGATCTTCCCGATGAATATTCGGCCGGAGCAATGCTTGATGATATGAGGCTTCATGGAGGATGCTCATCGCTATCCTTCGAGACGATATGCGCATACGGTGACAATGCCGCCATAGTACATTACGGAGTCAGAAAAGAGACTTCCAAAAAGCTTGAGCCTAAGGGTTTTCTCCTCGTCGATTCGGGTGGGCAGTATCAGTATGAAGGAACGACGGACATTACGAGAACGATACCGTTAGGGCCGCTGACCGATGAAGAGAAGAGAGGTTATACGGCTGTCCTCATCGGAAATCTCCGTCTTATGAACATGGTATTCCCTGCAGGATGTGAGGGCACTCTTCTTGATGCGATCGCCGAACAGAGCCTCTGGGAAAACGGATATTACTGCGGACACGGGATAGGGCACGGAGTAGGCTGCAATCTGTCTGTGCATGAATCGGAGGCGAGGATCGGGCGGCGCACCCAGGAGAGGGAGATAACAATAAGGCCCGGCGTCGTTGTAAGCAATGAGCCCGGAGTATACATTGAAGGAAGTTTCGGGGTCCGGCTTGAAAATCTTTTGCTTACGGTTCCCGATAAGCCCATAGACGGACATCCGATGTGCCGTTTCGAAGCACTGACGCTCGTTCCGTTTGACTCCTCCGCGGTCGATCTTTCGATGATGAGCGAAAAAGAGATATCGTTCCTTAAGGGATATCACCATCTTATCTGGGAGACGGTTTCACCGCATCTGGACGAAAGTGACCGGATGTGGCTTAAAGAATATATTGATATTGCGTAAACAGCATATTTTGTATTATAATCGACTTCGGTTAAAAATGTTCATATTCATACATATAAAGAAAAGGAGTGAAATTTATGGCAAACATTGATTTATCAAAGTACGGTATCACCGGTACTACAGAGATCATCTACAACCCTTCGAACGAGCTTCTCTTTGATGAAGAGATGAAGAAGGATCTGACGGGTTATGACAAGGGTGTTCTTACCGAGCTTGATGCCGTTAACGTAATGACCGGTATCTACACGGGACGTTCTCCCAAAGACAAATTCATCGTTGATGATGCCAAGTCTCATGACACCGTATGGTGGACGAGCGAGGGATATCCCAACGACAACCATCCCGCAACACAGCATGCATGGGATGAGTGTAAGAAACTTGCGATAGACGAGCTTTCAAACAAGAGGCTCTTTGTTGTCGACGCATTCTGCGGCGCAAACAAGGATTCAAGAATGTCTGTCCGTTTCATCATGGAAGTTGCATGGCAGGCACATTTCGTAAGAAACATGTTCATCAAGCCCACAGCTGAAGAGGAAGCTGCTTTTGAGCCCAACTTTGTAGTATACACGGCTTCAAAGGCTAAGGTTGAGAACTATAAGGAACTCGGCCTCAATTCCGAAACCGCTGTTTTATTCAATGTAACAAGCCGTGAGCAGGTCATCCTGAACACATGGTACGGCGGCGAGATGAAGAAGGGTATGTTCTCAATGATGAACTACTTCCTTCCTCTTGACGGAATGGCTTCAATGCACTGCTCGGCAAATACCGATATGGAAGGAAAGCACACGGCTATCTTCTTCGGACTTTCCGGTACGGGCAAGACCACACTTTCAACTGATCCCAAGAGACTCCTCATCGGTGATGACGAGCACGGCTGGGACGACAACGGAGTATTCAACTTTGAGGGCGGATGCTATGCAAAGGTCATCAACCTTTCAAAGGAAAATGAGCCTGACATCTATGGCGCCATCAAGAGAGATGCTCTTCTTGAGAACGTTTCGGTTGATGATGCCGGTAAGATCGATTTCGCCGACAAGTCGGTAACGGAGAATACGCGTGTTTCTTATCCTATAGAGCACATCAAGAACATTGCCAAGAATGTTAACGGCATCTCATCAGGTCCTGATGCAGAGAACGTTATATTCCTTTCGGCAGATGCTTTCGGAGTACTTCCTCCTGTTTCAATCCTTACACCGGAACAGACACAGTACTATTTCCTTTCAGGATTTACGGCAAAGCTTGCGGGAACTGAGCGCGGAATCACCGAGCCCACACCTACATTCTCGGCATGCTTCGGCCAGGCATTCCTTGAGCTTCATCCTACCAAGTACGGTGAGGAGCTTGTCAAGAAGATGCAGAAGTGCGGAGCAAAGGCTTACCTTGTAAATACCGGCTGGAACGGAACAGGCAAGAGGATTTCCATCCCCGACACGAGAGGGATCATCGACGCCATCCTTAACGGCGATATCAAGAAGGCTCCCACCAAGAAGATACCGTACTTCAACTTTGAAGTACCTACAGAGCTTCCCGGTGTCAGCACGCAGATACTCGATCCGAGAGATACATATGCGAATGCATCCGAATGGGAAGAGAAGGCAAAGGATCTTGCCGGAAGGTTCATCAAGAACTTCAAGAAGTACGAGACGAACGAAGCAGGAAAGGCTCTTGTCGCAGCCGGACCTCAGCTTTGATCTGAGTTTTAACCGTACATATAAAGGCGTGGCTTGCCACGCCTTTCAGACTGTAGACAAAGTCAGGGGCATAGCCCCTGATTTTTCTTACGATAAATCGCTTCAAGCCCGCATAAACACTGGATTTCTTAGTGTTTTTATGGTATAATTTTTATATCATTTCAGTGAGGGGTTTGGGATTATGATGACACAGAATACCGACAAGAAAAGAGAGCAGATCCAGATGTTCTGCATGGATGATCTCGTTCCGAAAGACCACCTGTTGCGCCTTATCGATAAAGCAATAGACTGGTCTTTTATTTATGACCTGGTTGAGGAAAAATACTGCCCTGACAACGGGCGTCCGAGCATCGACCCCGTTGTTCTTATAAAAATACCTCTCATATCAAATACATAGAGCCTATCGTTATGTATCTTGGAGAAAAAGACAATGAAAAAGCTGTTTAAGACATTTCTTACGATAGTAATCAAAGCCGCGGTCAGGGATGCGTTAAGATCAGATCATTAGTCTTTTCAGTAAAACCGATTATAAGGAGAAAGAGAGATTTATGCCAGGTAGGAAATACTTATATACGGAAAGGGCGCACTATATGTCCCCGAACATGCACTTCGGTATCATGGCGGAAATCGGATCGGAGTTCGATGCGGACGGTATCATCGAAAGCATTTGCGCATGAGGAATAATACAAGATTCATAGTACAGGAAAAAATTTATCCAAAACAAGACACACAGTTGTCTTGTTTACTTTGGCAAGATAAACAGGAAAGGTGAGCATATGAAGATTGACAGGTTAATTGGAATATTGTCGATACTGCTGCAAAAAGAAATGACAACGGCACCTGAGCTTGCGGAGCATTTTGAGGTATCAAGAAGAACGATAGGCAGGGATATAGAAGCTCTTTGTAAAGCCGGAATACCGATTCGAACTATGCAGGGAACCGGAGGCGGTATATCCATTATGAATGCATACCGCATGGACCGGACTATTTTGACATCCAGGGATATGCAGATGATCCTTGCCGGGCTTCGGAGCCTGGATAGTGTGAGTGGAAGCAGGTATTACGGTCAATTGATGGAAAAGATCCAAGCCGGATCATCAGAACTTATCAGTGGAAGAGATTCTATTTTGATCGATCTGTCTTCCTGGTACAAGACATCGCTTGCGCCTAAGATAGCTACCATACAGGATGCGATAGAGAATAGGCATATTCTTGAATTTGACTATTATGCACCATCCGGAGAGAGCAAGCGCTCCATAGAACCATATTATGTTGTTTTTAAATGGACCAGCTGGTATGTGTATGGATGGTGCCTGAAACGTAAAGATTACAGGCTGTTTAAGCTGAATCGCATGGACAAGGTAAAGGAAACAGAACAAGGATTTATATGCAGAAATGCGCCGGTTCCTGACCTTACATCCGAAGTAGCATTCCCAAGAAATATAGTACTCAAAGCATTATTTGAGACGGATATGAAATGGAGACTGGTTGAGGAATTCGGGCCTGATTGCTATGAGGTTCAGAAAGATGGAAGGCTTCTTCTGGTCCGGGATTACAGCGATATGGAGAATCTGACCATGTGGATGCTCACCTTTGG
>JAILRP010000042.1 GCA_024698075.1 Lachnospiraceae bacterium
GTCCGTGAATATATAGACTATTACAACAATGAGCGGATCCAGGCTAAAACAAAATGGATGCCCCCTGTAAAGTACAGGGAAGCATCCATGTGTTCCACCTAAAGGGCCAATCAATATGTCCAGGATTCTGGGTACATATCATAGCGGATCCCGTTCTTTTTGTATGTTCAATATATTTATCCGGCAAGTCATGCCTGTATGTGCGCTTTCATAATCATTCAGCAGGAAGATCCATCCGGCATCAGTCGGTTGTGGTTAGTTCATACCGTGCTGTCCTCAGGCTCCGGCTCTTCATCTTCTTTGATGTACGTATCGAGCATCCTCTGCAGGTCCGCGCGGCTGACCGGCCGTGAGATTATGTCGGAAACTTCCTTGGGAAGCTTGGTCTCGATCGCTGCCTGTTCCGAGGGCTCCGCAAGATAGATTATCGGGGTGTCCGCGAGCTCTTTGTACGTACGTATTATCTCAAGCACGCGTCTGGTTGACATAACATCAAGATAGCAGTCTATGAATATCATGTCCGGAACGGTCCCGTTCAGGTAGAAAATCGCGTTCTTCGGGTTGTCGAAGGTCTCGACGTCATAATCCCTCTGAAGGTATATCTTCATAAGGTCGAGGGTGGAATAATCATCATCGATTATGACGATGTTCCTCCTGCCGCCCGCGGACCTCTTCGGCTTGATGTCGGGGATGATCATGTCATCATCCCTGAACATCGTTGAATCCGGTGCGCCGCCATATTCTTTTGAGTAGCTTCCTACGCCCTTCGGGGCAGATGATGCCGCATTGTCGAGCAGACCGGAAAGCTGGAGAAAGATATCGTCTTCCATGTTCGCGTCCCATGTGCCTTGTTGTTACGCGAACATTTTATCACATCTTATGTTGCATTTACAACAAAATGTAATCTTTTTTGACGCGCGGATGAGCGGTCCTGATGACTTATGCCATCACAGATACAGCCTGAATGCGACGGGAAGTTCTGTTTTGGCGCCGGCATTTATCATAAGACAGTCCTCGCGGTGCTCAAAATCCGCTTCGTTTCCGTCGTTCAGGCAGACTATCTTCCCGATATCGGCATTTAAGAGGCCCTGTTTTCTTCCAAAGCCGGATATACGGTATTTTCCGTCATGGGCACACCTTAAGGCTATGGCGTATACAGACCCGTCTCCGGCAAAGAAGCGGAAATCCGAGGATGTGAACTCTTTTACGCTGCCATCCATGAAGCCGCCCTCGGCAACTTCCGTGGGCCCTTCCCCGAATATGCGGTAGGGCTTAGTGTCAAAGACGGCCTCACCGCATCTTTCGATCCATTTTCCGATGGTATCAAGGATAGCGGTTTCTTCTTCGGTAAACGTGCCGTCCTCCTTTGGTCCTATGTTAAGCAGCATGGTGCCGTTCTTCGAAGCTATATCTATAAGGTCGCAGAGTATGTCTTCGGCCTTTTTGTAACTGTTCTCCGTTGTGTGGCACCATGAATTGAAGCACATGGCCGTATCGCTCTGCCACCTGTATGACCGCTGGGAGGACAGCTGGCCCCGCTCTACATCGGGCACCGCTATACCGAAGGGTATGGCATCATGCTTGTAATTCACGACAACGCCGTCACCCCATTCGGCCGCACGGTTATAGTAATATGCGAGAAACTTCTTAAGATAGGGGCGAAGCTCAATCCGCTGGATCCACCAGTCGAAATAGAGAATCCTCGGCCGGTATCTGTCAACAAGTTCGCATGTGCGCACCAGCCAGTCCTGCATGAATTCTTCGGACGGCGGGCACTGCCCGTCAATCGCGTCAAAATCGGATGGGCCCTTGACGGAAGGCCAGTAAAGGTCCCCTCTTTTGAACTCGCCGGTAATGTCGCTTTCAAAATCCCTTCCCTCACCGAGAAAGAAATAGTGCTCTATGCGGTGCGACGACGCACCGAAGATCATTCCGGCGTCAGTAACACTTTTTTTCAGCATGCCGATGATATCTTTGTGCGGGCCCATGTCAGCCGCATTGAATGAAGAGAGCTCGCTTTCGTACATCTGAAAGCCGTCATGGTGCTCTGCCACAGGCACAACATACTGGGCACCCGCTCTTCTGAAAACATCTGCCCACGCATCCGGATCGAACCGTTCCGCCTTAAACATGGGAATAAAATCCTTGTAGCCAAAGTCCGTGTGCTTTCCGTAAGTCTTGATATGATGCTCATAGGCCCGGCTGCCTTTCACATACATCATGCGGGGATACCATTCGGTATCGTATGCCGGAACAGTAAAGACGCCATAATGTATGAAGATCCCGAAACGCAGCTTTTCATGCCACTTCGGAACCTCATAGGCGGACAGTGACTGCCAGCTGTCGCTGTAGGGGCCCTGCCCGATGACTTTTTCTATCTGTCCGAGCTTTTCCGCACGGTCATAATTTTTCATGAAGGCGTTCCTCCCTGTCAGAGAATAGGCAATTGTGGGATACCATGCCGGTATGACCAAAACATTGACTGGTACATATTATATCACAGGAGCGAACGGAAATATCTGCATCAGGGAAAATCCGCACCACGCTGAATATGATGCAAAAGGCTGCATTTCGGTTGCAAACAGTGACTGTCAGAAAATATAATAAGATAGCCGGCCGGTATCCGGCAGCATTTGTGCATGAAAAGAGGAAGACATGCTTTACATCATGAGACACGGCTCGACGGACTGGAATGAGGAGCATAAGCTCCAGGGCAGGACGGACATTCCGTTAAATGCGCGCGGAAGAAAAATGGCGGAGGATGCGGCTTCGCGCTTTCGGGACGTAAACATCGACATATGCTACTGTTCGCCTCTTAAAAGGGCCGAGGAGACGGCCCGGATATTCCTTGAGGGGCGGAACGTGCCGATCATTACCGATGAGCGGCTGGCCGAAATGGGCTTTGGGATATGTGAGGGGGAAAAATACATGATCCCGGGGACCGACGGCCCGATAAAGGCCCTGTTTGAGGAGCCGGATGAATATAAGGTGCCGGTGCCCGGAGGAGAGAGCTTTAAGGAACTGTTTGACAGGACCGGATCGTTCCTTGACGAGATCGCGGTCCCGCTGTCGGATTCGGGAAAGGATGTTCTGATAGTGGGACACGGAGCGATGAACACGAGCATCATCTGCAGGATGAGGAACATTCCTCTCAAGGATTTCTGGGGCGTCGGGATAGAACAGTGCACGCTGACAAGGCTTAAATAGCGGCTGCACATGCGGGAGGATGAAATGCGTGAAAAACTGAAAAAACTGACTGAGCAGATGAACAGATACTTTGCGGGGAGGCCGGAACTTATCGAAAATGTCCTGTGCTGCTTTCTGGCGGGAGGGCACCTGCTGCTCGAGGACGTGCCCGGAGTCGGCAAGACAACGCTTGCCAAGACATTTGCAAACTCGCTGGGGTTAAGCTTCGGACGCATACAGATGACGCCTGACACGATGCCCGGAGATGTGACGGGGCTTTCGGTCTATGACATGAAAACCGGGGAATTTGTGTACCGTCAGGGTGCCGTCATGAAAAATATCGTGCTTGCGGATGAACTCAACAGGACATCCCCCAAGACACAGTCGGCGCTCCTTGAGGCGATGGCAGAGGGCCATGTTACGGTGGATGATACGATATACGCCCTTCCGGAGCCTTTCATGGTGATCGCTACGCAGAATCCCGCAAGCTTTACCGGTACTTATCCGCTTCCCGAGGCACAGCTCGACAGGTTCATGATGCGCCTGTCGATCGGATATCCTTCGGCTGATGAGGAGATAAGGATGGCACGTATGAATATGGACGGATTTGCTGCCGAGACGGCGGAGAGAGTCTTGGAGCCTGAGGACATTGATGCCCTGCGCGGCGCGGCCGGCAGCGTCCATGTCAGCGACGGCGTGCTCTCCTACATACAGAAGATGATCGATTCCACCAGGAGCGATCCCGGGATAGTGCTCGGAGCGAGCCCGAGGGCACTTCTTCATTTGCTTGCGGCATCGCGCGCGCTTGCGTTCATAAGGGAGCGTGACTATGTAAAGCCCGATGATGTGAAGCAGACGGCAACGCATGTCCTGCCGCACAGGCTTGTCCTTACGACTGAGATGAAGATGCAGCAGAAGCGGGCGGAAGATGTTCTTGAAGCACTCATGCTGAAAGTCCCGGTTCCAATGGAATGACGTATGAACAGAAGGAACCTTCTCATCCTGATAATTCTTTTTGTGCTCGCCCTTGCCGGCATATCCTTTAGGGGCGGGCCTGTTCCGTATATCTTTTTTTTCCTTGTGCTTCTTGTTCCGGCGGTGTGCATGCTCTATATCCTGTTCGTGATCGCATCCGTCAGGATATACCAGCGTTCCGACGGACGCGATATGGTGTGCTCGCGGCCGTCTGATTTTTACATCACGCTCACAAACGAAACCCCCATTTCTTTCTCGGCGGTCAGGATCATTTTCTATTCCTCGTTTTCACAGGTGACGGATATCGATGACGGGGCGGTCTACGAGCTTGCACCCCATTCTTCGCTGACCCGCAGGACGCGGCTTATGTGCCGGTACCGCGGGGAATATCTCGTGGGGATAAAGGAGCTTGTGATAAGCGATTTTCTCGGACTGTTTTCGGTAAGATACAGGATAAAGGAGCCGCTCAGCGTCATCGTGGCCCCTGCGAACATAAAGCCTGAGAGGCTGCGCCATGGCGGAGAGCACCCGGACGCGGACCGTGACAGCATCTCGAGGAGGACGCATCCGGACATCCCGGTGAGGGAGTATGCCGAGGGCGATGATGCGCATCTCATTCACTGGAAGGCAAGCGCGGCAAGCGGCAGGCTCATGGTCAGGGAGCTTACCGGAAGCGAAAAGAGCGGGATAGCTGTCATTATGGAAGCGGGAAGGCACAGCGAAAAGAGCGAGGAATACCTGCCTGCCGAAAACAGGGTCGTTGAGACTGTGCTGGCACTTTCTTTCTATTATATGCAAAACGGTGTTCCCATAGATGTGATATGCAGAAAAAATACCCCATTGCGGATACCCGTGAGGTCACCCGGTGATCACATGAGGCTTTATGAGACCATGAGGGGCTATTCATTCGGTGATGAGGACGACACCTTAAGGCTTTTTGAAGAACTGTCGCATGACCTGTTCGGAAGCTGCAGCATCATCATGCCCGTGCTCATCCGGTACGGTGCGGCCGAACATGACGGTATATGCAGGATAAACGCGGACCGTGTTCCCGTCAGGGTTTATCTTGCGGATGATGCATATACGGCAGATGAAGACATAGAGGTTGTGGCCCTCGGCACCTCGGGGCGGACGGAGGATGTGCTGTGATCACGGGACTTTTCTATGACATTCTCATAATAATGCCTGCAGTCCTTGCGGTATCATCGCTCCTGCCTTTCGGACCGGGGCCGGCACGCGGGGGCATTGCGGCGGCGTCTGTCCTCTATATCATGGTGATGAAGCACGTAAAGCTCCGCGAGCGGGTGCTTATCGCGGGGATCACGGCCATCGTTCTTCTGGCGGCGTTCCTTTATCTTCCCGAAGGCGGGAGGATGGAGACCCTGACAGAGAATGCATGGATCGGAAAGACGGCATCGGCATCCGCGGCGGCAGCCTTCATATGCCTGCTTTCAAAACGCAGCATGCGCATCCGGGCGGGGATCGCAGCCCTCGGACTTGCGGCGCTCATTTATTTCCTCATAAGCGGGAGGGCCGTGGGACGGGATTTCGTCGTCCCGGTCTTCGCATATGTTCTCATCACGCTGTGCGATATTATGCAGATGCTGTCGGACAAGGAGGGTGACACCCGCCCGGAGCGGCACCTTGTCTCAATATCGCCGTTTGTCATCGCCGTGATCATCGCTGTCTCGTTCATTTCCGTTCCCGACAGGCCGTACGGATGGGGATTTGTGAAGACGATATCTGAAGCGGTGAAGAGCACCGCGGCAAGGATAAGCGATTCCCTTTCGGGAAACGGATGGGATTCGGATGCGCCGTTCATAGGATTTTCCGACAGGGCGGGATTCCGGGGGAGCCTTACCGGCGCCGGATATAAAGTCATGGACGTTCTGTCGGCAAAAGAGAGCGAGCCTTATCTGTACCTTGCGGGAAAAGTGTATGACCGGTTTGACGGACACGGCTGGGAGCCGGCCGAAGATGATGTCGGCGCCCGGGATTTTGACACGATAGAGACGGCGGCCGCGGTCATGAGGGCTTCACAGGAAGAGAAACAAGACCAAAAGGCGGCAGCAGGCACAGAGATATCAGCGGAGCCGGAGACCTCAGCAGGTGCGGTTGATAACCGTGACGTTTATCAGATTCCGAAGGAGCTTGCGGCAGCTGATTCGCTTACGATAGAACAGGACATCATGAAGGGGGATTTTCTTCCGGCAAAGTGCATCCCGGGATCCCTGAAGGAAGGCAGGAGGGCAGAGGTGTCCTATTTCCGCCTGAACACGGGATTGGAAGATTTTGTGCGCATCCTGAACAGCCCTGAAACTATGGATCCTGACTCATGGAACGGTGCGGTTTCCGCCCTTGGGGCAGATGCCGGGAAATATTCATATGAGGGTTTTCTGAACTGCAGAGAGAAAATATATGATGAATACCTGCCGGAAACAGACATATCAGAAAAGCTCAAAGCGTTCATGGATGAGGAGCTTAGCGGCGCCAAAACCGATTATGAGAAGCTCTTGCGCATCGAAAGTCTGTTGGGATCATATACATATTCAGAAAGGCCCGGGGCACTCCCCGAATCGGTCACGGGGGCGTCGGACTATCTCGACTATCTGATCTTTGACAAAAAAGAAGGATACTGCAGCCACTTTGCAACGGCATTCGTGCTGCTCGCAAGGGCTTACGGCATTCCCGCAAGGTATGTGCAGGGCTACCGGATAGAGACGCAAGGGGCACGCCATATAGAAGTGCTTTCAACTTACGCGCATGCATGGCCGGAGGCATATATCGACGGAGTGGGATTTATCGCATTCGAGCCGACTCCGGGCATGAAGGGCATATTCAGCGCACGTGCATGGACGGCAAGGACCGGGGAAGGCCTGAACGGAAAGGACCACAGCCCCAAAGCGGATCCGGAAGGTGCGGATGCTATGGAGGCGGCAGATGAGGCAAAGAAGATAGGATGGGGCCGCTTTGCCGTGCCTGCCGCCGTTGCTGCGGCGTTCACTCTTCTCATATTTGTGGCGGACTTTGTCCTGAAAAAGAGACGGTATAAGCGACTTGACGACAGAGGGAAGGCAGAGTGGCTGTGCAGGAGATGCATGGCGCTCCTGTCGAGAAGGGGCCTTAGGAGGGATGCGTCTGAGACGCTCTGCGAATACAGGGATAGGACGGAAGGGATGGTTCCCGCCGGAACGCTTGATTTTTGCGGAATATACGAGAAAATGCTCTATTCGGACAACCCTGTCACAGAGGATGACAGGAAGAATCTTGAAGATAACTTTGAAAGAATAAGGAAAATGCCGAGAAATCCGCATATTCACATTGCAAATAAGTGAGAAAAGTGTATAATATACAGGTAATTTTTTTCATTTTTTAAGGAGGACTATATGAAAAAGAAAATTGTAAGTGTTCTTTTGGCATGCACAATGGTCTTTTCGCTTACCGCATGTGCCGCAGGCACAGGAACGGCAACGATAGAGAACGTTGAGAATGCCGC
>JAILRP010000043.1 GCA_024698075.1 Lachnospiraceae bacterium
GTCCGTGAATATATAGACTATTACAACAATGAGCGGATCCAGGCTAAAACAAAATGGATGCCCCCTGTAAAGTACAGGGAAGCATCCATGTGTTCCACCTAAAGGGCCAATCAATATGTCCAGGATTCTGGGTACATATCACGGTGATATTCCGGTGGGTTCCCCGTTTTTAAATGATCATCATTCCCACTGAGCATACAGCGTAACGACTGCATTTCTTTTAGCGGTAAGATCTGATACGGATTCCTGGTCGGAATAATTCTTACCGGACCCATCTTTTGATGTTGACCATCCCTTAAATGTTTTGCCGGGATTCTTATATTTATTCTTTGTAAGGATAAATGATTTTCCGTATACACGGTTTTTAAGCGGGCTCATCTTCCCCTGACCGCCATTTGGATCAAATATTACCGAATATGGATTGCCTTTCCAGACTGCATAGAAAGTAGCGGTGGCACCGGCTTTGGGAGCAGGATTCTCTTTGATCGCTGATCCGTCCTTATATATCTTCCCCTTGCCGTCGGGAACTGTCGTCCATCCGCAAAAAGCATAGCCGGCACGTTCAAACCTGTTCTTATCAAGGAAGACCGTTTTACCGGACTGGGCAGTGATAACTTCATCCATCGTCCCGGTAGCATCATCGGCGTTTGGATCGTATTGGAACAGATACAGCCAGCGGGCATACACGGTGATCTTTCTCGCTTCAGATGTTTTTATCTTCGTTATCGGAACTCCCTCAAATGTTTTCGTGGTGTACCATCCGTCAAAAACATAACCTTCACGGACCGGAACGGGCAGTTCGGGATCGGCCATCTCAACCGTATAGGTCTTCGGGTATGTCTGTCCTTTCAGGCTCCCTTTATTACGATTATAGGTGACGGAATACTTGATGGGTGCGCTCCATACGGCATAAAGCGTGTATTCCTGTGCTGCATTTTTAGGAATCTGAGTGATCTTTTTAAATGCGGTATTTTTATAATAATACCATCCGCTGAACTTATATCCGGATTTTGCGGCATTATACAGCCTGACAGATTTAGCGGAAGGCTTATAGATGAACGGATTTCTGTCGCTGTTAGTTCCGCCGTCAAGCACATATTTTATCCTGTATGATCCTTCCGGAATATCATCGTCCAATGTCTCACCGTCCCATTCCACGACGGTCCCGCCGTATTCCTGGATACAGGAGTCGGCATAGCTTCCGGGTACGCAGTTGAATAAAGTATTTACTCCGAAGTTGAATGCTGCCAGGTCGATATATCCGATCTCCGGAGTAATATAGACATTTTTAAACGGGCAGTCGATAAAAGCGCCCGGACCGAGAGTCTTGATTCCTTTTCCTATGTACAGATATCCGTTAAGAGAGCTGCATCCGACAAAAGGAGCTGTGCCTAATGACACGACAGTGTCGGGAATCCTGAGATTCCCGGTAAGACCGGTACATCCCGAAAAAGCCCCATCTCCTATGACAGTCACGGGCTTTCCCCCGATCGAGGCGGGAATAAGGAGGCTTCCGGCTGCAGTCTTATTGTATCCGTCTATGCATATGGTACCGTCGCCGAGGTCAGAATACACCAGCTCATATGCTGTCTCTTCGCCTGTCCCGAGCCAGTGCGCAAAAAATGAGGTATCTTCTGCAGCTTCAGTATATACGGTGATCAGATCGCCGTCTTCAATATCCGTATACCAGCCGTCAAAGACAAATCCGTTCCTGTGAGGTATGGGGACCGTTCCGTACGGGCTGCCGGTCCTGTAATATTCCGTAACCGATGCGGCATCCGGATCAATAATCCCGCCGTTTGCGTCAAAAATGACCGCTGCAGACTTTACCCAGTGTGCGTAATAGGTCACATTTCCGGAAGATACGGTTTCTTCCGTGACGGCAGTTCCTTCTTCCGGATCTGTGTACCAGCCGTCAAAGAAATACCCTTCCCTTGCGGGTTCCGGTAATGGCCCGTATTCTTCTCCGGCCCCATACAGCACTTCCTTTATCGTATCGCCCGAATCAAAAGCACCTCCACAGGCATCAAATGCAGCAAGGTTATAATTCCCGACATCTTTGGTTATGGTGAATGCCTTGATCCTTGCATCTCCGAGCTCATATGTAGTCGTCCCCGACTGTCCGAGCTCGGATGTGTTTTTCCACACTCCATTGGACAGGCACATGCTCCTTCCCGGTTCGGTATAGGCTTTCGTAACATAACTGCCGTTGACCGAATACTCAATGTCAATCTTTGCACCCTGGGGTAAGGTTATCACAACCGAGAAAATATCATCTTTATTCAGATAGACCGGGGAATCGAGCTTTATGGTATATCCTCCGGGATAAGTCGTGGACCCTTTCTGGGAAGACACAACATGAAGCCCGCTTTCCGGGTCACCATAAGATGCGCCCTTGTACACGTCTATTGAATACTCGATATTTGCGCTGTGGGTGGAAAAATATACCGCATCGAGTATTTCTGCCTCTTCCTTTGCGGTAAAGATATTTGAACATTTGGTTATCCCGCGGACGTTTACACCTGTCATGGCACCGTCATACTGGTAGTTATGATCGTATCTGCTGACAGGATCGAGATCAAATGCGTAACTGGTTTTGGCCAGGGACTTGTCATAATACGACAGCCAGAAATAAGTGCTGTAGCTGGGATCGGTCCCGACGGGGTTTCCGTCTTCTCCAAGCATGACACCGGCCTGCCAGCTGTTCCTGATGAGCCATGCGCCGTCTCCGGCAGGTTTTACGGTATACGCATAATTATCCGCGGAAAAATCATCATCCCATCCGACTATTGAAACGGCGTGATTGGTTGAACAGGCACGGGGCATGTAATAACAGTTGTTGGAAGAGCTGTAAAGATCAGAAAAATACAGCTTTTCACCACTTATGGTCACCGACTGCCCGCTCTTTAAGGCATAGTATGATGTTGTCACCATTCCATAGTCCACAATGAGCTTCTTGACGGCATTCCTGTCAGCCATTATCTCGGCTTCCGTTTCGTTGTCGTCGATCTTCGGTTTTGCCGTGTAAAATCCCTTAAGATGAAGAACATCATCCTGTGAATTCTCCCTGTCGGTTGAATATGAACCCGACGCAGCTGAGTAACTGTAAGCATCCTCAGCCGCCGTTCCTGTCCAGGAAGCGAGAATATGGGATGCATTATCGACACTTCCTCCGTTTGTGAGGAAATTATTGGTTGAACGGACTCCGTTGTAATCGCCGCTCATTCCGCCAAGAGGATCGTAAACTTCCAGCCCGTTTCCGGCAAAATAAGCAAGGTGGAGCTCCGAAAGGTCGGTCGATGCGTCTGCCGGCACATCCCCCGGGAGCATGACATGGTGTTCTGCCGCAGACATCTCAGCGGCCGCCATTGATGCAAAAGCCCAGCATGTTCCGTACGGATTCTGGTTCCTTGTCGGGAATTCCATGGCAATCGACGAGATATATTTACTGTCCGCTATGTCCTGAAAAGAATCCTCTGAAAGATCTAAGGTAACGTCTTCATAATCATCCTCAAAAGGCGCGGGAACATATCCCGAGACAGGCTCGGGATCCACTTCCTCAAATTCATCGATGATCTCGAACTCAGCCTCATCCGCTGATACAGACAGCACCGGCACCATGAGAACGGCCAGCAGGGGGGCGGTAAATATACGCTGCAATAGATTCTTCATATGATAACCTCACATATATATGGAATGGAAAATGCTGAATAATATATAATTATATCACATGGGGGCATATAAATAACACAATAAAAGATAAAAAACAAAGGCATGCAGTTCGATCCGGGAATTGCGGAGCTGTTCCTGCGCCTTATCAAAGATAAGAGCATAGATTTTGACCTTCGCTGATGACATTTCCTGTATTTTTCAAGACCATTCCCTGAGGATGCTCTTCCTGACCCTTAAACTGTTCATAAACGGCATATAAGTATTAAAACGGGCCGCCATAAACCGCGGACCCACGCCCTGCCGTGCCTTCCGAAATTATTGTAAATAACGGCGCTTTCCTGTATAATTATATGGATTGTGTTTTTCGGAGAAAATGATGAATTATATTGTTTTTGATCTTGAATGGAATCAGGCCGAGGGAAAGATCGGACATGAAGGCGGTCTCCCTTTTGAGATAGTGGAAATAGGCGCCGTTAAGCTTAACCGCAGGATGCAGATCGTGGACAGGTTTGAGGAGATAATCAAGCCGAAGATATACCCCCGAATGCATTTTATGACCACTAAGATAATACAGCTCGACAAGGAAGAGCTGGAAAACGGAAAGCCGTTTCCCGAGGTGATGGAGCGGTTCCTCAAATGGTGCGGAAGCCATTACAGGTTCTGCATCTGGGGCACGCTTGACATTACCGAGCTTCAGCGCAATATGTGCTATTACGGGATGGACGAGCTGACTAACAGGCCGCTTCCCTATATGGACGTCCAGAAACTGTACAGCTTAGCATATGAGGACGGCAAGGTAAGGCGCGCCCTCGAATACGCCGTGGATGAGCTGAACATAGTCAAGGACGAGCCTTTTCACAGGGCAAACAATGATGCTTATTACACCGCAAAGGTGCTCGAGCGTATCCATAAAGACCATACCGACGTAGAAAGCTATCTTTCCTATGACCTTTTCATGCTCCCGCAGGATAAGCGTGATGAAGTCAGGGTCAAGTTCAAGACTTATTCCAAATACATATCGAGGGAGTTTGCCGACAAGACCGAGGCGATGGAAGACAAGATGGTCGCCGGTACGAAGTGCTGCGTCTGCGGACGCCAGACCAAAAAGGTCATCAAATGGTTTTCGGTAAACGGGCGCCACTATTATTATGTCGGCATGTGCAAAAAGCATGGATTCGTCAAGGCCAAGGTCAGGATGAAGAAGGCGGATGACGGCCGGATCTTTGTCGTAAAGACGATGAAGACGATCGACCAGGACAGTGTGGACATGATAAGGGAAAAGCAGGAGAAGCTCCGCGCCCAGAGGGCGGAGAGAAGGCACAGGGAAGGATGAGACTGAAGAACGTTCCCGGATCGAGGGAAGCCGTTGCGGCAAACGATGCCGTGATAAAAGATCCCGGATCCGTTAAAGGCACCTGGGCGGAAAACATATTCAGGAACACGAACCCCATCCATATAGAAGTGGGAATGGGAAAAGGAAAGTTCATATCGTACCTTGCAAGGGAGAACCCGGGCATAAACTATGTCGGGATCGAAAAGTATTCAAGCGTGCTGATCAGGGCGCTTCAGAAGAACGAGGAAGATCCGTGCCCGAACCTGAGATTCATCAGGATGGATGCGGAGGATATAGAGGATGTTTTCGGAAAGGGAGAGGTAGATAAGATATACCTGAACTTTTCCGACCCGTGGCCCAAGGACAGACACGCCAAGAGGAGGCTTACATCGGGACGGTTCCTCGGCAGGTTCGCAGAAATCTTAACGGATGGCGGAACGATAGAATTCAAGACAGACAACAGAACCCTTTTTGAATATTCGCTCGGGGAGCTTGAGCCGGCAGGCTGGACTCTTCTGGCATCAACATTTGATCTTCATAATGATGAAACGCTGTCACAGGGCAATATCATGACTGAATACGAGGAGAAGTTTTCGTCTGCGGGAAATCCCATATGCAAGTACATAATCGGGAAAAATGCGCACCGAACAGCCGGGGAGACATGAGAGAACTGGAATATCCTTTTGATCCTAAATATCTGATTAAAAAGAAAAAGGCGCTGAAAAGAGAGCTTCTGGATTCAGGCAGGGATTTTATCGACAAGAAGATCGCCATACTCGGAGGCTCAACAACGCATGACATCGCGCTGATGCTCGAGCTGTTCCTTCTGGACAGCGGCATCAGGCCCGAGATCTACGAGAGCGAATACAGCAAATACTGGGAAGACGTGATGTTCGACAATCCCGCCCTTAAGGATTTTGGCCCGGACATAATATACATCCATACCACGAACCGCAATATATCCTATCCGGTCACGGGAATGGGTGAGGAAGACGTAAGGGGGCTCATTGCGGCGGAAATGGACAAGTTCCGCAAAATGTGGGACAAGATCGAAAAAACATACCACTGCCCCGTTATCCAGAATAACTTTGAATTCCCGCCTTACAGGCTCCTGGGCAATTCGGACTGTGTGAGCGTTTCCGGGCGCGTGAGCTATATCAACGCCCTCAATGCGGAATTTGCCGCCCATGCAAGGGAGCATAAGGATTTTTACATTGAGGATATCCAGTATCTGTCCGCATCTTACGGACTGGATGAATGGTCCGATCCCCTGTACTGGCACATGTACAAGTATGCCCTGTCGATGGAGGCTGTTCCGACGCTTGCATACAGCGTTTCCCGGATCATCAAGTCAATCTACGGAAAGAACAAGAAGGCGGCCGTGCTCGACCTTGACAACACACTGTGGGGAGGGATCGTCGGAGATGACGGGCCGGAAAACCTTGCCATAGGGCCGGAGACGAGCATGGGACAGGTCTATACAGAATTTCAGGAATACATCAGGAGCCTGAAAGATATCGGAGTGATACTGACCGTTGATTCCAAGAATGACCATGACATGGCGATCGCCGGACTTACGCATCCGGATTCGGTCCTGTCGCCGGATGATTTTGTCGTGATCAAGGCGAACTGGGAGACCAAGAGCAAAAACCTCATCGATACGGCAAATGAGCTTAACCTTCTGCCCGAGAGCTTTGTGTTCATAGATGACAATCCTGCCGAGAGGGATATAGTGCGGACTCAGACCGGAGCGGCGGTTCCCGAGCTGGAGAACATCGAGAACTATATCAGGACGATCGACCATGCGGGATATTTTGAAGTGACAGAGCTCTCCGCGGATGACAAAAACCGCAGCGGGTACTACAAGGCAAACGCCGAGAGAGCCGCACTTGCCGGGGAATATGAAGATTACGGGCAGTATCTCGACTCGCTTGAGATGAAGGGCGTGATCCGCTCCTTCGAGCCCATCTTCCTTGACAGGATATCCCAGCTGACCAACAAGAGCAACCAGTTCAACCTTACAACAAAGCGCTATTCCCGTGCCGAGATAGAAGAAGCTGCCGGTTCGGATGAATACATAGACCTTTACGGGAAACTGGCGGACAGGTTCGGGGACAACGGAGTGGTATCCGTCGTGATAGGCCACATCAGCGGAGACATTCTTGACATGGATCTGTGGATAATGAGCTGCCGTGTCCTGAAGCGCGACATGGAGTTCGCGATGATGGATGCGCTGGCCGCAAAAGCACAGGCATCGGGCATCAGAAAGATCAGGGGATATTATTATCCCACGGCCAAGAACTCGATGGTCAGGGATTTTTACGCAGTGATGGGATTTGAGAAGATATCGGAAGATGAAGAGGGAAATACGGTCTGGGAATTTGACCTTGCAAAGCCTTATAATAAGAAAAACACACATATTTCGGTGGAAACGGATATGTAGTTTGATAAATCAAGAAGAGAAGGAGAAAAAAGCATGAAAAGAATTGGTTTGCTTACGAGCGGAGGAGACTGTCAGGCGCTTAATGCGGCAATGAGAGGTGTTGTAAAATCCCTTTTGAACAGCAAAGTAGAGGTTGAGATATACGGCTTCATTAACGGCTACAAGGGACTCATATACGGTGATTTCAAGATGCTGACCGGACGTGATTTTGCCGGGATACTGACGGTAGGAGGAACGATACTCGGCAGCAGCAGGACACCGTTCAAGACGATAAGGGAGCCTGACGAGAACGGGCTCGACAAGGTTGAGGCCATGAAGCAGAATTACTATAAGCTCCGCCTTGACTGCCTCGTCATCCTCGGAGGAAACGGAACGCACAAGACAGCCAACCTGCTCAGGGAAGAAGGCCTTAACGTCATCACGCTTCCGAAGACGATAGACAATGACCTTTACGGAACGGACATGACATTCGGGTTCCAGTCTGCAGTTGACATCGCTACAGAGTGCATAGACTGCATACATACGACGGCGGCTTCACACGGCAGGGTGTTCATAGTGGAAGTTATGGGACACAAGGTCGGGTATCTTACACTTAATGCCGGAATGGCAGGCGGAGCCGATATCATACTGATCCCCGAGATCCCCTATGACATTGACAAGGTCGTTGAAGCCATCAGGCAGCGCGAGGCAAGGGGAAGCAGGTTCACGATAATCGCTGTCGCGGAAGGCGCCATCAGCAAGGAAGATGCAAAGCTTTCCAAAAAAGAATATGCGAAGAAGCTTGAGAAGATGCCCCATCCTTCGGTTTCATATGAGATCGCCGCAGGGATACGCGAGCGGACCGGACAGGAAGTCAGGGTCACGGTTCCCGGCCACACCCAGAGAGGCGGAAGCCCATGCCCTTATGACAGGGTATTCGCAAGCCGTCTCGGAGCAGAGGCAGGCAAGCTGATACTTGAAGGCGAATACGGATTCATGGTCGGATACCGTAACAGGGAGATCGTAAAAGTTCCGCTTGAGGATGTTGCGGGCAAGCTTAAGATGCTCGATCCGAAAGCAACCATCATTCAGGAAGCCAAGATGCTCGGCATAAGCTTTGGCGACTGACGGATATAGATCCGGCGTTCTTTGATCAGCAGATAGGAGAGATATGTCTTATATAGCGCTCTACAGGAAGTGGCGCCCTGCCTCCTTTGACGACATAAAAGGGCAGGATGCGATAGTGACCACCCTGCGTAATCAGATAGAGGCAAACAGGATAGGCCATGCCTATCTGTTCTGCGGCACGCGCGGAACAGGCAAGACAAGCGCAGCCAAAGTATTTGCAAAGGCAGTCAACTGCGACCACCCTGAGGGAGGCAATCCCTGCGGAAAGTGTGAAAGCTGCAGGAGCATTGCGGAAGGCACGTCGCTCAATGTCATAGAGATGGATGCCGCATCCAATAACGGCGTGGATGACGCCAGACAGATCAAGGAAAGCGTGGTCTATTCACCGACCAACGGAAAATATAAAGTATATATAATCGATGAGGCCCACCAGATCACGAAGGATGCGTTCAATGCGCTCCTTAAAACGATGGAGGAGCCTCCGGCATATGTCATATTCATACTTGCCACGACGGAGCCCCACAAGATCCCGGTAACGATCCTTTCAAGGTGCCAGAGGTATGACTTTAAGAGGATCGATACGGCGACCATCGAAGACAGGATGAGGGAGGTTGCCGAAAGCGAAGGCATCAGCGTGGAAGATAAGGCGATCTCGTACATCGCATCAAAGGCAGAAGGCGGAATGAGGGATGCCCTGTCGCTCCTTGACCAGTGCTCATCGTTCTTCCTCGGGAAAGAGATCACATATGAGCGCGCCCTTGAGGTGCTCGGTGCCGTAGACACATCCGTCTTCAGCGAATTCTTAAGGTGCCTGTGTGCAAGATCCGTGACCGATGCGATAAGGCTCATCGACAGGATAACCGTCCAGGGCAGGGACATCACACAGTTTGTCACCGACTTCATATGGCATATGCGCAACGTGCTCCTGGCGAAATCTGCCGAGAACGTGTCGGAAGTACTGGATATTACGGCTGATAACCTGGCCCTTTTGAAAATAGAGGCGGAATCCATCAGTGAAGAGCAGATCCTGAGGTACATCAGGGTGTTCTCGGAGCTTGCGAACGACCTTCGGACGGCTTCCCAGAAGAGGGTGCCCGTCGAGCTGGCCGTTATCAGGATATGCAGGCCGCCGATGGAGAAAAGCCTCGATTCCGTCATTGACAGGCTGAAGCTCATCGAGGATCTCATTGAGAGCGGGAGTCTTTCAAAGGAAACCTATAGAGAGGGGACCGCTGCCCTGGCCCCGAAGGAATCCGATCCCGAAAGGGAGGCGAGGAAGGCATCATCCGAAGAAGCCCTGAAGCTTCCGAAGGCGACCATAGATGAGCTTAAGGGGATCGGCGCAAAATGGAATGAGATAGTACATGCCATGCCGGAAATGTATGTGCCCTGCCTGCGCAAGGCCACCCCGTCCGTAAGGCCGGAGACCGGCAGGCTTGTGATAGAGGTTGCGGATGAAACGATACTCGGGCTCTGCGAGGATGATCTCTTCCGAAAGAGCCTTGACGATGCTTTCTTGAAGGTCATCGGAAAGGAAGTGGAGTACGAGACCGCAGCGGCCACCAGCACACGGGAAAACGGACAGTACTTCCCGCCCGTATCGGTGTTCGGGATGGAAATATCTGTTGATGATGAAGATTTTTCATAAGAAGGATTAAGCACAAGGAGAATTCAAATGGCAAAAAGAGGCGGATTTCCCGGAGGAGGAATGCCGGGGAACATGGCAAATCTGATGAAGCAGGCCCAGAAGATGCAACGTCAGATGGAAGAAAATCAGAAAGCACTTGAGGAAAAGGAATTTACCGCAAAGTCGGGCGGCGGAGCGGTGGAAGTGACCGTATCCGGTAAAAAAGAGCTCACCTCGGTCAAGCTGTCGGAGGAAGCAGTCGATCCCGACGACATAGAGACGCTTGAAGACCTTATCATGGCAGCGGTCAATGAGGCGCTCAGGATGGTCGAGGAAGAAAGCTCGCAGAGCATGGGAAAGCTTGCCGGAGGAATGGGCGGCATGGGAGGATTTCCTTTCTAGGCCCGCCTGAGACGGAAGGAGTATAAAGGGGATGGATTTATACAGCGGATATATCAGCAGGCTCATAGCGGAGCTTTCGGTACTGCCGGGGATAGGCACCAAATCGGCACAGCGCCTGGCTTTTCACATCATCAACATGCCGAAGGAGCAGGTCGAAAAGCTCGCTGCGGCGATGACCGAAGCCCGCGAGAACATCAGATACTGCAATGTCTGTTTTACGCTGACGGACAGTGAGGTCTGCCCGGTCTGTTCCGATGCTTCAAGAAACAGAAAACAGATCATGGTCGTGGAAAATACCCGGGATATGACGGCATATGAAAGGACCCATAAATATGAGGGCGTCTACCATGTCCTCCATGGGGCGATCAATCCGAGCCTCGGGATAGGTCCCGCGGATATCCGGCTTGCGGAGCTGTTAAAGAGGCTCCAGGGCGATGTGGATGAGGTCATAATCGCCACCAATTCGAGCATCGAAGGTGAGACGACCGCGATGTACATAAGCAAGCTCATTAAGCCGACCGGGATAAAGGTCACCAGGATAGCGAGCGGGGTCCCCGTAGGAGGAGAGCTCGAATATATAGATGAGATAACATTGTCACGCGCACTCGACGCAAGGGTGGAACTTTAGAGAAAAGGAGAGAAGATATGGCAGAGGTTATACAGTTTGGAAAAACAGAACTCGGAAAGGATATAAAGCTTTACACCATCAGGAACAGCAAGGGGATGGAAGCGGCCGCCACGAACCTCGGCGCCTGCCTTGTAAACCTCCTGGCCGCTAATGACCGGGGGCAGGTAAAAGACGTGATACTCGGCTATGAGACGGGCGAGGAATACCTTGTAAACGGATGCTTCTTCGGAGCTACCGTCGGCAGGAGCGCCAACAGGATAGCGGGGGCAGAGTTTACGATAGACGGGGTGAAGTACAGCCTGGCAGTAAACGACAACGCCAATAACCTTCATTCCGATTTTCACAGGGGAATGCATAAGGTGCTGTGGAACGCCGAGCCGGGGGACAACTATGTCAGGTTCTCCTACCATTCTCCGGACATGGAGAACGGATTCCCTGGAAACCTTGATATCAGCGTGACATACACTCTTACGGAAGACAATGCGCTCGAGATATGCTATGAGGGAGTCTGCGACAAAAAAACTCTCCTCAACATGACCAATCATACATATTTCAATCTTTCGGGCCATGATTCCGGATCGATCGAAAATACGCTGCTTACGATAAACGCATCAAATTACACGCCGGTCGTAGCCGGAGCCATCCCTACAGGGGAGATAGCTCCCGTAGCCGGCACCGTCATGGACTTTACAAAGGAAAAGCCGATCGGGCGCGACATAGAAGAAGCGGATACGCAGCTGCTCCTGGTAAAGGGGTATGACCACAATTACGTGGTGGACGGATATGACGGAACTTCAAGGCATATCGCCACGGCAAAGGCTGACGGAAGGATCATGGAAGTATTCTCGGATCTTCCGGGCGTCCAGTTCTATGCCGGCAACTGCATTTCACCGCAGGACGGCAAGAAAAAGGCGAAATACAGGGAGCGCACGGGATTCTGCCTTGAGACACAGTACTTCCCCAACAGCATCAACGATCCGGCATTTGAATCTCCGATAGTTGATGCGGGGCAGGCATACAAGACCACGACTGTATACAGATTCAGAACATGAAATGACCGAAAAGAAAGCAAGAGACAAGAAGAATAAAGACAAGCTGTCGGTAACCATAATAGGGGTGGTCATATATTCGATCGCCCTGATAGCGGTCATGGTCGCTTCGTATCTGAGCGTGAAAGCCATCTTCAGAAACTATGATGAGCGTTCACTCGCCTCGGCAGAAGCTGCGGGGCAGGAAGCGGAGCCTACTCCCGAACCTACTCCGGAACCGGAGCCGGAAGAGGAAGCGGAAGAGCCGGAGGACGAAGTCATAGACCATGAGCTGCCGTCCGATGAGCTTACCGACCCGGAAAAGGGAGTGGTCGACTATTCGCAGATCCTCTTTAAGCCCGGAAAGAGAAATCCGAACCTTAAGTGGAAGGATTCGGTATTTTCCAGGATAGAGAACGTCAAGGATCCCGCGAACGCACCCGTGAACACATATGATTACAGGCGCGTATCCGTCAGGCTTCCGGGCAATGATTCCTCGGAGTACAAGATATATTCGGATCCCGAAACGGATGCGGTTGAGAAGATAACCGAGATAGAGAACTGCGGGGACAGCAGGCAGGTCATAGACTATTATTACGATAACGGGAACATAAACTATGTGGCTTCATACAGGACATATGTGGATAAACCCGTAGATATATCCTCTGCCGCGATAGAACACCGCTATTATTTCAGGAATGACTGCCTGGTGCGCTACATATACTGCAGCAACGGGACCGCCACGGAATATTCCCTCGCGAACATGGATTCGTACAGCAAGGGGACGGCCGACCAGTACGATTATCTCGAAGAAGAGATGATAAACAGGGCATACATAGTTTATAACGTTGCGCCGTCCGTAAAAGAGACCGAAATGCTCTACGGCTATGTCATGGATGAATTTTCCATGCCGATGGAAGACGCGAAGATCGTTGTGAGGTCAGAGGCGGATGATTCCGTCATAGCCGAGACCGCAACGGACGGAGACGGATTCTACAAGGTGGCGATAGACTGCAGCGATGATGACACATACTATGTGAGCGCGGGAAAAGAGACGCTCAATGAAGTCGGGGTCTATGGCATCACCGCAAAGCACGGGTCCGGAAAATATGCCGTAGAGACCATATATCTCGGATATACGAATAACGGTGCCCTGTATCCTTCCCAGTTCGTGGTAAGGGATGCGACCGATCCCAACAAGCCGCTCTCCGGCGCCGGGATCATGATCCGCAGAGGATTCAATAACCGTAACGGAGAGGTGATGCAGACCGGCGCCCTTGACGACAACGGTACCGGAACGGTTGCCCTTACATCGGGAAGCTATACCGCGGAGATATCAAAGGGCGGATATGAAACGCTGTACCTTTCCGTGATAATCAGGATGGACCACCAGTATGCCATAGGATTTGCGATGCCCGATGTCGCGGAAGATACGTACCGCGCGGTAGTATCGTGGGAATCCGCACCTCTTGACCTGAACGTTAAGGCCATATCGTCCGATCAGGCGAAGGTCATAAACTCACCGGTCGACAGCCTGGGACTGACCACTGCGGAGACCGTCACCATAGACAATGCCGGTACGGATGATTACAGGATCTATGTGACGGATTTCGGGAGCATCACTTCCGGAGACATGATGTCATACAACATGACGGGAAGCTCGGCATATGTCGATGTGTATGATTCCGACGGGCTGCTTGGCAAGTTCCATGTTCCCGCGGCATCATCGGGAGTGATATGGGAAGCGGCAGAGATACGAAACCGCACGCTGCTCCCGGTCAACTCGTATTTCTACGCGGTAGAAAACGATACTCTGTGGAAAACGCGGTAGTTATGTGATATGCTTATCTTCAAAAGACAGGCCCTCGGAACATGCAGGGAATATCTTTATATATCAACCATTTACAGAAAGGACTAGACTATGAACAATTTGGATTTGGCAAAAACGGCTAATGAAATCCGCAAAGGTATAGTTACTGCAGTTCATTCGGCCAAAGCCGGTCATCCCGGCGGATCTCTGTCCTGTGCAGATCTGATGACATTCCTTTATTTTGAAGAGATGAACATCGATCCCAAGGATCCGGACAAGCCGGACAGGGACAGATTTGTGCTCTCAAAGGGACACTGTGCCCCCGCTCTTTATTCCGCTCTGGCAGAGAGAGGATATTTTCCCAAGGAGGAGCTCACGACGCTCCGCAAGCTTGGCTCTCATCTGCAGGGACATCCCTGCATGCAGCACACCCCGGGCGTAGATATGTCGAGCGGTTCTTTAGGACAGGGCATTTCGGTCGCTGTCGGAATGGCTCTGTCGGCTAAGCTGTCAAATGATGATTACAGAGTATATACGCTTCTCGGCGACGGCGAGATCGCTGAGGGACAGGTCTGGGAAGCCGCGATGTTCGCGGGACATAAGCATCTTGACAATCTTGTTGCGATCGTTGACAACAACGGCCTTCAGATCGACGGCAGGATCGAGGATGTCTGCAATCCCTATCCCATAGATAAGAAATTTGAAGCATTCAATTTCCATGTGATCAACATAAACGCCCATGATTTTGACCAGATCCGCGCGGCGTTTGCCGAAGCAAGGGAAACAAAGGGAATGCCCACCGCCATCATAATGAAGTCTACAAAGGGCAAGGGCGTTTCATTCATGGAAGATCAGGCAGGATGGCACGGAAAGGCTCCCAATGACGAGCAGTACGAAATTGCCATGGAAGATCTCAGGAAGGTAGGTGAAGCATTATGTCAGAAGTAGAAAAGATCGCAACCAGAGCCAGTTACGGTAACGCACTCGTAGAACTCGGCAATGAACATGATGACCTTGTAGTATTGACTGCTGACCTTGCGGCAGCTACCATGACCGGAGTGTTTGCCAAGGCGCATCCGGACAAGCACATCAACTGCGGCATAGCCGAATCGAACATGACCGGCATAGCTGCAGGACTGGCCGCAACAGGGAAAGTACCTTTTGCCAGCTCGTTCGCAATGTTCTCGGCAGGCCGTGCTTTCGAGCAGGTCCGCAATTCGATAGGATACCCGCATCTTAACGTCAAGATAGGTGCGACCCATGCGGGAGTTTCGGTCGGCGAAGACGGTGCATCCCATCAGTGTAATGAGGATATAGCGCTCATGAGGACGATCCCGGGAATGGTGATCATCAATCCCGCGGATGATGTCGAGGCAAGGGCGGCGGTAAAGGCAGCATACGAATATGTCGGCCCCGTTTATATGAGGTTCGGACGTGCTGCGGTTCCCGTATTCAACGATGAGAAGACATACAAGTTCGAAATGGGCAAGGGAATAGTCCTCCGCGAGGGCAAGGATGTTTCGATAATCGCAACCGGGATCACGGTACCCGCATCGATAGAGGCAGCCGAGAAGCTTTCCGCAGACGGAATAGATGCAGAGGTCATCAATATCCATACGATCAAGCCTCTTGATGAGGAGCTCATAATCGCCTCCGCAAAGAAGACCGGCAAGGTGGTAACGGCAGAGGAACATTCCATCATCGGCGGACTGGGCAGTGCCGTATGCGAAGTGCTGTCGGAGAAAAATCCGGTACCCGTATACAGGATAGGGATGAGGGATGTGTTCGGCGAGAGCGGCTCGGCAGCACAGCTCCTTCACAAATACCTGCTTGATGCCGAAGGCATATATGACCAGGTTAAGAAGTTTGTAGGATAAATTCATAAGAGTAGGAAAGCGTCCTATATGAGCAGGCTGCTCATATAGGACGCGTTTTTCGGAATATCCGGGAAATATGGTAAGGAACAGAGTAAAATGAGGGAACTGATCTTTCTTGAGCCCGTAGTCAAGAAACTCATCTGGGGAAAAGAATACTGGACAGTCAGCGCACACGAGAGCGGAGACTGCCTTATAAGCGGCGGAACTTTTGACGGCATGCATCTGTCGGAAGTCTGGCGCGACCATAAGGAAGCGTTCGGCGTCGATATGGACGGGGAGTTCCCGTTCATCGTGAAGGTCATAGATGCAAGGGACGCGCTCAGCATTCAGGTACATCCCGACTGCGAGTATGCAAAAGAGCACGAAAACGGGGCAAAGGGAAAGACGGAATGCTGGTATGTCATGGAATGCGACAGGGATGCATCCATCATAATCGGGCATAATGCGAAGAGCAGGGAAGAAGCCCGTAAAATGGTGGAGGAGAACAGATGGCAGGAATTCCTGCGGGAGATCCCGGTCAAGAAGGGTGATTTTTTCCAGATCACACCCGGAACGGTGCATGCCATAAAGCAGGACACCATGATCATGGAAATACAGCAGAGCTCGGATGTGACATACAGGCTGTATGATTACGGAAGGCTCAGGAACGGAAGCCCGAGGGAGCTTCATGTGGATAAGAGCCTTGATGTCATGATGATCCCCCACAAGGATGCCAACTGCTTCACGAACGGCATTCCCGGAAGGCTTGCTTCGTGCAGATACTATGATGTTGACAGGTATGATATCTCGGGCGTGAGGGATTTTGAAAAGAGCGAGACTTTCATGATCATATCGGTGCTTGAGGGCGAAGGCGGCATCGACGGCAGAAAGATCAGGGCCGGAGAATCCTTTATCGTATCCGGGGGATACGGTGATTTTTCGATATTCGGACGGCTGTCGATAATGGTCACAAGGCTCCCGGAGCTTTTCGGAGGGCTGGAGATAAGCGGATCGGAAATGGTCTGCGCGCTCGGCTATGCGGACGGAGCGATCACAGACCGCATATCGTTCCCTACGACCGAGCCGGCTGATTCGATCCCGAAGATCATAGATTACTTTAAGGACAAGAAGATACGTGCACTCGGAATAGGCTCGTTCGGACCGGTAGACGTCAATCCCGATTCGAAGACGTACGGGACCATCCTTGAATCGCCCAAGCTCCCATGGCAGCATTATCCTCTCAAGAAAGTGCTGGAGGAAGCCCTGAATGTTCCGATCAAGGTGGATTCCGCGGCCAACGGCTCATGCCTCGGGGAAATGACTTTCGGCTGTGCCGAGGGCATCGACAATGTCGGATATGTTACCGTCGGGACCGGAATAGGTGCCGGAATGGCGGTAAACGGGCAGCTTGTCCATGGAATGGGACATCCCGAGTTCGGGCATATTCTCGTTTCAAGGATAGAGGGAGACGATTATAAGGGAAAATGTCCCTTCCATCCGAACTGCGTGGAAAGCCTTGCCTCAGGCCCCGCGATAGAAGAAAGATGGGGCAGCAGGGCCGAGGATCTATCCGACAGGCCCGAAGTCTGGGAGATGGAAGCAGATTATATCTCTCAGGCGCTCATGTCCATGGTGCTTACGATCTCGCCCCGTAAGATAATCTTAAGCGGAGGGGTGATGCGCCAGCAGCAGCTCTTCCCGCTCATCAGGAAGAAGCTCATAGAAAAGCTTGCGGGCTATATCCATACCGGAGAGATCGAAGATATAGACAATTACGTCGTTCCCGCGTCATTATCGGATGATCAGGGGATAAAGGGAGCTATACAGTTAGGGGTTTTGGCAGCACTGAAATGATATGGCAGAAATAAACGAATCATTAAAGGAAAAATACGAGGCTGCTCAGAAAGATTTTGAGAAGAAGATACGCCGTCACAGAAGGTCGATCTTTTACCGTATCATCATAGGAATTGCGATAGTCATCGCGGTCATCGCGAGCGCATTTTACAATTACCAGAAGATGGTATATACGGACTACGATGTTCTGAAAAAGAGGACGTATATGGGTGCCAGCAACGCCAGGTACATGAAGTTCGGGGAGAATGTATTAAGGTATAGCCAGGACGGTGCATCGGCACTTAACATTTCTGACGACATATGGAACGAAACGTTTGAAATGCAGAATCCCCTTGTGGATGTATGCGGTGATTACGTGGCCATAGGCGATTATATGGGCACCACCATATATGTCTATAATTCGGCGGGACTGCAGGGAACCATAGACACATCGACACCGCTCAAGCGGTTCTGTGTATCCGGGAACGGAAACGTCGCGGTTGTCCTTGAGGATAACGAGGTCACCTGGATAAAGCTCTATGATGTTAACGGAACGAATATCGCAAATGACAGGACGACCATGTCAAAGAGCGGTTATCCTGTTTCCATAGACATTTCCGAGGACGGCATACTGCTTGCGGTCTCTTATCTGTTTGTCGACAGCGGGGTGCTGTCCACATCGGTCGCATATTATAACTTCGGCGCGGTCGGACAGAATGAGGTCGACAACCTCGTGAGCGGCTACAATTATTCCGGGACCGTGGTATCGTATGTCAGCTTCATCAATCCCGACACGAGCTTTGCCCTCGGAGACAACAGGTTCACCATATTCAAGGGATCCGAAAAACCGGAGAGCATATTTGAAAAGGAACTGGACAAGGAGATCCTGAGCGTTTTCAGCAATGAGAGCATGATAGCCCTTGTTTATGAGAATGAGATGGGAGAGCATAAATATACTGCGGAAGTATATGATGATAAGGGAAACATCATCACGACCCAGGGATTTGACATGGATTACAGCAACATGTGCCTATACAGGGATCTTCTGATAATATATAACAGCGAAGCCTGCCAGATATATAATACCTCGGGACTGAAGAAATTTGACGGAACGTTTTCATCATCCGCGCTCGCGGTGATACCAGAGACGGGCAGGTCGAAATATCTCATTGTCTACAGCGACTCGATGGAGGAGATAAAACTTAAGTAAATGAGCAACTATTATCTGCTTATAGCCGTCCTTATCGTACTTGTGATAGGAGCGGTCAAAGGATATATGAAGGGATTCCTCCGGCTCGCGGTATGGTTTGCGGGCCTTATTGCGGTCCTGTTCATAGTCACGAAGCTATCACCTTATGTCAGTGATTTTCTGATCAAGAATACTTCCATATATGATGACCTGCGTGGAAAGATCATCACGGCATATGAGGATGGCAGGAATGAAGCGCCGCCTGAGGCCGTGCCGGATACCGGAAGCGGTGATGCGATCGACAGCTTCGGATTTCCCGAGCTTATCACGGATTCCATAAAGACGAGCGGATCCGGAGAAATATACGACAAGCTGGCCGGCTCGTTCTTTAAGGAATATATCGCGGGATATCTGTCGGAACTGTCCATAAAGGCGGGGACTTTTGTGGGACTGTTCATCATGCTGTGGATAATACAGCTTGCCATCATACTTGCGGTTCATATCATGGAAAAGATACCGGTTCTTCGGACCTTCAACAGGCTTCTGGGAATGGCGGCGGGGATCACCCTGTCCCTTGTGCTCGTGTGGCTGTTCTTCCTGGCGGTCATGATGTTCTTCGGAAATTCGTTCGGAGCATGGGTTTTTGCGCAGGTACGCGCAAGCAGGATCCTCACATATCTGTTCAACAACAACCTTCTGTTCGACCTTCTGTAATATTCCGCATTTTCCGCAATGGATATTTTTATATATTCTGAGTAGGATTTTTTATTTTATCGAAATCCGATTTGAAATATATTATACCCATCCAGTTTTGAGACTCCTGGCTGTCAGGAGTTTCGCAAAATTAAAGGAGGATGGATATGAAAAAGAAAGTTTTAGCAGCTATTATGGCAGCAGCAATGGTAGCACTGACGGCCTGCGCAGGCGCAGCAGCTCCGGCAGCACCCGCAGCAGAAGCACCCGCAGCAGAGGCTGAGGCTCCCGCAGCAGAAGCAGAAGCACCCGCAGCAGAAGCATCAGGCGCCGGCAAGAAGGTTGCAGTTGCAATGCCGACACAGTCATCAGAGAGATGGATGCATGATGGCGCGAACATGAAGGCTCAGCTTGAAGAGCTCGGCTACACCGTAGATCTTCAGTACGCAGAGGATGATGTTCAGGCTCAGGTTTCCCAGATCGAGAACATGATCGCAGCAGGAGCTAACTGCCTTGTTATCGCAGCTATCGACTCAGACGCTCTTGTAAACGTTGAGCAGCAGGCAAAGGATGCAGGCATCCCCGTTATCGCTTATGACCGTCTTCTTATGAACACAGACGCTGTTTCTTACTATGCAACATTCGATAACAAGGGT
>JAILRP010000084.1 GCA_024698075.1 Lachnospiraceae bacterium
GTAATTTTTTTCATTTTTTAAGGAGGACTATATGAAAAAGAAAATTGTAAGTGTTCTTTTGGCATGCACAATGGTCTTTTCGCTTACCGCATGTGCCGCAGGCACAGGAACGGCAACGATAGAGAACGTTGAGAATGCCGCAGAAGAAGTAGAGGAAAAGGCTGATGAAGCTGCAGAAGCAGTCGAGGAAAAGGTTGAAGATGCAGTTTCTGAGGAATCCGGAGATGATTTTCATATCGGTATCGTAACGGGTTCCGTATCACAGTCTGAGGACGACAGGAGAGGAGCCGAGGCATTCCAGGCAAAGTACGGCGAAGACAAGGTTACACTTGCCATCTATCCCGACAACTTTACCGAGGAGCTTGAGACGACCATCCAGACCATCGTCAATCTTTCCGATGATCCCGACATGAAGGCCATCATCGTTAACCAGGCAATCCCCGGAACGACAGAAGCTTTCCGTCAGATCAAGGAGAGAAGGCCTGACATCATCTGCATCGCAGGTGAGTCACACGAGGACCTTCCTGAGATCGGTTCCGCAGCTGACCTTGTTGTAAACAACGACTTCGTTGCACGCGGATACCTCATGATCCGTACGGCTCATGAGCTCGGATGCGATACTTTCGTACACATCTCATTCCCCCGCCATCTCTCATATGAGACGATGTCAAGGCGTGTTGCCATCATGAAGGCTGCATGCGAAGAGTTCGGAATGAAGTTTGAGATGGAGACAGCTCCCGACCCGACAACAGATGTCGGCGTTCCCGGCGCACAGGCTTACATTCTTGAGCATGTTCCGGAGTGGGTTGACAAGTATGGCACAAACTCAGCTTACTTCTGTACAAATGATGCACACACAGAGCCTCTTCTGAAGATGCTCCTTGAGTGCGGCGGATACTTCATTGAAGCTGACCTTCCTTCACCTCTCATGGGTTATCCCGGAGCTCTCGGCCTTGACCTTACACAGGAAGCAGGCGACTTCGAGAAGATCCTTGCAAAGGTTGAATCCGCAGTTGTTGAAAAAGGCGGCGCAGGAAGATTCGGAACATGGGCTTATTCATACGGCTACACGGTTTCCGCAGGTCTTGCCGAGCATGCGAGAAACGTCATCTTAGGCGAGAGCGATCTTACCGATATCGACGACATCTCAAAGGCATACGGAGTATTCTCACCCGGTGCAGAGTGGAACGGAAGCAAGTATACGAATGCTGAGACAGGCGTTAAGTCTGACAACACATTCCTTATCTATCAGGATACATATATCATGGGCGATCCCGGACATTACATGGGCGCAACCAAGATCGAAGTTCCTGAGAAGTACTTCACGATCAAGTGATAAAAATGATGTAAAGGTGGGGAGGATTGGTGCACTGCGCCAATCCTCGCCCGATTTTTTTGTGATTTTTGGAAAGGTAATACTCATAAATGGATACAAACAGTGCGCCGCTTCTTAAGATGCAGGGCATAAAGAAAGATTTCTTCGGCAATCAGGTGCTCACGGACATCAATCTTGAGCTTAAGGCCGGGGAAGTATTGGGCCTGTGCGGTGAGAACGGTGCGGGAAAATCAACACTTATGAAGATACTTTTCGGTGCGACGGATATTGCCGAGACCGGAGGATACGGAGGCGACATATTCCTTGACGGACAGAAAGTCAGCTTCTCGAGTCCTTTCGAAGCCATTGAGGCAGGTATTGGCATGGTCCATCAGGAGTTCTCCCTTATTCCCGGCTTTGATGCCACGGAGAACATTCTGCTTAACCGCGAGCCCGAAAAGTATAATTTTATTTCGGAAATATTTGGAGAGAGACTGAACACGCTTGACAGGGGCGCGATGGATGAGCGCGCGCGCGAGGCCGTTGACAAGATGGGAGTCGCTATTGACCGCCACATGATGATCAATACGATGCCGGTCGGACACAAGCAGTTCACTGAGATCGCAAGGGAGCTGTCGAAAGAACAGCTGAAGCTCCTGATCCTTGACGAGCCGACTGCGGTCCTGACGGAGAGGGAGGCTGTGGCGCTTCTCGATTCGATAAAGAACATGTCGGAGCGTGGGATCTCAGTCATCTTCATTACACATAGACTTCAGGAAATACTGACCGTGTGCGATACGGTCGCGGTCATGAGGGACGGCGTGCTCGTCGAGTGCGTGCCTTCATCTGAGACAAGCGTCACGCAGATAACAAAGCGCATGGTCGGACGTGAGATGGCAGGAAGCTCTGAAAAGCGTGAGATCAGGAACAACGATGACGCAAAGACGATACTGAAGATCGAAAAACTCTGGGTCGACATGCCCGGTGAAACGGTCAGGAACGTCACGCTTGACGTAAAGGAAGGTGAGATTCTCGGCATCGGCGGACTGGCCGGGCAGGGTAAGCTCGGTATCCCGAACGGGATCATGGGACTTTACGAGGCCGGCGGAAGCGTTGTCTTTGACGGAAAGGAGATCCCTCTGAACAGCCCGAGGATCTGCCTTGATTCATCGTTCGCGTTCGTGTCCGAGGACAGAAGGGGCGTTGGCCTGCTCCTTGACGAAACGCTCGAGTGGAACGTGGCTTTCCCCGCAATGCAGATACAGGACAAGTTCCTGAAAAAGTATCTGGGCGGCCTCATCAAGTGGAGGGATGAGAAGGCTATACGCGAAGTTACGGAGAAATACATAGACGAACTCCAGATAAAGTGCACGAGCTCCAAGCAGAATGCCAAGGAGCTGTCAGGAGGAAACCAGCAGAAGGTGTGCCTCGCAAAGGCGTTCGCACTTGAACCGAGGCTTCTGTTCGTATCCGAGCCCACAAGGGGAATAGACGTCGGTGCGAAGGCACTCGTCCTTGAGGCCCTGAGACGGTTTAACAGGGAGAGCGGCGTCACGGTCGTGATGGTCTCATCCGAACTTGAGGAGCTGAGGCAGGTGTGCGACAGGATTGCGATCGTCTCTGGCGGACGCATTTCAGGGATACTTCCGGCCGACAGCACTACGGAGGACTTCGGAACCCTTATGCTTAAAGGAGTAAGATAGGAAGAGTGGTATTATGACGATGAAAGAGAGAATAACGGCATCACTTAAGGAATTCGGGCTGCCGAGGCTGATCATAACGGGATTCCTGGTGCTGCTTCTTATCATAGCCCCGTTCGTGGGGTCGGATCTGCCGACGCAGATATCAAACATTATCAACCGTTTCAGCTGGAACGGCATACTGGTGCTTGCAATGGTGCCGATGGTGCATTCGGGATGCGGCCTGAACTTCGGCCTTCCGCTCGGAATTATCTCGGGACTGCTCGGAGCCACGATATCCATTGAGATGGGCTTTACCGGCGGCATGTCATTTGTCGTTGCGATACTCGTGGCAACACCGTTTGCCCTGGTGTTCGGCTCGCTTTACGGATGGCTTCTCAACAAGATAAAAGGCGGCGAGATGATGATAGCCACTTATGTTGGATTTTCGTCCGTATCGCTCATGTGCATGATGTGGCTCGTTCTTCCGTACCACAGCCCCAACATGGTATGGGGCCTGTCGGGAAAGGGACTGCGTACCACGATATCGCTCGAGGGATATTTTGACCAGGCGCTTGCGGGCATTGCACAGATTAATATAGGAAACATCTCCATACCGACCGGAACGCTTCTGTTCTTTGCGCTCCTTGCATTTGCGATCTGGGCATTCCTTCACACGAAGACCGGAACCGCAATGACCGCGGTCGGATCAAACCCGAAGTTTGCCAAGGCAGCGGGCATCAATGTTGACAGGATAAGGATGCTATCCGTCGTGATGTCCACATGGCTTGCCGCAGTAGGCATCCTTGTTTACGAGCAGGGCTTCGGATTCATACAGCTTTACATGGCGCCCTTCTACATGGCGCTGCCTGCAGTATCCGCGATACTGATCGGCGGAGCTTCCGTCAACAAGGCGAGCATCATGAACGTCATAGTCGGCACTATTCTGTTCCAGGGAATAGTTACGATGACGCCGACCGTAATGAACAATATGATACATATGGATATGTCGGAGGTCATCAGGATAATCGCCTCTATGGGCATGATCCTGTTCGCACTCACCAGAAAGACGGAGGCATCAAGATGAAGATAAAAGAAAAGTTCAACTTAAGACAGGCTTCCGTGCCGATAATGTTCATACTGATATGTGCGGTCTGCATACCCCTTTCGGGACTCTCGCCGAAGATGCTGATCAATGAGATCATAACGAGGATGGGGCGCAATTCCTTCCTCATACTGAGCCTTCTGATCCCGATCATGGCCGGAATGGGCCTTAATTTCGGAATGACGCTCGGAGCCATGGCGGCCGAGATCGCGCTGATACTCGTGTGCGACTGGCAGATAGTAAGCGTTCCGGGAATGATACTGGCCGCTATCATCTCCGTGCCGATATCGGTACTCCTCGGAATATTCTGCGGAAAGATATTGAACCGCGCAAAAGGGCGCGAGATGATAACGAGCTATATAATGGCGTTCTTTGTAAACGGCATATACCAGCTCATCGTGCTCTACCTGATGGGAAAAGTCATCCCCATAAAGCACTCGTCGATCAAGCTTCCGAGGGGCTACGGCATAAGGAATACGGTATCGCTCCTGTCCATGCGCCAGAAGCTTGACAATATGCTCGCGATAAACGTAGCCGGAGTGAAGATCCCCGTGCTGACGTTCATCATCATTGCCGTAATGTGCTTCATCATCATATGGTTCCGCCGCACGAAGCTCGGGCAGGACATGAGGGCCGTCGGCCAGGACATGGACGTTGCAAGGGATGCCGGCATCAACGTTGAGCGCACGAGGATCATATCGATAGTGATATCTACGGTGCTCGCGGGCCTCGGAATGATCATTTATCTGCAGAACATGGGCAATATAGCCACATATACGGCGCACAGCCAGATCGGAATGTTCTGTATTGCGGCGCTTCTCGTCGGCGGTGCATCTGTCGACAAGGCATCCATAGGAAACGTTTTCCTCGGAGTCATACTGTTCCATACGATGTTCATCGTGGCTCCGCGTGCAGGTGCGTATATAACCGGTGACTCGATGATAGGCGAATACTTCCGTGTGTTCGTTTCATATGCGGTCATCACGGTAGCGCTCATAATGTATGAGACAAACAAGCGCAAGGCAAAGAGCGCGGCATCGATGAAGCTTAAAGATGCGCAGGATTCCGAAGAGACTCAAAAGTCCGCAGATGCGCAGGAAGGATAATCATGGATAAGAAAAGACAGCTCATATTCCGCGGCGCGGCCATTCTGATCATACTGGCCATTGCAGCGGTGATGTTCGTCATAGGACGCGGACACACGATATACTTCGACAACAAGACGGCCGAGTACGATGGGAAGAAATACGAAAGCTTCTACAAGGTTGCGGTCATAAAGGACAAGGAGAAGGTCGCCAAGCTCGCTGACGATGAGAGAGGCATGGCCGACCTGATGGGCCAGACGCTCTCGGTCACTCTTGAGATCACTGATGAAAAGGGAGCAGATCCTCATTCGGCTAAAGTCAGCATGCCGATACCCTATAGCCTTGACGGGATAGTGATAAACATACCCGAACTCATGGCAGGACTGCCTGCTGAGGCATATATGACGGAATTTGTGCCCGTTGCCACGTCCGAGGACGAGGAGGAAGAGGAAGTCGTCATAGACGAATTCGAGATAACGGACGACATGTAAACATATCTGCAGAGATTGCGGGAGGATACTCATGGACTATACGATACTGCTCAATCTTGCGATACTCATATTCGCTGCAAAAGCATTTGCCATCCTGGCCAGGAGGGTCGGTGCGCCGCAGGTCGTCGGTGAAATACTGGCAGGTCTTCTTGTGGGGCCTGCCGTTATTAATCTGGTAAAGCCTGATGATGTGATAGAGATCTTCGCCGAGATCGGCGTCATAATGCTCATGTTCCAGGCCGGGCTCGGGACGGACTTAAAGCAGCTGAAACGGTCGGGCCTTAAAGCGTTCATCATAGCATCGATTGGCGTGTTGGTGCCGCTTGTCGGAGGCTTTGCACTCTACGGCGCATTTTATGGATTCGCCATGCCGCCGTCAAAGGAGTTCTATACGGCACTGTTCATAGGCACGATACTGACGGCGACAAGTGTTTCGATCACGGTGGCATCGCTTACCGAGCTAGGAAAACTTTCGAGCGAGGTCGGAACGACCATAGTCGGTGCCGCGGTCATAGATGATGTCATAGGGATCGTGGTCCTTACATGCGTTGTCGGAAGCGCCGGCGGAGGCGGAAACGTCGGAATGGTGCTTGTTAAGATCGCCGCGTTCTTTGTTGTCGCGCTCGGCGTGGGAATGGTCGTACACAAGGCGATGGAATGGCTTGATGAAAAGCATCCGCACTCACAGAGGATCCCTATCTACAGCCTCGCGTTCTGCCTCGCACTCGCATATGTCGCGCAGAAATTCTTCGGGATTGCGGACATAACCGGCGCATATGCCGCGGGCATAGTGCTATGTACCATTAAGGATACAGAGTATGTTGAGAAAAAGATCAACATCAGCAGCTACATGTTCTTCGGACCGATATTCTTCGCGTGCATAGGACTTAAAACGGATCTTTCGGGAATGAACATGTCCATGCTCGGATTTTCCGTATGCTTCATACTCGTGGCGCTTGTCACGAAGATCATCGGATGCGGCGCGGCTGCAAAAGCATGCGGATATAAGTGGATGGATTCGCTTAGGATCGGAACCGGAATGATGACAAGAGGAGAAGTCGGGCTTATCGTGGCTCAGATGGGCCTGTCGGCAGGAGTGCTCAATCCGGCATATTTCCCGGCAGTCATCCTGCTGATCATAGTCTCATCGGTCGTCACTCCCATCTGCCTGAAGCTCCTGTTCACCAAAGGCGAAGATGCCTGATTCGAGCTTTTCTGAGATGGTATACCAGTACTGGACCGTGTTCTCGAGAAAGAAGTAGTGCCTGACGTAAAATATGAGAAGGATGAAGGCGATTGCGAACATCGGAAGGGACGCGGGAAGCGTCTCCGGCAGGAAGAGCATAAGGCTCATTGCGAAGATCACGAGAATGACCGTGATGAACAATACGATAAGATGAATGAGGCGTTCATGCATTAGCCATGAAAGCCTTTTTTCATGAATGATCAAAAGAGCGCGCAGCTCATCCGGGGATGTGCATTTCTTCCCTGCTTCTTCGACTTTTGCCTCGTGCGCGCGGCACCATTTCTTTACGTTTATTCCGTATCTTCTGTCCATGCAGCCATTATAGCACATTTCTTCACCTTCAGATCAATGCTGTCCGGGCATGGTGCCATTTGGCGGCAGATCATGCAGGAAAGAATAATCATAATGCATATTGTGTTTACATAAAATATGTAGTACAATATTTTGTGATGTGTGGCCTGACATTTGGGGAAATGGAAAAGCCGCGCAACAGGGGAATAAACAGATCAATAAGGGTGATGTAAATGGAGGAACATAAATTGGGGAATGGACTTCGTCCGGGTGACTATACCACGGATCTCGTTGATATATCGTCCGAGATAGCGGACGCCACATCGAAGAAGAGCGTCTCCTCGCTGCAGGAAGAGGAAAAGGAAGACGTATCTGTCAGAACGTTCCGGCAGAAAAAGAAGAGAAAATGGATCAAATGGGTTGTGATACTTGTTATTTTAGCAGGTATTATAGCTTTTGTTGTGTATAAAGTCCGCCAGACAACGGAGGCCGTGAAGCAGGCACTCGCCGGCAATGTCCAGACGGCTGAGATAACGAGAATGGATATCTCGAGCACGATCTCGACCACCGGCACGATACAGAGCAAGGATGTCAGAACTCTTACCAGCCCCCTCGCAGGCGTCAAGATCGACCATGTGAATTACAAGGTCGGTGACATGGTCGAGGAAGGGGCCGTGGTCGTGGCGTTTTCGTCGGAGGATATCAATAAGAGGATCGGACAGCTTGAAGAGGACATCACGGAGGCTAAGCAGTCCAAGGCTCTTGACGGCGGAAACAGGACCAATACATATGTGAACAGCAATGATCTGGAAACCTACAGTATTGCAACATCCTTTACCAGCCTTCAAAGGGCACTGGAGGATCTGAATAAAGCCAGGGATGAACTCAGAAAGATATGCGATGAAAAGGGTGATTTTAAAAGATTATATGAAGAGGCAAAAGAAAATCTGGCCGATGCCGAGGAAGAGCTGGCAAAACATCCGGACGATACGGATCTGATGGAAAAAGTCAGCAAATACCAAACTGCGATCTCGACATATGATACGAAAATGAGTTCGTTCGAATCTCAGGAAGAGGCTGCCCAGAAAACAATAGACGCCAGGCAGCGTGATTATGATGATGCATTTGTAAGATATACCAAAGCCGGCTATGATGCGTCATTCAATCAGGCTAAATACGATTACAATCTTAACCGGGGCAACCTCACCGCAAATGATGAAGTAAAGAATCTTGAAAGACAGAAGGAAGAGCGTGAAGATTCGCTTGAAAATTATATAGTCACCGCACCGATTTCAGGTCTTGTCACGACGGTCAATGCAGAGGAAGGCAACGGCTGGCAGGCGACATCCGGAGCACTTATGGTAATACAGGCCGTAGATGTGCTTGAAGTCACGACCCAGGTTGACGAATATGACATAAACAACGTCGTCTACGGACAGAAGGTGGCCATAATGACCGATGCAACCGGGGATGATGAGCTTGAGGGAAGGGTGACTTTCGTGGCGCCCACGGCGACTATCGGACAGCAGGGCTCGAGTTCGAATACATTTGAGGTCAAGATAGACATTCTTAACAAGGATGACCGCCTGAAGCTCGGGATGAGCGCAAAGCTCAATATCCTCGTTGACAGCCACGAACAGGTGCTGGCGGTTCCGTATGATGCGATAGAGGAAAAGGACGGCGGCGCGTTTTACGTCTATGCGCTTGACAGTGCTCCGGCGGCCGGTACGGATGAATCAAAGAGCGGAGAGCTGACAGACCTTATAACCGTCGTCGGAATGGACGGCAAGAAAAAAGAGACACAGGAGGGCAGCGCTCCCGCAGGACCGGACGGAAAGCCGGCCGGACGTGAGATACCCGTGCAGCTGGGACTTGAAGGGGATTATTACACAGAAGTCATATCACCGGATATAGAGGAAGGAATGCAGGTGCTTGTAAACGGTACGGCCGGAGAGCTTCCGAATGACCTTGAAATGCTCATGGGAATGTGACCGCATGATTTTTACCTTACTGGTATGAGTGATAAAAGAAGACTGATAATCGACATGGAGAATATCGTTAAGCGTTATTTCATCGGGCAGCCCAACGAGCTTGAGGTGCTGCACGGTGTCGGGCTGAAGGTTTACGAGGGCGAGTTTGTGTCCATCGTCGGACCTTCGGGGTCGGGAAAGTCGACCCTCATGAACATGATAGGCGCGCTTGACCTGCCTACGATGGGCAAATACTATCTTGACGGCTTTGACATGTACAATGCACGTGAGGATGACCTGTCTGCTATCAGGAACACCAAGATAGGCTTTGTTTTCCAGACATACAACCTGATCCCTAGGATGACCGCGCTGAAAAATGTCGAGCTTCCTATGCTCTATGCCGGAATGGGACGCAGAGAGCGTACGGTCAAGGCAAAGAAGCTCATGCACATGGTTGAAATGGAAGACAGGATGCACCATAAGCCTGACGAGCTGTCCGGCGGACAGAAGCAGAGGGTGGCAATAGCGCGCGCCATGGCCAACGATCCTGCGATAATACTGGCGGATGAGCCGACCGGTGCCCTCGATTCTGCGACCGGAAGGCTGATAATGGACATATTCCACCGGCTTAACAAGGAACAAGGCAAGACGATAGTGCTCATCACACATTCAAATGAACTTGCCGAAGAGACAGAGAGGATAATGTCGCTTAAGGACGGACTGATAATCAGCGAAAGAAAGGGGACCGGAAAAGTTGCTGCTGGGTGAGAACATATCAATGGCCTTGGCTTCGATACTGGCCAATAAGATGAGAGCACTTCTGACCATGCTGGGCATCATAATAGGCATCGGTTCTGTAATAGCCATCCGTACGGTAGGCAATTCCGTTACCGAAACGTTTTCGGAATCCATGTCATCGATGGGGGCGACCAACATATCGGTCGGCGTAACCCAGAGAGAGACGGAAGCCGTCAAAAGCGAGGAGAGCGGACTGGAATTCCGGGGCAGGCGTGACCGAAAATACCCTGAGGAAAAAGATTATATAACTGATGAGATGATAGATGAGTTCAGGAATGAATTCGATAAGGAAATAGATTACATCCTGCTGAACGAGAGCATCGGTTCGGGCGTCATTTCCGTCGGCGGGAACAATGCATACGTATCAATGGTCGGCGGTGATGAAGGATATTTTAAGGGACAGAATTTAGAGCTTGTTGCGGGCCGCGAGATCGGAGACAAGGCCCAGAAGGGCGGAAAGGCGGTCTGCCTCATATCCGATTATGCGGCGAAGAAGCTTATGGGCAGTGAAGATTATGAAGCTGTCATAGGCAGGAAGCTCCAGTCCGTTTCGGGACGTAAATTCTATGATTTTACGGTAGTGGGTGTATACAAGCTTGAAGATATGGGAATGCTGTTCGGGGGAAATGAGGACAGGGAGACAACGCTGTATACGACTCTCGGATGTGCAAAAAGCCATACGCATGTAAAGGGATATCCCAACTTCACGGTCTCAAAGGTAACGGATACAAGCGTTGACTCGTATGAGCTGAGGAGCCGGATCCAGATATTCTTCGACAGATATTATCACACGAACAGGGAATTCGAGGTATCAACGTCAAGCATGGAGAGCCTCCTTGACGAGCTGACAAAGACGATGGACAAGATATCCCTGGCTATATCGATAATCGCCGGAATAGCACTTCTAGTCGGCGGGATCGGTGTCATGAACATAATGCTGGTTTCCATATCGGAGAGAACGCGAGAGATCGGAACGAGGAAGGCTCTCGGTGCCACGAACGGTTCCATCAGGCTGCAGTTCATCATAGAGGCGATGGTGCTCTGCCTTATCGGGGGGCTCATAGGAGTTATCCTCGGCGTATCGGGCGGACTGTTCGCGGCCAAGCTCATGGAGGCCAACGCCCATCCGTCAATATCGAGCATAATCGAATCGGTCGCCTTCTCAATGGGCATCGGCCTGTTCTTCGGATACTACCCCGCGAACAAGGCCGCATTGATGAACCCGATCGACGCCCTTACATATGAATGAACCAAGGGGACGGAGTCAGGGGGCCATTTTCCAACAAAAATGGCCCCCTGACTCCGTCCCCTTGGTTCATTATATCAGCTTCAGCCCATGACGACTTCCACTTTGTATTCTTTTACACCGTCTTCTATGGGAACGATGCAGCCGTCAACCGGTTTTCCGTTTACGGTCATGCTCTTAACGCCTTTCTCAACGTCGGACGGGTTCTTGACGCTGATGTTATAGGTGGCTCCCCTGAACTTTCTGGTGATCTCGAAATCCCCGAATCCGTGAGGCACGCACGGATCGATCTGAAGTCCCCTGTGCGTGGGATATACGCCGAGGATGTACTGTGAGATGTTCGTGAAAGTCCATGCAGCCGTTCCGGTAAGCCATGAGTTCTTGCCCTCGCCGGGTGTGGATGCGTCTGCACCTGCGACCATCTGGCAGTATACGTAGGGCTCGGTCCTGTGGATCTCGGATATCTCTTCGGTATATGCCGGACATGTCTTCTTGTAGATCTCAAATGCCCTGTCACCTCGGCCGATGACTGTCTCCGCTATGGATACCCAGGGATTGTTGTGGCAGAAAATGCCGGCATTCTCTTTGTATCCGGGCGGATATGAGCTTATCTCACCAAGCTCGAGATGATATTCGGTATATGCAGGCTGGAGTATCATTACGCCATACTTGCAGTCAAGATGCTCTTTGACGGAATCGAGTGCCTTCTTTGCGAGGCCTTCTTCAACGCCGATGCCGGCGAGTGAGCAGAAGCCGTTGGATTCGATGTAGATCTTGCCCTCTTCGCATTCCTTAGACCCGATCTTTCTGCCGTAAGCATCATATGCCCTGACGAACCAGTCTCCGTCCCAGCCGTCAGCCATTACTGCATCATACATCTTTTTGACCTCAGCCCTTGCGCGCCCGGCCTCAGCTGTATCCCCGATCTCATCACAGAGCTCGGCATATTCTTCGCCGTACTTTACGAACATGCCGGCGATGAATACGGATTCTGCAACGGGTCCCTCGGAAGGTCCGAAGGTCTGGAATGATTCCCCGGGATTTTCCGAGAAACAGTTCAGGTTGAGGCAGTCGTTCCAGTCTGCACGTCCGATGAGCGGCAGATGGTGCGGGCCCTTGTGGTCCACGATATAATCGAATGATCTCTTAAGATGTTCCATGAGGGATGTTGCAACACTCATGTCATTATCATAAGGAACGGTCTCTTTCAGTATCGACAGGTCTCCGGTCTCACGAACATAGGCACTGGTTCCGGCGATGAGCCAGAGCGGATCGTCGTTGAAGCCCGAACCTATGTCAGAATTACCCTTCTTGGTAAGAGGCTGGTACTGATGGTAAGCGCTTCCGTCAAGGAACTGGGTGGAGGCGATGTCAATGATCCTCTCCCTTGCACGTTCGGGAATGAGGTGTACGAATCCGAGAAGATCCTGGTTGGAATCCCTGAAGCCCATTCCGCGGCCGATCCCCGACTCGAAGTAGGAAGCGGAGCGGCTCATGTTGAACGTTACCATGCACTGGTACTGGTTCCATATGTTGACCATCCTGTTGACTTTTTCGTCCGAAGACTTAACGGTATATATCGAAAGAAGGTTCTTCCAGTATTCACGGAGCTTTTCAAAGGCCCTGTCGACATCCGCGTCGGTGCTGTATTTTGCCAGAAGCTCGTTTGCAGGCTTCTTGTTGATGACACCCTTTGACTCCCATTTGTCGTCAACGGGATTTTCGCAGTAGCCGAGGACGAAAACAAACGATCTTGTCTCGCCGGGCTTAAGGTCGACGTTTATCTGATGTACCGCGACAGGAGACCAGCCGTGTGCAATTGAGTTGGTGCACTGGCCCTTCTCACAGACTGTTTCGGGATCTCGGTTGTCATGGTATGCACCGAGGAAGGCATCCCTTGAAGTATCAAAGCCGTCGATCGGAGCGTTGACGGAGTATACGGCGTAGTGGTTGCGCCTCTCCCTGTACTCGGTCTTGTGGTATATGGCAGACCCGACAACCTCGACTTCGCCGGTCGAGAAGTTGCGCTGGAAATTCTTCATATCATCATCTGCGTTCCACAGGCACCATTCTACATAAGAAAATAGACGCAGGCTCTTAGCTGTTGATGAGTTGTTCGTAAGCGTCAGGCGGCTTATCTCGCACTTGTCGTCGGTCGGAACGAAGGAGAGGACTTTGGCTTCAACGCCTCCCTTGACGCCTCTGAACGTGCTGTAGCCGATGCCGTGGCGGCACTCGTACTCGTCAAGCTCGGTCTTGGTGGGCTGCCATCCGGGATTCCAGACGCAGTCGCCATCCTTTATATAGTAGTATTTTCCGTTAAAATCAGAGGGAACACCATTATAGCGGTAGCGGGTAAGCCTCAGGAGCTTGGCATCCTTGTAGAATGAATACCCTCCGCATGTGTTTGAGATCAGGCTGAAAAAATCATTTGTGCCCAGATAGTTGATCCAGGGAAGCGGTGTCTTCGGGGTGGTAATGACGTATTCAGCATTGGCGTCATCGAAAAATCCAAATTTCATAGTTCTTTCTCCATTCTTTGACTTATGTCAATAATTCAGAAAACGTTTAAGTAAAAACTTAAAAAAATAAAATCCGTTACGTGTAGTATATGATAAACGGCCTCGCCAGACAACAAAAATTTGATGATTTTCTGCATGTTTGTTAAATGTAACAAAATCTATTTGGAATTTTATACTAAAAAAACGAAAAAAATGATAGATTATTATGAAAAAATGATATATACTTGTTAACGAAAACGATTAAGGAGCATCGGATATGGTTTCAATGAAGGACATTGCGGACAAATGCAGCGTTTCCGTGGCAACTGTCAGCAAGGCACTGAATGATCATAGCGATATCGGAGAAGAGACGAAGAAGCTCGTAAAGGAGACTGCCGAGCGGCTCGGATACTACCCAAACAGCTCAGCGCGCGCTCTCAAGACTAAAAGGAGCCTCAACATCGGGGTGCTTTTCGTTGACGAGGGCAGGAGCGGATTGACGCATGATTATTTTGCGAAGGTCCTTGACAGCTTCAAGAGGGTTTCTGAAGTCTCGGGATATGACATCACGTTCATCAATGCCACAAGCCAGAAGATGACGTATCTGGAGCATTCGCGCTACCGCGGTGTGGATGGCGTTGTGATCGCGTGCGTCGATTTTGACGACAGGGACGTCATTGATCTGGTGAACAGCGACCTTCCGGTCGTTACCATAGACCATGTTTTCGATAACAGGATATCAGTTGTTTCGGACAATATCGGGGGAATGCGCGCACTTGTTGAATATGTTCATTCGCTCGGACACGAACGGATCGCATACATCTACGGTGATGACACGGCAGTTACGAGAAACCGTGTTGCGAGCTATTACAATGCGCTTAGGGAGCTGGGCATAGAAGCCGATGACAACATCACGATAGCATCAGCCTACCGTAATCCGAAGCTTGCGGCAAAGTATACGAAGCAGCTGCTGGCGATGAAGAACCGCCCGACCTGCATACTCTATCCTGATGATTATTCCGCGATAGGCGGCCTGAACGCGATAGAAGAGGCGGGGCTTACGGTGCCGGATGACATCTCGGTCGTCGGATATGACGGCCTGTATGTATCGCAGATCATACGCCCGAAGCTCACTACATACGAACAGAACAGCGAAGAGATAGGGCGGATAGCCGCAAAATCACTGATAAAGCTGATCCGCGACCGCAAGAGTACGCTGATAGAAAAGATACTCGTATCCGGAAGGATAATCGAGGGCGGCTCGGTCAAGAAACTGAACTGAAAACTTTCTTTTACATATCAACTCCTGGAAACACCGGTCTTTCTGGCCGCCTCAGCAACGGCGGCAGCAACGGCCGGTGTTACTTTTTCATTAAAGCTGTCGGGAATGATGTACCCCGGGTTCCTGTCCGCATCCGTGACTATATCAGCTATCGCATATGCGGCGGCAAGCTTCATCTCGTCATTTATGTCGCTTGCGCGCACATCGAGCGCTCCGCGGAAAATCCCAGGAAAAGCAAGAACGTTGTTTATCTGGTTCGGATAGTCGCTGCGCCCCGTTGCCATGACTGCGACACCGGCCTTTGTGGCTTCCTCGGGAGTTATCTCGGGAACGGGATTGGACATTGCAAAGACTATCGGGGAGTCTGCCATCTTTCCTACCATTTCCCCTGTAAGTATTCCGGGGCCCGATACGCCGATGAATACGTCGGCACCTGCGATCACATCACCGAGGCTTCCTTTTTTCATCATACGGTTTGATACTTTTGCCATCTCTTCCTTTATCGGATTGAGGTTTTCACGACCTTCATATATTGCGCCCGTCCTGTCGCAGAGGATGACGTTCTTGAGGCCGGTCTTCATGAGAAGCTTCGTTATCGCGATCCCGGCCGCGCCGGCTCCGCAGACAACGGCTTCGATATCCCCGATCTTTTTGCCAACGAGCTTTAAGGCATTGATGAGCCCTGCAAGCACTACAACGGCGGTGCCGTGCTGGTCATCATGGAAGATGGGTATGCTGCAGCGCTCCTTGAGCTTTCTCTCTATCTCAAAGCACCTTGGCGCGGAAATATCCTCAAGATTGACACCGCCGAAGGAACCCTCGAGCAGGGCGACCGTTTCAACGATCGTGTCAACGTCGTTCGACTTTATGCAGAGGGGAAACGCATCGACATCCCCGAAACGTTTGAACAGCACGCATTTGCCTTCCATGACCGGCATTCCCGCTTCCGGGCCGATGTTTCCGAGGCCGAGAACGGCGGAGCCGTCGGTGACGACCGCGACCAGGTTGGAGCGCCTGGTATATTTATATGAAAAATCAATGTCATCCTTTATCGCAAGGCACGGCTCGGCAACTCCCGGCGTATATGCAACCGAAAGGTCTTCCATTGATTCGACCGGGCAGCGGGGCACAACGTCGATCTTGCCCTGCCATTCTTCGTGCTTTTTAAGGGCGTATTGTTTTTTGTCCATGTGGAACCTCCTGAAATAAAAAAAGAGTGGGGAAAATCCGGTATAAGGACGCTCGGACAATAAAAATCCGGCTTTGCCGGATGGTCCTCGCGGTGCAGGCAGGGACTTCCCACGTTGTGGGCCCCTCCTACCAGCATAAAGTACTGTAGCCCGAAGGGGGAACCAACGGGCTACGATGAGGGGAGTATAAATAATTAATAAGGGGTCGTAAATGAGAATCTATTGAAGGGGAGATTCTCGCTTACGGTAATTATTATATTATGAAAATCGAAAAAAAACAACCGTTTTTGGAAAATAGTGCCAAACTTTTTTCGCAGCACAACATCTTGCGGATGCAGTAAAAATGCTGGCTGGCGGGCATATGCCGCGGATTGGCTGCCTTTATACAAGTGGTTGAAAATGGGAGGGGAGGATGCACAATATATGGCGATTTTCATATTGTGTTTTATGCCCGGAAAATATATCATGGATTATGTGGCTTCTGCAGTCTGATACATGAAAGGTATTGTTATGGATTACACTCTTATGGCTCCGTGCCATTTCGGCATGGAGGCTGTGCTGAAAAAAGAGCTTGCCGACCTCGGATTTGAGATACGCGAGGTCATGGACGGGCGCGTGATCTTCTCCGGAGGGGCGGATGCGGTCGCGAGGGCGAACGTATTCTTACGGACGGCGGAGCGCGTCCTGATCATAGCCGGTGATTTTACGGCAGTGACTTTTGATGAACTGTTCGAGGGCATAAGAAGCATTGACTGGCCGGAGTACGTACCAAAGAACGGAAGGTTCTGGGTCACAAAGGCGGCAAGCGTCAAGTCGAAGCTTTTCTCGCCGTCGGACATACAGTCCATAACGAAAAAGGCTATGGTCGAGCGCATGAAGCAGACGTATGGCGTTGAGTGGTTTTCGGAGGATGGGGATGATTTTCCGCTCAGGATAATCATTAATAAGGACAGGGTGCTCGTGGGACTCGACACTACAGGCGAGTCGCTTCACAAGCGCGGATACAGGAAGCTCGTGAGCCATGCGCCGCTCGCGGAGAACCTTGCCGCGGGGCTTATCATGCTGACGCCCTGGAAGAAGGACAGGATACTTGTGGACCCGTTCTGCGGGTGCGGGACGATCCCGATAGAGGCGGCCATGATGGCGGCCAATATAGCCCCCGGGATGAACAGGGAGTTTACCGCCGAGAAATGGACACACATGATACCGCGGTCGGCGTGGTACGGTGTGATAGATGAGGCGAACGAGATGATAGACATGTCTGTGGATACTGATATCCAGGGATATGACATAGATGACGAGATGATCAAGGCGGCCAGGCAGAATGCGGAAGATGCCGGGGTGGAGAAGCTGATCCATTTCCAGAGGCGTCCCGTCTCGGAGCTGTCGCACCCGAAGAAATACGGATTTATAGTCACGAACCCTCCGTATGGCGAGAGGATCGGGGAAAAGGATGAGATCACGGAGATCTACCGTCAGTTTGCGGAGCGGTATGCCCTGCTCGATTCATGGTCGGCATACGTTATCACGGGGTATGCGGATGCTGAAAAATATATGGGCAGGAAGGCAGACAGGAACCGCAAGATATACAACGGAATGATGAAAACATATTTCTACCAGTACAGCGGCCCGAAGCCGCCTAAAAGGACAGTGACTGATACGGAAAGAGGATGAGATGAAGGTAGTATTTGCAACAGGAAACGAGAACAAGCTTAAGGAGATAAGGCAGATCACCGAAGGAATGGACATTGAGATCGTGTCTATGAAGGACGCGGGATTTTATGCGGATGTCGAAGAGACCGGGACCACGTTTGAAGAAAATGCGTTCCTCAAAGCGAGCGCTATCGCGAAAAAGAGCGGACTGCCGACTCTTGCGGACGATTCGGGGCTTGAGATCGATTATCTCGGGAAAGAGCCCGGAATATACTCATCGAGATACATGGGCGAGGATACCCCGTATCCCGTCAAGAATGCTGAACTGCTGCGGCGCATGGAGGGCGTAGCCGATGAAGACCGCACGGCAAGGTTTGTGTGCGCAGTCTGCTATGTCAGGCCGGACGGGACCAGTGAAACCGTAAGAGCCACCATGGAAGGGATCGTCGCACATGCACCTGCGGGCGCAAACGGCTTCGGGTACGATCCTATCTTCTATCTTCCCGACAGGGGATGCACCAGCGCAGAACTTCCATCGGAGGAAAAGAACGCCATCTCACACAGGGGAAAGGCTCTCAGGATGATGCGCGAAATACTTGAGAAAGAGCCGCAGGTAGCCGGAGGCGCGCAATGAAGCTTCTCGTTGTCAGCGACACCCACGGATACAATGATGTCATGTATGATGTCATAGCAAAGGAGGCTCCGTTTGACATCCTTATACACTGCGGGGATATCGACGGAGAACAGGACAGGCTCAGGCAGCGCATAAGCAGCAGGCTTCTGGTCGTGGCCGGAAACAATGATTACGATCCGGATCTTGACAGAATCAAGATGTTTGAGTTCGCCGGATATACCGGGATGATCACGCACGGCCACCGCTACAGGCTTTATTCGGGATTTGATCCCCTCTTTTACCTGGCGGCCGAAAATCATGCGGATTATGTTTTTTTCGGGCACACCCACGTTCCGGTCATCCATGAGGAAGGTCCGGTCACCCTGATAAATCCGGGATCTCTTACGTATCCGCGCCAGCACGGCAGGCAGCCGTCATATATCGTGGGAACCGCTGAGCCGGGAAGCAGGCCCGCATTTCAGATAAAGTATGTTTGAAAGATAAAGCGCGGGAGTGTATAATATGGATGCCCGTCCGATAAAGCGGGCGATTTGTGTAAAGAACGGGGTGTGGCTCAGTTTGGCTAGAGCACCTGCTTTGGGAGCAGGGGGCCGCAGGTTCGAATCCTGTCACCCCGAGGCATACTTTTCAGTATTTACAATACTTTGCGAGGCTTGTCAGACTGATACCTGACTGATACCT
>JAILRP010000085.1 GCA_024698075.1 Lachnospiraceae bacterium
GCGCTCATGAGGGCGTTTGATTCACTTGAGGATATAAAGAATGCAACCGAAGAACAGCTGAAGGAAGTGGAAGGGTTCAACGTCGCGGCAGCCAAAAGCGTTTACGGCTTCTTTCACGCGGCCGGGAAGGATATGTCTGCCACATAAGGCCGGTTCATTGTTTTTTAGCGATAATATGCTATACTTTATGCTGGAAGATCAGTAAAGAAACGGGAGGGATGATATGCCGTCTGTATCTGTTAAGGAATTAGTTGAAAAAATGAAGCTTGTAAATCTGACACCGGAGATCGATGTTGAGAACATCCGGATAACGCAGCCGGACATCAACCGTCCCGCACTTCAGATGGCAGGTTTTTTAGAGCATTTCGAGACCGGAAGGGTTCAGATAATCGGCTTTGTTGAATACACATACATGAACAAACTTGACGCCGATGTCAAGAAGGAGCGCTACGGGCACATACTGTGTGATGATACCCCGTGCTATGTATTCTGCAGGGATCTTCAGCCTGATGAGCTGTTTCTTGAGATAGCAAAGGCACATAACGTTGCCGTCCTGATGTCCCACAAGAGCACATCAAACCTGATGGCTGAGATCATCAGATGGCTCAATGTTAAGCTTGCACCATGTATTTCCGTACACGGAGTGTTGGTCGATGTTTACGGCGAAGGCGTCCTGATCACGGGTGAGAGCGGGATAGGTAAATCGGAAGCTGCGCTCGAGCTTGTAAAGAGAGGACACAGGCTTGTCAGCGATGACGTTGTCGAGATCAGGAAAGTCAGTGACGATACGCTCATCGGAACGGCGCCCGATATCACCAGGCATCTCATAGAACTTAGGGGAATAGGAATAGTTGACGTTAAGATGCTGTTCGGTGTCTCGTCGGTAAGGGAAACTCAGAGCATCGATCTTGTCATAAGGCTTGAGGAGTGGGATAAGGACAAGGATTATGACAGGATCGGACTGGAAGAGGAATATACGGAATATCTCGGGAACAAGGTCGTATGCCACAGCATTCCTATAAGGCCGGGCAGAAACCTTGCGATCATATGTGAGTCCGCCGCGGTCAACTTCAGGCAGAAGAAGATGGGGTACAATGCGGCACAGGAGCTTTATTCAAGATTCCAGAATTCGCTGAAGACAAGAGAAGAAGAGGAATAAAAATGGGCAGGAAAGTATTCGGAGTAGACATAGGCGGTACGACCGTTAAGATGGGTCTGTTCACCGATCAGGGAGAGCTCCTTGACAAGTGGGAGATCCCTACGAGGACTGAGAACGGCGGAGAGAATATACTTCCCGATATCGCCGCATCGATCAGGGAAAAGATAGATTCGGGAGATTTCGGCATCGGAGATGTTGCAGGCATAGGACTCAGCGTTCCGGGCCCTGTTGATGACAGCGGGATAGTCCACAAGTGCGTAAATCTCGGATGGGGCGAGTTCGACATAAGCCATAAGATGAGAGAATACATAGACCTTCCGGTGTTTGCGGGCAATGACGCCAATGCGGCCGCACTCGGTGAAGTATGGAAGGGCGGCGGAAGGGGCTGCAGGAATGTCGTGGTCGTAACGCTCGGAACCGGTGTCGGAGGCGGAATAATCGTAAACGGAAAAGTCCTTTCCGGTTCTATCGGAGCAGGCGGTGAGATTGGGCACATACATATAAATGATGATGAGACGGAAAAGTGCGGATGCGGCAAAAAGGGATGTCTCGAGCAGTACGGTTCAGCAACGGGCATCGCAAGGATGGCATCAGCTGCCCTTGCGGCATCAGATGAGCCTTCCGTATTGAGGAATGCAGAGCTTCTCGATGCAAAAGCCGTTTTTGATGCGGTAAAGGCAGGCGACAAGTTGGCTTCCGAGGTTGCCGAACGTTTTGGGGAAATACTCGGGAAGGGCCTTTCGATAGTTGCCGATGTGACCAACCCGGAGATGTTCGTTATCGGAGGAGGAGTCAGCAGGGCCGGGCAGATCGTGCTCGACCTCATCCAAAAGAATTATCTGAAATACGTTTTCCATGGCAGCAGCGGAACGGAGTTTGTTCTTGCAACACTTGGAAATGATGCCGGGATATACGGCTCGGCAAAACTTGTACTGGACGGAGTAGCATGCTCTTGAATAAGGAGATAACGGAACAGCTGACAGAGATCACCGCTAAGGACAGGGTGCTGTTAAACGAGCCGCTGAAGGCGCACACGACCTTCAGGGTTGGAGGACCGGCCGATGTGTTCATCACGGTGAAGAGCATAAAGGAGGCGACAGAAACTGTACGCCTTCTTTTAGCGCACGGACTGCCCTATAAGGTCATAGGGAACGGAAGCAACATCCTTGCTGCCGACAGCGGATACAGAGGCTGCATCGTCTGCATAGGCATGGACCATATAAATGTAAGCGGTACGTCTGTCACCGCCGGTGCGGGTGCAATGCTCTCGAAGACAGCATATCTCGCATATGAGAACTCTCTTTCAGGCATGGAATTCGCATCGGGGATACCGGGCAGTGTCGGGGGTGCAATGGTAATGAATGCCGGCGCTTACGGCGGGGAGATGAAGGACATAACGTCATACGTTACCCTTCTTGATACCGAAAGCTTCGGGATCGTGAAGCTTGCGTCAGGAATGATGGATTTCGGATACAGAACGAGCATTGTAAGGAAGCGCCCCTATATCGTGCTCGAGGCGGAGTTTGAACTTGACCGTGGCGATAAGGCCGACATAAAAGGGCGCATGGATGAGCTGTCACAAAAACGCAGGGAGAAACAGCCTCTCGAGTATCCGAGCGCCGGAAGCACGTTCAAGCGGCCGGAGGGATACTTTGCCGGAAAGCTCATCGAGGATGCCGGACTGAAAGGATTTTCGGTCGGAGGAGCAAAGGTATCGGAAAAGCACAGCGGCTTTGTCATAAACACGGGAGATGCCACTGCGGCGGATATCATCGCGGTGATCCGCACGGTAAGGGAAAAGGTGCATGAATGTTCCGGAGTGATGCTTGAGCCGGAAGTGGTGATGATCGGAGATATTGAGCCATGAGATTTGTTATAGTGACCGGACTCAGCGGCGCCGGCAAGAGCACGACGCTGAACTTCCTTGAGGATTCTGGATATTACTGCGTAGACAATATGCCGGTACAGATGATACCGGAGTTCGCAAAGCTTTTAAGCGAGAATGTTGAGATAGAGCGGGCGGCACTCGGGATCGATGCAAGGACGGGATCCGGATTTGACGAACTTGAAAATGCCCTTGCAAAGCTCAATGAGATCGGGATTGAATATGAGATCCTTTTTCTCGAGTCGGATGATTCGGTCCTGGTAAAGCGGTATAAGGAGACGAGGCGGCTCCATCCGCTTGCGTTCGGGGAAAGGGTCGAGGTCGGCATCAGGCGCGAGCGGGAAAAGCTTTCAAACATCAAGAAGCTCTCCGGACATATCATCGATACGTCCCGTATGCTCACAAGGGACCTGAAGGCCGAGATAGACAAGATATTCGTAAATGACCAGAGCTTCAAGAACATATATGTGACCATACTGTCATTCGGATTTAAATACGGGATACCGACAGATGCCGATCTGGTATTTGACGTCAGGTTCCTTCCAAATCCGTATTATCATGATGATCTCCGTCCGCTTACGGGACTCGACAGGCCGGTGGCGGATTTTGTAATGTCAAATGCGGAGGCGGGCGAATTCCTCGACAAGATAGAAGACCTCCTGGCCTTCCTCATTCCGAATTACATCTCCGAGGGCAAAAATCAGCTCGTCGTGGCTATCGGCTGCACCGGAGGAAAACACCGGAGCATTACGCTTGCCTCGGCATTATATGAAAGAATGGCAAAGTATGAAGACTACGGGTTCAAGCTCGAGCACAGGGATTTTGGAAAGGATGCCGCAAGGGGAAAATAAAGATGTCTTTTTCCGGAAAGATTAAGGAAGAACTGGAGAGGGCCATCGCTCCGTCAAGGCACTGCCAGCTCGCGGAGATGGCAGCGATATATGATTTCTGCAAAAGACCGTCTGAGGAAAACGAAGGCAGAATAGTGATCGCTTCCGAAAATGAACTGCCTGTCAGAAAGTTCTTTACTTTACTTAAGAAAACATTTAATATGTATAATAGTCACGCGGACTCTGCCCTTTTTTATGGCAAATCCGGAGCGTGGTACCGTCTTGTGACGGATGATCCGGATGAGACCGAAAAGGTCAGATCGGCAATAAAGACCACAACGGAAACGATGAGGTCATGCTGCAGGCGTGCTTATGTAAGAGGTGCTTTTCTTTCGGCCGGATCGGTAAGCGATCCGGAAAAGTCATATCATTTGGAGATAGTGTGCCAGGATGAGAGACAGGCACAGTTTTTGACGGAACTATTGGCGAGCTTTGAGATCGAAGCCAAGACGGTCCTACGGAAGAAAGCCCGGGTTCTCTATGTAAAAGACGGAACAAATATCGTTGATACCTTAAATGTTATGGGTGCTCATGTCGCGATGATGGATTTTGAGAACACCCGTATACTGAAGGAAATGCGAAACAGCGTTAACCGCAAGGTCAACTGTGAGACGGCCAATATCGGAAAAACGGTCACGGCAGCACAGCGGCAGATCGACGATATCAGATGCCTGATGGAAAGCGATGCTTACGCTGAGCTTCCTCCGGCGCTGAAGGCAATGGCAGAACTGCGGGTTTCATATCCGGAAGCAACCTTAAAGGAGCTTGGCGAGCTCAGCACACCTGAGCTGGGAAAATCCGGAGTAAACCACAGGCTCCGCAAACTGTCCCGTTTGGCACGGGAATATGCGGACAAGGAATGACAGCCCAAACAGGGGCCGTTGTTCGATTAAGGAGGAGAATTATGACAAAAAAGGAAACGATCATCCGCCTAGAGAACGGGCTGGAGGCAAGGCCGATCGCACTGCTCGTTCAGGTCGCCAGCCAATATGACAGCTCGATATACATTGAGTATGGAGACAAGAGAGTCAATGCGAAGAGCATTATGGGAATGATGACGCTGGTCCTTGTGGCCGGAGATACCGTAACGGTAACTGCTGACGGTTCGGATGAGGAAACGGCGGTTGATGCGATAGTGACATATTTATCGGGGGAATAAAAACCCCATAAAAAGGGAGGATGCCAAGTAGCAAGCTACTTGGCATTTATTATGAAAAAGTATTTGCAATGTATGTCTCATCTTCTGACTGTAGTATAGTTCACATAAATGTCTAAAGAATGTTCCACAAATGAAAAGTTTTTTAAATAAATATGAACAATATATGAATAAGGGTTTCGTGAAAGTGCATTAAAATCCGGATCGAAAATAGTGGAAAAACACATACAAGATGCTTAAAAATCAGGGAAAACTGTCACATATCATCATTTATGTGGACCAAAATCTTCCAAAAGAGGACTTTTCGTCATTTTGCACAAACGTCAGGTCGGAAAACGACGGAATTGAGTTTACATATCTATGTTATGACAACCAAATCCCCGGTGACGGGGTAATAGCTGTGAAAAAGATCATAAACGGGGGCGGCGAAGATGCCGGTTCGCTGTTCATCATTACTGACTCCGAATCAGCCGCTGAATATGCGGTATCTTCCGGAGCGGCATGCGCAGGACTTATGTCGGGGAACTTACGGAAGAGCTTTTCCGGCGTCCTCTACTGCATAGAGGACATCGAGTTCATGACTTATGAGAAGATTTTCAGGATGTGGCAGAGATACCACGGCATCCCCTGGACGATAGCCGTTACCGAAAGGCTCGTCATCATGGAGCATTCATTGGACGATGTTGCCGAGCTTTACGGGCTGTATGATGATGAGGCCGCAAAATATACGGAAGCCCCATACGATGACCCAAAAGATGAAGCGGAATATCTGGAAAGATATATTAAGAACCAGTACAGGTTTTATGAATTCGGAACGTGGGCTCTGCGGCTGCGTGAAAACAATAAGCTTATCGGAAGGGCGGGGATAAATCTGCGGGATGGATATGACATCCCCGAGATAGGCTATATCATAGGAAAGGGATACAGGGGGCAGGGATACGCAAAAGAGGCGGTATCGTCCGTCATCGGATATGGAATGGAAGAATTCGGGTTTGATGCTTATATGGCCTTTACAAAAGAGAGGAACATCCCTTCGGTGCGCCTGCTTGAAAGCCTGGGATTCGAAAAACGCGGACACGGCCTTATCATGGGGAGCGAGCATGCCATGTATATTTTGACCAAAATGCAATAAGATGGTAAAATATCCGAGTATATATTTTCGCCTGATTGGAGTGTACCATGGACGAGGAAAAGAAAAAAAACAAGGGAAAAGGTGACGGAAAGGTCATTTCATATCTCGGGATCGGAATGGTTCTTCTGTCATTCATTCTTGCAGTAACAGTCACAGGCTTGTCGGACAGCGAATACTTTACCGAAAATCTAATCATGACCATATCGCTTGCCGCTGCCGCGATAATAACGATAGCGGGATACCTTACGATAGCAATCATAGTCGCGGCTGTCGCAACGGTTGTCTTTGCGGGTTTTCGGATCTATTCCGTCATCATGCTCCAGAACAGTTTTCCGCCGATCACATTCCTGTGGATCATACTTCCCGCCATGTGCGTTGTCGGAATGGCGTTCTATGTCAGGAGATATACCCCGCTCATTCTTGAAAATGCGCTTCTGAAGAAACAGATCGCCGAACTGGTCATGATCGATCCCATAACGGGCCTTTACAATCTCAGAAGCCTTTTCATGGACATCCAGACACAGATATCCTATGCGGAGAGAAATGACAGCCCCATCTCTCTCATGATAATAAGGCTCAGGTACCCGGCGGAGATGAAGAAAGTTCTGAGACCGGCGCAGTACGAAAGAGTCATCAAGCAGCTGTCCCTTCTCATAGTCGATACCGTCCGTCTCGAAGACAGGGTTTACTCCATCGATGAGAACGGAGGATTCGGGATAATCCTGACCTGCGACAAGGAAGGCACAAAGATCGTTGAAAAGAGGATAAGGGACAAGCTTGCGGATCCGAAGTGGTTCGAGGATGTATCCGACAAGAAGATCAGAACGGAGATCAAGATAGGATACCTCCAATATGAAAAAGCAAAATATAACCGCAATGCGAATAAATTCAAAGATGATGTTGAAGAAGAGGTCGAATACGACCTGTAAGGAGTGGACATGAGATATTTCATCACCGGCGGAGCCGGTTTTATAGGATCGAACATGGCGGACAGGCTCCTGTCGGAGCCGGACAGCGAGGTTGTCGTATATGATAATTTCAGCACCGGACGCCGTGAGTTTTTGGAAGAGGCGCAAAAAAACGACAGATTCACACTCGTAGTCGGAGATACGCTTGATCTTCCCGCCCTGACGGAGGCCATGAAGGGATGCGACATGGTCTTCCATTTTGCAGCGAATGCCGATGTGAGGATGGGATGTGAGCACCCGAGCAAGGACCTTCAGCAGAACACGGTCGCCACATTTAACGTTCTCGAGGCAATGCGTGCGAACGGCATCAGCAGGATAGGATTTTCATCAACGGGCTCGGTATACGGCGAAGCCGAGGTCATACCTACCCCGGAAAACGCTCCTTTTCCCATACAGACATCATTATACGGTGCTTCAAAGCTTGCGTGCGAAGGCCTTCTGGCCGCATATGCCGAAGGTTTCGGGTTCACGGTATATATTTTCAGGTTCGTTTCGATCCTCGGAGAGAGATATACGCACGGACACGTGTTTGATTTCTGCAGGAAGCTTTCCGAAGATCCTACGAAACTTCATATACTGGGCGACGGACACCAGAAAAAATCATACCTGTACGTCAAGGACTGCATGGAGGCGATACTTACCGTTGTTAATAACGCCAAGGAAAAGGTGAACATTTACAACCTCGGAACCGATGAGTACGTGGAAGTCAACGATTCCGTACGGTTCATCTGCAATAAGCTCAAAGTGGAGCCCTCTCTTTCTTATGAAGGCGGTGAGCGCGGATGGATCGGCGACAACCCGTTCATATATCTCGACACGAAAAAAGTCAGGTCTCTCGGATGGAAGCCCAAGGCCACCATTGAAGAAGGAGTCATCAAGACCGTGGAATACCTTAAGGCCAATCCGTGGGTATTTTCCGCAAGGGACTGAGCATAAAGCCGGAAGGGAATAGGTAATCAGATGATCATTGCACGCAGTCCGCTTAGGATAACGCTTGGAGGCGGTGGGACAGATCTTCCGTCATATTATGAGGAAAGGGAAGGCTTTCTCATTTCCGCTGCCATAGACAAGTATGTTTACATCACGCTTCATGAAACGTTCGAAAAAGGTTATTTTCTCAAGTATTCCAAATTCGAAAGATGTTCGGAGATAGATGAGATACAGCATCCCATCATCCGCGAGGCATTAAAGCTTCTCGACTGGAAAAAGCCGTGCCTTGAGCTTTGCTCCATGGCAGATATCCCGGCAGGGACCGGACTTGGTTCATCAAGCTCGTTTACCACGGCACTTCTTCGGGCGCTGCATACGATGCAGGGCAACATAGTGAGCACGAGGACACTTGCCGAGGAGGCATGTGAGATCGAGATGAACAGGCTCAAGGAGCCCATCGGAAAGCAGGACCAGTACATTGCCAGCTACGGCGGCATCACCTGCATGAACTTCCACAGGGATGGTTACGTCTGGGTCGATCCGCTCAGGATATCGGACGAGACGCTTTATAACCTTGAAGATAACCTGATCCTGTATTTTACGGGATTTTCGCGTTCCGCGGGAAATATACTGAAGGAGCAGAATGACAAGAGCAAGGAGCACAACGAGGACATGCTGAAGAACCTTGATTTTGTCAAGGACCTCGGATATCAGAGCAAGGATGCCCTTGAAAAGGGAGACCTCGATAAGTTTGCGGACATAATGAACGTCCACTGGGAATACAAGAAGAAACGGTCCGGAGGAATGAGCAACCCTCAGATCGATGAGTGGTATAACCTTGCGCTCGCAAACGGCGCGCTCGGCGGCAAGATGATAGGCGCGGGCGGCGGCGGATTCCTCATGTTCTATGTCAAGGACAAGGCGCGCCTCCGCGATGCCATGAGGGATACGGGCATGAGCGAGGTCAGGTTCAGGTTTGAGAAGGAAGGGTCAAGGGTTTTATGAGAAACCTTTCTGATGTTCAGGTCGTGGTCCTGATGGGAGGCCTCGGAACCAGGCTTAAACATATCACCGAAAACTGTCCGAAGTCGCTTGCCGATGTATGCGGCAGGCCGTTCTTTGACTATCAGCTCGAGCTCCTTTGCGCGTGGGGATTCAGGAAATTCGTGTTCCTCATCGGCTACAGGGCCGACATGATAGAAGAACACTACGGCGACGGAAGCCGGTTCGGGATATCCATAAAGTACAGCTATGACGGAGAAAAGCTTCTCGGGACGGGCGGAGCCGTAAGGCATGCCCTCCATTATCTCGAGGATGATTTTCTCCTTATATATGGCGATTCGTTCATGGACATTGATTATGCGGAGACCATCTACCGGTATGAAAGAGGAAAGGCAGCGGGTGCAAGGGCGCTCATGACCGTGCTGAAGAACGGCAACAGGTATGACCGCAGCAATGTGGAAATGGATGGCGGAAGGCTTGTGATCTACGATAAGCACAACCGCACGGAGCGCATGGACCACATCGATTACGGTGTATGCATGTATGAAAAGGCGCTGTTTGCGGAAAAAGCGGATGATGAAGCTTTTGACATAGCCGACATACAGCATGAACTGTCGCTGAAGGGTGAGATGGTGGCCCAGAAGGTTACCAAGAGGTTTTACGAGATCGGAAGCCCCGAGTCCCTTGCCGAATTCTCGTCCTATGTCACGCACAGATTTTCGGAATCTCATCCGGCCGTGTTTGTCGACAGGGACGGTGTAATAAACAGCATAGTCTGGAATGATGACATCGAGCAGCTCGACAGCCCGATGAAAGTTTCGGAATTTGAATTTCTCCCCGGTGCCGCAAAAGCCCTGAAGAAGATACAGGAAAAAGGCTACTACATATTTGTGGTGACCAACCAGCCTGCGGCGGCAAAAGGCAAGACAAGCCTTGCAGCGCTTTATGACATCAATACTCATATGAGGGAATCCCTTTCGGCCGAAGGCGTGGACATAGACGATCTGTTCATGTGCCCGCATTATCCGAAGGAGCTTCCGGGATCCAAAGAGAAATTCCTGATAAGGGAGTGCGAATGCAGAAAACCCAAGCCGGGACTGATATACATGGCAATGCGTAAATACAATATCGATCTGTCATCATCTTTTATGATAGGTGATTCCTGCTCCGACGTGCTTGCCGGCACCGCAGTCGGGCTGGCCACGGTCTTTGTGGGAAGGCTTAAATGTGACATGTGCAGGATGATGGGCGATGTAATGCCGGATGTTACGGTCAGCGACCTTGCCGAGGCCGCAGACGTTCTACCCCCTGCAGGAGGATGATAACCCGAAAGGGATCATGATAAAGTCTAATTGTTTGGAAATAAGCTATATGGGAAAAGGAGGGAACAATTATGACGAAAGATTACATAAGGCAATACCTGGAGGAGACTGTCAGGATCGCCGAAACCGTTTCAAAAGAGGAGATTGAAAAAGGCATCGAGATCCTCAGCGAAACGAAGAAGAACGAAGGCAGGCTTTTTATCCTCGGAGTCGGAGGAAGTGCCGCCAACGCTTCACACGCAGTCAATGATTTCAGGAAGATCGGGGGAATTGAGACCTATGCACCCACCGATAACGTTTCCGAACTCACGGCCAGGACAAATGACGAAGGATGGGAGACAACTTTTGCGGAGTGGCTTAAGACGAGCCATTTGAACGGGAAGGATTCCGTAATGGTGTTCTCAGTCGGAGGCGGCAGCGAGACCACGTCGCTCAACATCGTCAATGCGTTAAAGCTTGCAAAAGAGCGCGGAGCGAAGATCATTTCGATAGTTTCGAGGAACGGGGGATATTCAAAGCAGGTAAGTGATGCCTGTGTTCTCATACCGGTTGTGGACGATAAAAGGATAACGCCGCATGCAGAGGGGTGGCAGGGCGTGATCTGGCACCTCATGGTAAATTCCTTAAACATTTAGGAGGGGACCGTTCCATATTTTTATACAGAAAGGGGTAATAAATAATGAAAGCCAGCGATCTTACGATCACAATATATG
>JAILRP010000013.1 GCA_024698075.1 Lachnospiraceae bacterium
TCTCGGACAGGCAAAGGCAGTATTCTTCTTTATCATCCTTGCCATTGTATCCCTTATACAGGTCCGTGTATCGAATAAGAAGGAGGTGGAACTGTAATGGGTGAAGGAAGACAGGTAGGAAAAGGAACGAAGATACGCGCACTGGTCTGCACCGTGATAGGCATAGTGATAGCGGTCTATGTGCTGTTCCCGTTTTATCTAGTTGTGCTCAACTCTTTCAAGAACCAGGCGTCGATAGTCGCAAACCCGATAGGACTCGGCGGAACGGCGTTCGCCCAGCTGCGGACCAACCTCTCGGCTGTCGTGAACAATTCCAATTTTAACTTCTGGTATGCATTCGGAACATCGGCGGTCATAACGATAATATCGCTCATCCTTCTCGCGGTGCTCGGCGCAATGGCTGCATGGGTCATAAGCCGTAACAACAAAAAGAAATGGTCGGTTGTCATCTATATGATATTCATCGCTTCGATGATCATCCCGTTCCAGGTCGTAATGCTCCCGCTGATCAGCACGTTCAGGGATGTCGGCAAATTCATCGGGATAAGCATGCTCCAGTCTATTCCGGGCATAGTGTTCGCATACTGCGGATTCGGCGGGGCGATGACGGTGTTCATACTTGCCGGCTTCATAAAAGGCGTGCCTTACGATCTTGAGGAGGCCGCGGCGATCGACGGATGCTCTCCCGAGGGAACGTTCTTCCGCATAATCCTGCCGCTGTTAAAACCCGTCATCACGACGGTCACGATCTTAAACGGCATGTGGATATGGAACGATTACCTCCTGCCGTCCCTGATGCTCGGCCAGAACGGCAAGGTCAAGACGCTCCCGGTGGCAGTGCAGGCATTTGTAGGTTCATACGTCAAGCAGTGGGACCTTATACTGACGGCTGCGCTTCTGGCTATACTGCCCATGATAATCATTTTCCTGATCGCACAGAAACAGATAATGAACGGAATGATCGAGGGAGCGGTCAAGGGCTGATATGAGCGCTTTTAATGACAGGCTGGAAATATACCGTGATGAGATGAACAGGCTCTATATGAGCCTGTTCAATAATGGTGCGCAGGCTTTTTCGTACTTTGTGTCCATGCTCGAAAAATACGAAAAGGCCCGCAGCAGGCAGCTCAAGATGTGGGACCGGAAAAGGAAGGGATCCGGCGGCGAATGGTACAGGGACAACAGGCGCCTCGGAATGCTCGCCTATGCCGACTGCTTTGCTAAAGACCTCCCGGGGGTACGGTCGAAGCTTCCGTATCTTAGGGAGCTTGGGATCAACTACCTGCATCTCATGCCCATATTAGAGAGCCCCGAGGTAAAGAACGACGGGGGCTACGCCGTTTCGGATTACAGAAAGGTGGACGGAAGGTACGGCACGAACGAAGACCTGGTGGCGCTCGCGGATGACTGCCATGAGAGCGGCATAAGCCTCTGTCTTGATTTTGTCATGAACCACACGAGTGATGAGCATGAGTGGGCGCTTAGGGCAAAGAGGGGTGAGAAGGAATATCAGGACAGGTATTTTTTCTATGACGGATGGGAAGAGCCCGACGAGCTTGAAAAGACGATCCCCGATGTATTCCCGACTACGGCACCGGGGAACTTTACGTGGTGCAGCGAGGCGGGAAAAGTCGTAATGACGACTTTCTATCCGTACCAGTGGGACATTAACTACCGCAATCCTGTCGTGTTCAACGACATGACGGCGAACATGCTGTACCTCTGCAATCTCGGGGTGGATGTCATCCGCCTTGATGCGACGCCGTATATATGGAAAACACCCGGGACAAAATGCCGCAACCTTCCGGAGGTGCATACCCTGATCAGGCTCATGCGCATTGCCTGTGAGATCGTCTGTCCGGGGACGCTGCTCCTGGGAGAGATAGTGATGGAACCCAAGGAGGTCGTTCCTTACTTCGGAACGCGCGAGCTGCCGGAATGCCATCTCCTCTACAACGTCACGACCATGGCGAGCATTTGGCATACCGTCGCGACGGGGGATACAAGGCTTCTTGCGGACCAGCTGGAGAAAGTCTTTTCGCTTCCGAAAGAATATACTTTCCTCAACTATCTAAGA
>JAILRP010000024.1 GCA_024698075.1 Lachnospiraceae bacterium
TAACAGCTATCACTATAAGTGCTGAGGCAAGTGCCATTGTCAGTACTCTTTTTACATTGAGAACCATTACTGCGAATACTATACATTATATGATCCCATTTAACAGTTCTATGATCGGGTACTGTATCGAAAGCTTCGCTCCACAGTTCCTGCGTCTGCCCCTGAGCAGTAGGTAGCTTAGCACCGGAACCAGGTCATACCACTTGATCACGTTCCCACAGCTCATGCAGTGGGAACGTGTTGTGGTAATGTTTTCATGCTTCGGTATCCTATATATGCAGACATTTAAGAAACTTCCAATTAGCAATCCGGATACCAGAACAAAAGTATACCCCATTCTTTTACATTCTTTTACATCAATGAAAGATTCCTACAACTTGCTAATTAGAAAGCAGACCGGTCGGATTACTTGTAACTGTAACGTTAGAATCAGTGCCAACACTAACGGTTAATGTATATGATGTCCATGCCGTCTTGCTGGCACACTTTGTGGTGCTATCAGAAAGGCCTGCATTCTTCAGGGCGCTCTTAATCGCGGCCTCTTGATCTCCTGCTACAGTTGTACCTGTATCATTCACTGTAATCGTACCCGTTTTACTTGCTGCAAAAGCAGTTTCTCCTGAAGGAATATCTGTTTCCGAAGCCCATGTCTGACAAGCCGAAACAAACGCTGCTGCATTTTGCTTATCAGTTGAGTTTCTCGACCTCTCAACATACTTAATAAACTGCGGTGCCAGAACACCTACCAGAATTGCCATGATGGCAATAACGATGATCAGCTCAACAAGCGAGAAACCTCTGTTATCCGTTTTCTTATTCATGCCCATATTCTCCTTTTCTTATGAATAAATCTTTGAGCAGGGATTCCGTTCCCCACCCGCTTTATATATGCCGGAATATCTGCTCTATACCCCGGGATATACCTACTTAAAATATATCGGCATATGCATACACAAAAATAATACTGTAGCCTTAATAGATTATATCACACTTTGCAGTGTTTGTGACTCCGTTTCTTGTGCAATATACTGAAGTCTACACTATATATGACTGATTTTTCATACAAAATGGTTCATTTCCATCCCAAGCGGTTCGCCCCAGTCAAAGTCGTAAATGGTTATCTCATTATTGTATTCCGCCAGTCTTTCTTCAAATGACTTATGCCTGAAGCTCTTCCCTGCAATCAGCCTATCATCGCTTGCCTCAATGCCCGGCATATCGGATGGGCCAAGTCCAATCATTAATGTCTCTATCTCTTTTTCCCGCCCGATCATACTCCGCTCCTGTTATTTTTCGCTTAATCTTGATTATTATCCGACTTTAAGCGAAAAATAATTGCATCATATATTTCCCCTTGCATTTTTCTTTCGCAAAAAAGTGGCGGATTAATCGGTGTTTTCCGATAATCATGGCGGATCCGACTGAATCCGCCAAAAGCACAAGATTGATTATTTTTCGCTTAATCTTGATTATTATCCGACTTTAAGCGAAAAATAACTGCATCACATATTTCCGACCGCGTCATACAGTGTCAGCATCGGCTGAAGGATTGCCATGATGATAACGCCTACGATAACCGCTAAAACAACTATGATAAGGGGTTCCATGACCGCCATCATCTGTTCCGTTGCCTCGGCAACTTCTTCCTCGTAGTATTCGGCGATGTTCTCGAGCATGTCCTCAAGCTCACCGGTCTCCTCACCGATCGACACCATGTGCACGACCATCGGCGGGAAGAGGCCGCTCATCTTTATCGGTTTTGACAGGGATACGCCGTTTCCAACCTGGTCCCTTGCCTGGTAGACTGCACGCTGAAACAGGATGTTGCCGTCCATCGAATTGCCTGTTATCTCAAGCGCTTCAAGCATCGGAACGCCGGCACGCAGAAGCGTTGAAAGCGTTCTCGAAAATGTCGCGCAGTTTGTCTTGGTCTGAAGCTGTCCTACTCCGGGAGCCTTGATCTTGAGCGTTCCGAAGAGCACCCTTCCGCTTATCGTCTGTCCGTAGAACTTAAGTCCCACAACGACCGCCACAACGATGATCAGAAGCAGCCACCAGTATCCTACGAAAAAGTCCGACATGGCAATGACCATCTTTGTCATTGCAGGCATCTCCACATCCATGTCCTCAAACATCGACATGAAGTTGGGGATGACGAAAGTCATCATCGCAACGATGACGCCGACAGCAACGATCAGTACGATTATGGGGTAGATCGTCGCCTTCTTGATTATGGCCTTGAGCTGTGCCTCCTTCTCAAACTGGAGCGCCATCCTCTCAAAAGCCGTCTCCAGAGAACCCGTTGCCTCGCCCGCTGCAACAAGGTTTACGAAGATCGACGGGAACACCTTCTGCTTTCTCATCGCCGATGAGAGCGTCTCACCTTTTCCGAGGTCATCGACAAGGCTGATGGTAGCTGATTTTAACGACTTGTTCTCGATCTGCTCGCTCATCATCTGCAGTGCGTTTATGACGCTGACGCCGGCCTTTAATATGGCGACGAACTGGCGGCAGAACACCGCATAGTCCCTTGCCTTTACGCGGGGCGTTCCGAACGTGATGTCCCGATTCAGCGCACTCTCCGGCTCAAGCTTCATTACAATGAGGCCGTCGGCCTTCAGCTTGCTGGCTGCCTGCTCCGCATTGGTCGCGGTGACGTTTCCCTTCTTCTCTTTTCCGTCAGGCCCCATGGCCCTGTAAATGTAACCCGGCATATGATCACCTCATTTATACTCTGTTTTGAAGCCTATATCCTATTGCTCATAGTCGTCTTGTCCTGGGCGAAGAGCAGGGCGTCATCCCTGTCGATCTCACCACGCATGTAAAGCTCCATTATCGCATCATCCATCGTTATCATGCCGCTCTTGCGGTTCGTCTGGATCGTCGATGCTATCTGGTGGGATTTATTTTCTCTTATCAGGTTTCTTATCGCGGAATTTGCATGCATGACCTCGAACGCGGCCACCCTGCCGCCGCCAACACGCGGGATCAGCTGCTGTGACACGACCGCCTCGAGCACGTTCGCAAGCTGCGTGCGGATCTGCTGCTGCTGGTGGGGCGGGAATACGTCTATGATACGGTCAACGGTTGATGCCGCACCGATCGTGTGCAGTGTTGAAAAAACCAGATGGCCCGTTTCTGCGGCCGTAATGGCAGTGCTTATCGTCTCAAGGTCACGCATCTCGCCGACGAGGATCACATCGGGATCCTCACGGAGCGCCGAACGCAGGGCTATCGAGTAGTCGTCCGTGTCGATCCCGACCTCACGCTGGTTGACGATCGACCTGTCGTGGCGGTGGAGGTACTCTATCGGGTCTTCGAGAGTGATAATATGTGCATCAAGCTCTCGGTTTATCTTGCCTATTATCGACGCGAGCGTAGTTGACTTACCCGATCCCGTAGGTCCGGTGACAAGCACGAGCCCGCGCTTCTTGTCATACAGATTTACGACCGATTCCGGAACCCCGAGCTCCTCCGGGCGCGGTATCTTGTTGCCGACAAGCCTGAATACCATCGCGCATGTTCCGCGCTGCCTGAAGGCGTTGACACGGTAGCGGCCGAGCTGCGATATCGAGTAGGAAAAATCCCACTCGCCCTTTTCATCGAACGCCCTCGTCTGCTTCTCGTTCATTATGCCGTAAAGAAGCCTGTGCGTGTCATCAGGCATGAGTCTTGGGAAGTTCATCTCCCGGAGATGTCCTGACACACGCATCTTGGGCGGAATCCCGACCGTGATGTGCACATCGCTCGCACCCGACTGGTTTGCCACCGTCAGAATCTGTTCGATCGTTACTGTTGAAGCTGCGCTCTGTAGTTCCATATCCGTCCCCTGAATCGTTTACATTTACAGTTCATCTTCGTATGCGACCTTGCGCATCTCGCTTACCGTCGTGATGCCCTGGAGGACATACTCGGCGGCGGCGCGGCGGAGCGTCGTCATTCCCTCGGCGACCGCCTGCTCTTCTATCTCGTCGGCATTGGCACCTCGCGAGATCATTCCCGCGATCTTATGCGAGATCGGCATAATCTCATAAACACCTATCCTGCCCCTGTAGCCCTTCGAGCATTCCCTGCAGCCGACCGGCTCATATATGATGCAGTTCTCATTCTCGGGAATGCGAAGCGCACGCTTTTCCTCGGGGCTCGCCTGCTTCTGCCTGCGGCACTTCGGACAAAGCTTCCTGACCAGTCGCTGTGCGATGATGCCGACGACCGAATCGCCGATAAGGTACGGCTCAACGCCCATGTCGAGAAGACGCGTTATAGAGCTTGCGGTCGAATTCGTATGAAGCGTTGATATGACCAGATGGCCCGTGATCGACGCCTTGACGGCGATTTCCGCGGTCTCGGTATCTCTTATCTCACCGATCATTATGATATCGGGGTCCTGACGAAGTATGGAACGGAGCGCTGATGCGAAAGTCAGGTCCGCCTTGACATTGACCTGCACCTGGTTGATCCCGTTGACGTTCGCCTCGACGGGGTCTTCTACAGTTATTATGTTAACCTCTTCGGAATTAAGCTCTGCGAGAACCGTATAGCATGTGGTTGATTTTCCCGAGCCCGTAGGGCCGGTGACAAGGATGATGCCGTGCGGGTTCGACATGATGGCGTCAAACCTCGGAAGCTCCCTCTCATTCAGGCCGAGGTACTTCTTGTCCCTGGTAAGGCCGTCCTTGGACGTAAGTCTCATAACGACCTTCTCGCCGAAAACGGTGGGCAGTATGGATACACGGACGTCATATTCCTTGCTGTCGACGACGACCGTGAGCCTGCCGTCCTGCGGCTTTCTCTTTTCGGATATGTCAAGGTTGGAGATGATCTTGATACGTGCGACGAGCGCCGGAAGGAGCGACTTGTCGTAGTCCATGTTCTCAACGAGCACGCCGTCTATCCTGTAGCGCACCCTGACGCCGCGGTCGAGCGCTTCGATATGTATGTCGGATGCACCTTCCCTGACCGCAGTCTCGAGCATCGTCTTGACAAGCTTGACGATCGGCGCATCATCAATGTTCTCATATTCAATGTCGGAAGCGGCGGTATCGAACGCGATCTCCGCAGCATGCTCCTCCTGGAACTGCTGGGCGGCCGCCCTCGCCTGCTCCTTGCCGTACCTTCTGTCGAGCTGGATGGATATCTGCGCGCTCGGGCAGAAGAAAGGCATGACTTCCATGTTCGTCATTATCGTGACGTCGTCGACCGCCATGATGTTCATGGGATCGGCCATCGCCACCTTCAGCACGTTGGGGTTCTTGTCGTCAAACGCGAATGGGATGAGCTGATTTTTCTTCATCAGCTCCTCGGAAACGAGCCTGACGGCATTATCGTCAATGCCGACCTTCCTAAGGTCGACGGTGTCTATTCCGAGCTGCGATGACAGGATGTTTGAAAAATCCTCCTGTGATACGTAACCGAGTGCGATCAGCGTTTCGCCGAGCTTGGCGCCCCTGATCTTCTGCTCCTTCAGTGCCGTCTCGAGCTGCGAAGGCGTGATCAGCCCCTCGCTGATCATAAGGTCGCCTATACGGACTTTTTTGCGGATGATCGCCATTTATAAAACCCCCAAATACCCTATCTGCATATAATATTACCTGCATATTATAATATAGTTAACATAAGTTTTCAATACGGAACCATTCAGTCCGTAAACCGCACGCAGATCCTGCCGCCGTTTAAGTACAGCTCATATTCGCGGCTCTTTGCGAAGGGCTCGTTCTCATCCATGAACTGCCTGTCGGCCACCGTGATGTCGACGATTGAGAATATGTCGCGCGAATAATGGTTGATTATCGCGCCGCCGAGCATCCCGTCTCCGTCAAAGCCTTCGGGCACCATGTCGGCGAATACCGGCATGATCCTGCAGGTGCTCTCGACTACCGGTGAGAACGGTATCTCACCCTCCACGGCTATGTTGTCTATCTCACTGCTCACGTTGTCATCTATGTCGCAGATGATGCCGTAAACGATCATTTCCTCATATTCCTTCTGCTCCCTCATGAGGTTTCCGTATGCGTACGAAAACGAAAAATGAAAGAGCACGGTGAGCACGCCGAGGCACAGGGCCGCACGTGGGAACCTTTGGGATGCTGCCGCAAGGCAGCCGGCAAGCAGGAACATCACAGCCATGAGTGCCGTCTGCTGGCGCGGAAGTGCATAGGATGCGGAAAGCGCCATCATCGGAAGGACCGCCGCAAGCGGCAGAAGGACCGGGAGAACACAGAACGCGGCAATGCCAATGGCGGCCTGCGCGCGTTTTCTCTCTTTCAGGCAGTATATGACCGCTATGCCTCCGAGGATCCATATGGCGGCGTACAGCAGCAGCTGCCTTGCTCCGACGCTTCTTGCAAACCTTTCGAGCAGCTGCAGTATCAGCTTTATTTTCAGGCCGGCATTTCCGATCATATCGGACGAAAGTGCGAAATTCTTCGCATCCGCCCTCCAGTCCTGCCTGTCAACGAATATCTCGGAGACCACCAGTTTATATACTGCCGTTCCTGAGACGAACGAGGCCGCATCGCCTGCCAGTCTTTTCAGGAACTGTTCCTTCCTCAGGTATGAGCCATATGCCGTAAGAACTGCAAGGCCGGCGAACAGCCCTACGGTTGGCTGATAGAAGCACATAGATGCAAGCACGCATGCTATGCCCGCAAGGATTCCCTTCCACCAAACATTCTTCCTGTATATGAACGGTATCATGAGAAGCACAACGGATGCGGTAAAACCGATGCAGTCGAAACGGTATGAAAGGTTTGCCAGAAAGAGGGGCATAGAAAACGGCAGGAAAGCCGTGATGACAGCCGTCGCCCCGAACCGGAGGAAATAGTCTTCGCACCACCTGACGGAAACCGCGGCATATGCAGTGACCGACAGCAGGAGCGGCAGCGGAAATATGTCATATATGAACTGGTTTGCCCCGCACAGTAACTTTATCAGAAGCTCCGTGAGAGGCCTTCCGTCGAGCGCCCATCCGGCAGTATGGTAGAAGACCCTCTGGGTATCGTCATAAACGTACCTGTTGGCAATGATCAGCGGCAGTACATACAGAAAGCACAGGATCCACACGCATATATATGTTTTTCGTCTGTCTGATGCTGCCATTTTGCTCCTTAAACCGCCCATTCATGTCACGGGGTCATTCCTCCTGCTCTTCCCCGTCCGGCTCCGCGGTTATGCTTATGTCGGAACCTGCATCTTCCGGGCCGAAGTGCCCGCCGGTCAGGTATGCCTCACGCATCTGCGGAACGAATGATGCATAATCTACCATTGAGATGTCGAGGTCGACCACTCCCTTGACCCCGGGGATGTCGCCCGAATCCGTATACTGCCAGATCGTGAAGTCATAGAGAAAATCGTTCTCGTCAAGATACTGCGGTGCCCAGAAATCGTACTGCTTTAAGGCATCGACTTTCAGATAGCGCCGAAACCAGTTCTCCGAAGCATATATCATCGGGTAGTAGCCCTTTTCCCTGATCTTTTCGCAGAATGCGGTGCAGATCTCGCTCCTTGCCTCATCGGTCAGCTCGGTCTTGTT
>JAILRP010000053.1 GCA_024698075.1 Lachnospiraceae bacterium
CCCGTCAAGCACCAGCTGTACCTTATCCTCACTGCCGGCATCCACATAAACGGTCACATTCTCTGCCGTCCCGCCAAGAACATAAATGCCTTCCTTATCTATCGTTATATCGCCGGAGCCTACGGTAAGCTTTTCAGCCTGAGAAACATCCGGGGAGTTCTCCAGGTCCCTTTCGGTGAACAGCTCATCCGCATTTATCTGCGAAAAATCAGTAACAACAGCAGCTGTTTTTTCTTCGGCAGTCCTGTCAGCAGGCGCTGCGGCTGCCTTCGTCTCATCCTTTGCAACCGTTTCTGATGCGGCGGCCTTTGTCTCATCCTTTGAAACCGTTTCAGCGGCCGCAGCTTTCGTTGCTTCCACAGCTTCCGTCTTTGCCGGCCCTGTTCCGGCACCTGCCTGCCCGCATGCTGTCATCGCTAGAGCAGCAACTGTTATAATAACCGTCATTATTTTTTTCTTCATGATCTTCCTCCTAGTATCAACCGCTGTTTTATTACAGTGTGTCAATGGCTTCGGTAATCCTGCCGAGGCTTATGTCAAGATTCCCGTTCCTGGTCCGCAGTTCATCCAGAAAATCCTTTGACGATACGTTATCTTTCATGGTAAGGCTCAGTGTCAGTCTGTAAAGGCTGCCCATGTTGGTCGTACGTACTTCATCATAAGTATACTCCTTCAGGTATTTTCTGAATATATCCTCAAAACATCCTTCGTAGTCAAGATCCTCGGGCACTGTTATCTTAAGAAGCCTTATCCCCGCATCGCTGCTCCCGAACCGAAGGGCCTTTAGGAGCATGCTGACGGCGGAAAACGCGACCGCGGACAGAAGGGCCACTCCTACATATCCCATGCCCGCTGCCAGGCCTACCGCCATTGCCAGGAATATCCCTGTTATCTCCTGGCCGCGCCCCGGCGCAGACCTAAAACGCACCAGGCTGAACGCTCCCGCTACCGCCACTCCGGCCCCGATATTCCCGTTAACGAGTATTATCACGAGCTCTACCACCGCCGGGAGCAGCACGAGCGTTGTCACAAAGCTTTTGGAATAGCGGTTCGTGTACATATACGCTCCCGCTATGATAAGCCCGCATATGACCGCTGCCGCCGTCGCTATGGCGAATGTGCTTCCCGTAAAAGTTCCGTTGCTTAAAATTGATGTAAAAACTATCTCAGGCATAATTTGCTGCTCCTTTCATCCTGCTTCCTATCATGATCACCCGTGCCATGGACGGTGCCGCGGCTTTAAGCTCATCCATCATCATCCTGTATCCGTTTCCGTATTTGGAAAACGATGCCGGAAATACTTTCAGCCGGCTGAGCTCCCTAGCAAGTGCGGGCTCTACCGCTCCCATAACCTTGATCTCCATCAGGTACTGCCCAGGCTTCAGCAGTTTTTCCCCCGGCATTACATTCCTAAGGTCGCTGCATTTTGCATTCCATTCGATATTGCTGTCGAAAGTCACTCGGAAATCCTTATCCTCTGTCCCCGCAAGCGCTATCCTGTCATAGCAGATGCTCATGGCCGGCACCAGATTTTTATAAAGGTTCATGAACGCCCTTATCTCATCTGCGATCTGCGTATCCGGAAGGTCCGGCCCCGTGTTCATCATATAGCCGTACAGGTCTTCATATCTTCCGGGGATTCTTCTCTTATAGACGACGCCGTCATATTTTTTCTTTATCTCTATGAATGCATTTGTGCCGCTGTCCGTCTCCCCGTATGTGCGGAGCCTCAGCTTTTCCTTGTAGAGCGGCTTTTCGAGCGATCTTCGCACCAGCAGGTGGTCGGGAGTGTCGTAATATATGTTGTTTATCCTCGACAGTCCGTATTCATCCGGGCGCGCCATCGTTTCGAAAAATTCCCGAAGGCCCGCGTACTGTTCTTCATTTACCAGGTACTTGACCTCTTTTCTCTTAAATACCTCTCTGTATCCGGACATTTTCATTACCGCCTTCCGTAAGTTTTTTTCTTTATGGTCGCAGTATATCCGTCAAATCTTAAATGAACATTAAAAAAACACCGCAATCCTGCAGTGTTTTATATACAGCCTGTAATACGGGCTTTATTATCCGGACTTTATTATTCTGACTATATTATCCGGGCTTCAGATTCCGGCACGTTTCTCCTTATTTTCTCAGCGTCACGGCAAATACCGTTTCCCCCCTTTCCGAATATGCCTGTATGTCTCCGCCGTGATTTTCCGCTATGCGCTTTGCGATCGCAAGGCCGAGTCCGTAATGGCCGTCATCCCTGCCCCTGGCTTTGTCGCCGCGGTAAAACCGCTCAAATATCTTCCCGGCATCTTCCTCGGGAATCGGATCCCCGGTGTTGGCCACGCTGAGCTTTACGGTCCCCTTTCCCTTAACATGCCCGGCATAAACTTTTACCGCCGTGCCGGAATAGCTATGGCGGACCGCGTTGTCGAGAAGCGTCGCGGCCATCTGCTCGATCTCTTCGCGGCAGCATCTTAATGTCATGCCGTTTTCAATATCCGTCTCTATAGTGACTCCTTTTTCAAAGGCCACTCCTTCGTATGCGAGGCAGCTTTTGCTGAGTATGAGCGTAAGGTCTTCCTCCTTATGGCCTGACCCACCGCCTTCTTCGAGCCTTGAAAGGTTCAAAAGTCCCGCAATGAGCCTGCTCATCCTGTCGGACTCATACCGTATGTTCTCGATATATTTCCGGTTATCGCCGCTTTCGGGGATCTCGTCGGCGGATGCCATGATCACCGCAAGAGGGGTCTTCAGCTCATGCGATGCATCTGCAATGAACTCCTTCTGCCGTGCGAACGCTTCTTCCGCGGGCCTTGCGATCCACTCCGTGACCTTCAGCGATGCAAACACGATCACCGCCTCAAGGAGCACAAATATGAGGAGCGACTGTATGAGAAGCTCCCAGAGCCTGCCCTTTATCTCACTGTCATTCAGTATGACTATGGAATCGGGGTAATGATACCGGTAGGAAAAATCGGCAAAATACAGGTTTCCGGCCACCTGCCGGTCCATGGCACCCCCGGCGATGATAGCTGCCGCGGCATCTTTCGCGCTGAAGTCTTCGGAGCTGTTCCCGTGGCTTACGATCTCTTCGATCTGCCCGCCGTTCAGTTTTACCGTATACAGCTCGTAGTCCATGACCATCATGTTCTCTATGTCGCGGGGCGGCTGCGTTTTCCCTCCCTCAGGTGCGGGACGTCCCTCCGGGCCTCGTCGCATGGCTCCCCTGTCATCGAGGATGTTCAGGTTCCTCATCACGCCGTCCTTTTCCCTGTTATAGCTTCTGACATTTACCATCACGAGCGATGCTGCAAGTATGACGCTCAGCAGCGCAAGGATCGTCAGGCACGTTTTTTTCCTTAATTCCTTCATAACCGCCTACTCTTCATATTCAAGTCTGTATCCCATATTGCGGATGGTCTTTATCGACACGCCGGAGCCGAGGATCTTAAGCTTCTTTCTGACAAACGACATATAAGCCTCGAGATTGTTCGATACGGCTTCGGAGTCCATCCCCCATATCCTGTCATATATCTGTTCCCTTGACAGTATGCGCCCGGGATTGTTCATAAGATACTCTATCAGCTGGAATTCCTTGTTGTTGATGCTGATATCCTCATCATTCTTTGTGCAGCGCAGCTTTGAGGCATCATAATCAAGTATGATGTCACCGAACTCGAGCACGCTGTCAACCGCCTTCCCGATGTTCAGCTGGGCGTTCACACGGGCGGCAAGCTCGTCCACATGGAAGGGCTTCGGGACGTAATCATTGGCTCCGCTGCCGAAACCGAGCAGACGGTCTTCAAGCTCGGCCCTTGCCGTCAGCATAATGACTTTTACTTCCTTATCGGTTTTGCGGATTTCCTTGAGAATGGAGATCCCGTCCATTTTCGGAAGCATGATGTCAAGGATTATCAGGTCATACATGCCCGAGAGGGCATTATCGAGCCCGTCCTCGCCATCATGCGAAACATCGACTATATAGCGGTCACGCCTAAGCCGCTCCGCAACAAGCCCCGCAAGGGATTTTTCATCTTCAACTATAAGTATCCGCATACACTGCCTCTTTGGCCGGATATATCCCGGCGCTTATCCTCCGCATGATATCCATGTAAAGATCTTAAACTTCCCACAGCCGGCTGATGCCGGATGGGGTTTTCCTGCCGGATGATCATAAATATCCCTGCAATGATTATAATATTTTCTGCTCATGCCATGTCAAGTTTGGACTTCAGCATGTTGAGCACCCTTTTCTTGTCCGAGCTCCAAAGCGGTGCGATAAGGTCCCTTCTGGCCCCGTCGCCGGTCATCCTGTGTATCACGATATTCTCAGGGAGCACCGCTATGCAGTCCCTCACAATGTCCGTATATTCTTCCATCGAAAGACACCTGAACTTCCCCGCCTTATATTCATCGGCAAGGTCCGTGCCGGCAAGCACGTGGAGAAGTTGGATCTTTATCCCCGAGATTGGGCCTGCCCCGACGTATGCCGCCGTCTCTGTCATATCCTCCCGGCTCTCTCCCGGAAGGCCCAGGATTATGTGCGTCACCGTTTCGATCCCCCTGTCCGCAAGCCTATTTACCGCATCATCATATACACCGAGCGTATAGCCGCGCCTTATATACTCCGCCGTCCTCTCATGTATCGTCTGCAGGCCGAGCTCGACCCATACGGGCTTTATCTTTCCGAGGGACTCAATAAGGCCGAGCACTTCATCGGGAAGGCAGTCAGGTCTTGTTGCTATCGCAACTGCCGCAACATCGGGGTGCTCTATCGCTTCCCGGTATACGGCTTCGAGCCTTTCAGGCGGTGCATAAGTTCCGGTAAAAGCCTGAAAATACGCGATATATTTGCCGCCCTCTTCCGGCATTTTTCCCCTTACGAGTTTTTTTCCGCGCTCGATCTGTTCCGTTATGCTGTCATTCCGGCTTCCCGCGAACTCTCCGCTCCCGTAGCCCGAACAGAATATGCATCCGCCGGTCCCGATCTTCCCGTCCCTGTTCGGGCACGAAAATCCTCCGTCTATCGCTATCCTGTACACTTTGCAGCCAAAGCGCTCCCTAAAATACCGATTTGCCGTCTTATTCTTCACGATCTGCCGTCATCCTTACATAAGCTCTCATCCTACATGATATATGATACCACAAAAAAAGTTCCGAACACGCCATATCCGGCTTTGCTTCGGAACTCTTCTTAAGCAGGGGATGAGAGAATCGAACTCCCTCCAAAGGTTTTGGAGACCCCTATCATACCATTTGACCAATCCCCTGTATGCCCCTTTCGGACATCTTTTAAATTACCTAACAGAAGATATCATAATGTATGCGGCTCTGTCAAGTTATCAGGTACATTATCCGGAACTTTTTTCAGCATTATCCTGATCCTTGTCCCGAGTTCTTCACGCGAGGTTATCTCGAAATGCCCGTTATGCTTGTCAACGATCCATTTCGCGATCGACAGTCCCAGGCCGGTTCCGCCGTAGCTTCTCGCCTCATCTGATCGGTAGAATCTCTCAAACATATGCTCAACATCAGATTCCTTCATGCCTATGCCCGTATCCTGAACCTGCACATACACATCCCCCCCGTCCGAATAACCGACCGACAGCAGGATCTCATCCTTAGGCTTCGTGTATTTTGCGGCATTGTCAACAAGTATGCGGACAGACTGCTTCAGCATGCCCTCATCCGCCATGACAAATACCGGATCGACCGGGCAGGAATATTTATATATATGATCTTCGTCGATCATGAGCGACTCTTCATAGACAGACTGCATCATCTCGCAAAGATCGGTCTTTGCAGGGTTTAAGACTGTCCTTCCGGCGTCGCCACGGGCCAGGAACAGAAGCTGCTCCACAAGATGCTTCATATGCTCCGATTCATTCTGAATGGCCGTTATCGACTCATCGAGGACTTTCTCATCCTCGCGCCCCCATCTGGCCAGCATGTTCGCATAACCTTCTATGACCGCAATGGGAGTCCGAAGCTCGTGGGAAGCATCATTTACAAACCGCGCCTGCTGCCTGTTGCTCTCACGGATCCTAGCAAGAAGGCTGTTCATCGCACGCTCTATGCCCATAAGGTCCTCGTCCCCGAATGAAAGCTTTGCCTCCTCGGTAGGCTCAAGGCTCGTGATCTTCTCCTCGATCAGATGATATTTTTCCTCGGACATCTCTATCCGGGACAGTTCCTCGACACGCAGCGCCATCTCATCGATGGGCGCCATGAGACGCTTGATCCTTCTCAGTTCATGCGAATACGACAGAAGGTCGAAGAAGAGCGAAAGCACCATAAACCCCGAGGAAACCCCGGTGATCAGCGCGATCGGTACAAACACCGTCTCGCTCAGTATCACGGCCCCTGCTTTTGACGTGACCGTATAACGGACGGACCTTACGGCATCCGCAAACTGTCCGAACGTGTTTATCTTTATTTCGGGGATCCCCAGTGTCAGCTGCCTGCTCCTCTCGAAAAAAGGAACCGCAAGATCGGCCATATATTCCCTTGCCGCCAGCCATACAACTGACATTGCCGCGATCATTACGATGCAGTGCCAGAAATGCATCCCCATCTTCATCCTGACCCGCTGGCCCGCAAGCCGGTGCCTGATGGACGACATGCGCCCCCTGACGTTATTGCTCTGATTTGATGACATATCCCACACCTCTGACCGTCTCGATCATCTTGATATCAAAGGCCTCATCTATTTTAGAGCGTAAGAACCTGACATAAACGTCCACGACATTCGTCTCGCCGACATAGTCATATCCGCAGACCTTTTCAAGAAGCGTATCCCTTGTCAGGACGATATCCTGATTCGTAAGGAAGACCTTCAGCATCTCAAACTCCCTGTTCGTGAGGGATATTTCCTTGCCGTCATAAGTGACCCTATGCTTTTTTTCATCAAGCACAAGGCTCTTCCACCTATGCACGCCTTCCACGTCCGGGCCTGCCACACCGCTTCCCGCGCCGGATGCATCCGCAGATCCCGCACCATTTACGGGGTGAAGCTTTAATGCCACCCTGACCCTTGCAAGAAGCTCCTCTATGGCAAAAGGCTTCGTGATATAGTCAACCGCTCCGGCATCAAGCCCGGATACCTTGTCCATTACGGCATCCCTTGCGGTAAGAAGTATTACCGGCGTGGGGTGGGAATTGCCGAGCCTGCGTAAAACTTCCAGGCCGTTAAGGCCCGGAAGCATTATATCGAGCAGTATAAGATCATATGTGTTGGCGGTTGCAAGTTCAAGCGCTTCCCGTCCGTCGCCGCTCTTCGTCACTTCATATCCTTCATGAACGAGTTCGAGTTCAACGAACCTTGCGAGCTTTTCTTCATCTTCCACTACTAAAATATGAGCTGCCATTTTTTTCTCCAATTAAAGCTTTTCGTACTCTTCCTTAACCTTGTCGGCCGCTTCGGAAACCTTGTCGCACACGTCGTTTGCAAGCTTCATCTCGGAAGCTCCCCTGAAGCTGTAGCGGCATCCGAAGAAGAGGGCTACGATCATAGCGGCAAGTGTTACATGCCATGTGAACACGAGTATTATTATGAACACCCATATCGGAAGGTTTACGATCGTCTGCTCGTTGCGCTCGATAACGAAGTAGTTCTCACAGGATTTGTGCCACAGAACCTTCAGCTTATCTGTAAAGGCATTTCCGCGCTTACGCTCCTTCTTCTCTTCGGGCTGGTCGACGACCATGACATCCGTGACGGAATCCTTTGTGCTGAAGCTTTCCCTGCGGCTTTCCGCTTTGCCCTGCTTCTCAAGGAGTATCATCGCGTCGAGCAGATCTCCGTTCGCCTCTTCAAGTGCAGCCTTGGCCTCCTCAAATGAAACGTTTGCTTTCTCCCTTAACTTTTCAACCTTTTCAAATGTATCCATCTTTTTCTTATCCTTTCCTGTTATACTGTCCGGCATCTGCCGTCCGTTCCTCTGAACGATTTACAATATACAGAAAGTTTCTTAAGCCGTCTTTTAAGAAAAATTAAAAGAGCATTAAAAATCATTCAGGCATCACAACCGCTATATGCACGTCGTCAAGCTGCTTTTTGTCCACTTCCGAAGGAGCTCCCATCATGACATCCATCGCCATCTTGTTCATAGGGAACGGGATTATCTCACGGATGCTCTCTTCGCCTGCGATGAGCATCACCATCCTGTCGACACCGGGCGCTATTCCGGCATGCGGCGGCGCACCATAGCAGAATGCATTGTACATTGCGGGGAACTTGGCCTTTACATCCTCTTCCCCGAGTCCGACGAGCGAGAATGCCTTGACCATTATCTCGGGATCATGGTTACGTACCGCTCCCGATGACAGTTCCACACCGTTGCACACAAGGTCGTACTGGTATGCAAGTATTGAAAGCGGATCGTTATCCTCAAGCGCCTTGATTCCTCCCTGCGGCATCGAGAACGGATTGTGGCAGAATTCAAGCTCTCCTGATTCCTCACCGATCTCGTACATCGGAAAATCAACGATCCAGCAGAATTCGTAGCAGTCAGCCTTCATATGGCCTGCCGCCTCTGCCCCGAGAAGCCTTCTTAAGACTCCGGCTCCCTTAAGGGCGTCACCCTTCTTTCCGGCACAAAGAGCCACAAAATCACCGGGCTTGAGTGACATCTCAGACAGCACAGCGTCCTTCTTATCCTGAAGGAATTTGGCTATGCCGCCGACTATCTCGCCGGCCTCGTCTATCCTGAACCAGTATGATTTCTGGCCGCTTATCACTTCAGCATCCGCCATCATCTTGTCGATCGCTTTGCGGGATCCCGCATATCCGTCGGCAGAAACCGCCTCAACGGTCTGTCCCTCGAACGGCGCAAATCCGGTACCCTGCATGAGTGCGGATACATCCTTGAGTGTCAGGTCTATCCTAAGGTCCGGTTTGTCCGTTCCGTATGCCTCAAGCGCATCCCTGTAAGATATCCTCTTAAAAGGCGCCTTCGAAGCGCTCTTATACACCCCGTATTTTGCAAAGATGGGAGGAAGGACATCCTCGATCACCGTAAATACGTCCTCCTGGTCGGCAAACGCCATCTCCATGTCAAGCTGGTAGAACTCGCCGGGCGACCTGTCTGCCCTTGCATCCTCGTCCCTGAAGCAGGGCGCGATCTGGAAATACCTGTCAAAACCGCTTGTCATGAGGATCTGCTTGAACTGCTGCGGTGCCTGCGGGAGCGCATAGAACTTTCCGGGATGGTTCCTTGACGGCACAAGGTAATCCCTTGCACCCTCCGGCGAGGAACACGTCAGTATCGGCGTGGTTATCTCGAGAAAGTCATGTTCCGTCATGCTCTTCCTAAGTTCCGCCACGATACGGCTCCTTAAGACTATCTTGTCCCTTACCGCGGGATTTCGAAGGTCGAGATAGCGGTATTTGAGCCTTACGGACTCATCTGCCTCCTTGGATCTGGCAATCTCGAACGGAAGCTCATTGTATATGCACTTTCCGAGGATCTCTATCTTCTCGGGAATGACTTCGATATCACCCGTGGGGATGTTGGGATTTTTGCTCGAACGCTCCCTTACGGTGCCCGTGACCGAAAGCGTGGACTCGTTATTGATGCCGGAAAGCGCCTCCATCATTTCCTCCGTCTCGACAACGGCCTGTGTCACTCCGTAAAAATCCCGGAGGATCAGGAATCCTAAGTTCTTGCTGACTTTGCGCATATTGTCGTACCATCCGACGAGCGTCACCTTCTCGCCGACATTGCCGATGCGAAGTTCGTTACAGTTGTGTGTTCTTGATTGTGTCATTTTCCACCTCTCTGTGATTTTCTATTTCTGCCTTCTGAAAGTCATCGGCATGAAGATAAGGAGCATCGGGAACAGCTCAAGTCTTCCCGCGAGCATGTCAAACATGAGGACATACTTGGCAAATGCCGAGAACTGCGAATAGTTTCCCATAGGTCCAACCATGTCGAGGCCCGGCCCTATGTTGTTGAACGTCGCGATGACTGCCGTGACGGTAGTTGTAAAATCCTTGCCGTCAAGCGATACCAGAAGTATCGATACGGCAAATATGAGTATGTATGTAAGGAAGTATACATTGATGCCTCGGAGCACCGAATGCTCTATCGGCTTTCCTTCGAACTTCAGAATCTTTACGCTTCTCGGATGGACCAGATGCTGAAGCTCCTTGCGTATGGTCTTGAACCCGATGACTATGCGGCTGACCTTGATGCCGCCCGCGGTCGAGCCTGCGCATCCGCCTATGAACATGCACAGAAGGAGCATCATTCTTGAAAATACCGGCCAGGTGTTAAAGTCCGTGGTTGAGAAACCCGTTGTCGTCATAACGGATGCCACGTTGAAAAAGCTGTGGTGCAGAGCCTCCCCAAAGCCCGTGAACATGTTCCTCGCGTTTATCGCAACGCACAGAGTTGCCGCCGCATATATCGAAAGATATGAAAGCACCTCTTCGGATGTAAATGCCGCCTTGAACTTTCTGGCGACTACGAGGAAATAAACGTTAAAGTTCGCACCGCACACGATCATAAAAAATGTGATGATGCCCTGCTGGAGAGCAGTATAGGCGGCACATCCGTTGTTAGTGACAGCAAATCCTCCGGTGCCTACCGTGCCGAACGTTATGACGACAGCATCATACATCGGCATCCCGGCCACCATGAGCGCTATCATTTCGGATAATGTTATGCCGATATAAATGAGATACAGTATCTTGGCGGTTGATTTTACCCTTGGGACAAGCTTTCCGACCGAAGGGCCGGGACTTTCGGCGCGCATAAGATATATGTTCTCGCCGCTCGCCTCTGGAAGTATCGCGAGCATGAACACGAGCACGCCCATGCCGCCTACCCAGTGGGTGAAGCTTCTCCAGAAGAGCAGCCCCTTCGGAAGCGATTCGACTTCGGTAAGTATGCTCGCTCCGGTCGTTGTAAATCCTGAAATGGTCTCAAACAGGGCGTCCGTGAATCCTATGTGGGAAACTGCGTGCCACATCGGTATCGCACCGAACACCGACATGAATATCCAGCTGAGCGCAACGGCCATTATGCCTTCGCGCGTGTAGAACGAAACATTCTTCGGTTTCTTAAAGCTCAGCAGGTACCCGACAAGAAAGCTGATCACGGCTGCAGCCGCTATATATATCCATTCATCCTCACCGTATATGAAAGATACGACAAGAGGCAGTATCATGAGCACCGCTTCGATCCGAAGGACCGATCCGACAAAGAAAGCTACCATCCTCCTGTTCATGCCAGAATATCCTCCAGGTCGTTGAGCCCACGCTCAACACTGACAACGACGACAAGATCGTCCTTTTCTATCACGCTCTGGCCGTTCGGAATGACCACCTTGTTTCCTTTGGTAATGCAGGCGATGATGACATTGGGCTTAAGTTTCAGTTCCATGAGCGGCCTTCCGACTACCTTTGACTCGTTCCTTACACGGAACTCAAGTGCTTCCGCTCTTCCCTGAGCTATCTTATACAAAGTCTCTACATTGCTGCCGCGGCTGTTGTTAAGCGCACGCACGAACCTGACTATGTTGTCGCTCGTTATGCTGTTCGGATTGATGATGCTTCCTATATCAAGCCCGGCGATGACTTCCTCGAAAGTGATTCTGTTGATCTTTGTCAGAAGCTTCGCCTTGCTCATCTCTTTTTCATAAAGCGAAAGGAGTATGTTCTCCTCATCTATCCCCGTGAAGTTTCCTACCGCATCGACCACTCCTATGCCTTCCTCGTCAAGGAGCTGCTTATCGGTCCCGTCTCCGTTTATGATGACCGCATGCGGGAGCATTTCCGAAAGCGTCTGGCACTTTTCAAAATCCTGCTCGATTATCTTGACGCTGATCTTTGTCTCCTCGAGCTTCTTGGCGACATAGTAGCTCATCTTACCGCCTCCGATCAGCATGATGGATCTGACGCTGTTGGATATGTTGGCGCCTCCTGCCTTAAAAAATGCAAGCGCGACGGAATGAGGGGCGATGAACGATACGATATCGCCTGCCTGAAGAGCAAAGTCGCCGTGGGGTATCAGAAGTTCCTCTCCGCGCTCAACCGTGCATATGAGCACTTTGCAGTGAAGCTTTGATTCCATGTCAAAAAGCCTCAGCCCGTCAAGCTGGGATCCCTCGGGAATGTTCAGCTTTATCAGTTCCGCCCTTCCCCTTGCAAATGTGTCGACCTTCATGGCTGACGGGAACTTTATTATCCTTGCGATCTCGGCAGCGGCCGCCTGTTCAGGGTTTATGACGAGGGACAGGTTGAGCTCATCCCTTATGTAGCGCATCTCATTATAGTATTCCGGGTCACGGATCCTTGCGATAGTCTGGCAGTTTCCCGCTTTCTTGGCTATAAGGCAGCACAGAAGGTTAAGCTCATCTGAATTTGTGGTGGCTATGAGTATGTCGGCACCCTGAACTCCGGCTTCCCTCTGCGTTGTAATGCTGGCACCGTTGCCTTCCACACCCATGACATCTATGCGTTCGGACAGGTATTTGAGCTTTTCCCAGTGCCTGTCGATTATGGTGATGTCATGTCCTTCCTGATTAAGATGTTCGGCAAGGGTAGCTCCCACCTTGCCGCATCCGACTATGATTATCTTCATTTTCCTGCCTCTTTAAAAGCAATCTGTCATGATCCTATAACAGTAAAGGAGCCGGAACATAAACTGTCCCGACTCTTTATACCGTATGGATATGATATCAGCTGATTGGTATTTCCGTCGATCCTATATCCGTAAATGTTGAATAGTTGTCATGTACCGTGAGCGTGAGCGGACTGGTCTGGTCCGAAAGTTTGAACGCATAGCAGCATTCAACCGACTGACCGCCGGAAACCTGCATGTCCTTGTTGGCTATCTCTGCAGGCACATCCGCAAGGTTCGTATCCTCCGGGCAGTCAGCTCCGTTCTGCTTGACACTTGCAGGGAATACGGCGCTCATTGCAAGAGGCGTGTCTGTCTTGTTCACAAATGTAAAGTATACGAGCGCTGCGGTCTCATTGTCGGCATCCATCACAAGCTGTACCTTCGTGCAGGTAAGGGAGAAATCCTGACTTTCCACGTTAACCCCGTTTGATGTCGAGCCCGACTCCTGAGTGCTTGCGGATGATGATGAAGAACCGCCTTCGTCAACAAGCTTGCCCTTAAGGAATATGAACAGACCGAGCAATGCAACGAAAACGACGATCTCTACGATAAGTATTATGATGCTGGTCGTGTCGGTCTTTCTGCGCCTTGACGAAGCTCCTCCTCTCGAGGGTGTTCGTCCCGCCGGATGCTCAGGCCTGCGCGGCCTTGCCGGGCGCGGACGGGATACTTCCTCGTCCTGAAATTCAAAATCAAGATCTAGATCTCTTGGCATAATCTGACTCCTTTAATCAAAGCATGAAAAAACACTTCATTATATTTTATTATCATCAGCCCAAAAATGCAAGCCTAAAACCCTTTACAGGCCGAACGCGACGACAGTATACTCCCTTCCGTTGCATTTGAAGCCGCATGCACCTATCGACTGATACTTATCCGTAAATATGAGCCTTCTGGATACAGGGTCCTGCTTTATCATGGTATCGACCGCTTCCTCGGCCTTTTGGCCTGTGCTGACGAGCATCTCCGCCTTAAAGTATTCGGGCGCAAGGCTGTAGAAAGGCAGTCCGTTGGGCCTGATATGGTCAAGGCTCGCGGCGATCTCCCTTGTCCGTCTGTCTGCGCAGGTGGCAAGGCTCTTGTTGCTGATAAGAGGCTTATAACCGAGATCGGTCCGGGCCTTGTTAATGGCGGTCACAACTTCCGAGCCGTATGCACTGTCGGTCTCACCGTTAATGTATATGCAGCATCTGCCCACATCAAATTCTTCCGGGGTAATGTACGGAGTCGGCGTAGGTTCGGTCGAGGAACCCGCATCCGGTGAGACCTCGGCATCCGTCGGTGTGGGCGATGTATCATCAGAGGGAAATACCGGCGCAGGTGAATCATTTTCCATGGCCGACGCATAAAAATCATCTGCCGGCGGCGTCAGAGTCATCGGAACATCCGTCACCTTAAGGTCAGGATCCGGATCCGCACCCGGATTCGAAGATTTTCCGCCATTTACCGATTCCAATGCCGAGCGGATATACTCCTCATACTCATCCTTAGGCTTCTCATCCTCTTCCGCACTCTCGGTCTCCTGCCCGGCTTCCGCGGCTTCCTCACTGCATCCGGGAAGAGCAGATGCTGAGAGAATGCATGATATTAAAAAGAAAAGCAGACGCTTTCTTCTCATATGTGTATCCTTTACTCCTGTTATTTCTTCAGATGCCCCGGGGCAAAGTTCATCCCGATCTTGAATATCGGATTTTCAAACCTTCTCTTTACCTTTACGAGTTCATCCCTTATGTGAATTCCCTGTGGACAGTGGCTTTCACACTTTCCGCACTTCCTGCACTGGCTCGCGAGCGAGCGCTCGTTCTTCATAGCCGTGCACATGAAATATTCCCTGACGCCATTGAAATAGCTATCGATGTAGGACGTGTTATATGTCTTGAAGCATCCGGGTATATCGACGCCTGCGGGACAGGGCATGCAGTATCCGCATCCGGTGCATCTGATCTTGACTTTCTTCTCGATCTCACCGATGACCTTCTCATACGTGTGCATATCATCCTCCGTCAGGGATCCTTCCCCGACAGAGGACGCTATTCTTACGTTCTCTTCGAGCATGTCCATCGAGTTCATGCCCGACAGGACAGTAGTAACCTCAGGCTGGTTCCACAGCCACCTTAAAGCAAACTCCGCAGGATTGGCGCCGGTGGATTCCCTTATCATATCTTTCGCCGTCTGAGGTATTCCGTTCACGAGCCTGCCGCCGCGGAGCGGTTCCATGATTATTACCGGGATCCCGAAGGAGGCAGCCTCCTTCAGTCCCCGCACACCCGCCTGGGTGTTCTCATCAAGATAATTATACTGGATCTGGGCAAAATCCCACTTCCGCTCATGCAGCAGTTTTATGAACTGCTCCGAGGACCCGTGGAAGGAAAAACCAACCCTTCTGATAAGGCCTTCCCGCTTTTTGTCCTCAAGCCATCTGTCGATCCCCCTGTCACAGAGCGCCTTCCATGTCGTGACATCCGGAAGCATGTGCATGAGGTAATAATCTACATGGTCAGTCCGAAGCCTTGCAAGCTGCTCCGCAAAGCGTCTGTCTGCCTCGCCGGCGTCCTTCATGTAATAATGCGGCATCTTCGTGGCAATGAATATCTTATCCCTCACCCCGAGTTTTTCTATGGCCCTGCCGAGCTCTTCCTCGTTTCCGGGGTACAGATATGCCGTATCAAAATAGTTCACGCCCTTTTCTATGGCATAGGCGATCTCACGCTCTATCTCTTCATGGTCGAAAGAGTTCATCTTCTTCGCAAATCTCATGCATCCGAAGCCGAGCGTGGACAGACCGTCCGGATTGTTTATCGTCCTGTAGTTCATATGTCTCTACCTGTTGTTATGCCTTCGCGCCTCTTGCGCGCTTCCTCATCCTCCTGTGGTGCTCGACGAGGATAAGAAGACATGTGAGTGCTATTCCAAGCGATATTATCGCGCCTGCCGCAAGCCATGCCACGAGCGAGCTTGCCGATGTGACATCCTGCGCTATAGCATAGAGCGAGAACCTGTCAGTCCTGAACGTTATCGTCTTCGGATCGTCATCGAGGTCCGGAAGTACCGACAGCTCTCCGTCATGAACACGCAGTACCGAATAAGTCTTGCCCTTCTTGTATATGTCCTGAGGTACCTCGATAACGACTTCCATCGTCGTGGGCAGCTCGTTCACTTTTTCGGTATTCCCGTCAACGCTCTTCAGCATCGTCAGGTCGAAGTAACGCATCGGCTTTTTGCCAACCGCATTTTTCATGATGCGTACCGAAGGCTCATCGGGATCATCATCTTCCGTGAGGCTCACTGATATATCAAGATGCTCGCCCTTTACGAGTTTTGTGACATCATCGCCGGACAGCATCTTCTGTACGACTATGTCAAGGTCGGGAAGGCTCGGGTTGATCTCATCCGCCGATGCCTGCATGAGCTCCTCCCTTGTCATGCTGTTATAGTCTACGCTGACCATCGATGTGGGTTCGTATTTATTATATACGTAAGCTCCGAGTCCGCCTGTAAGGAATGCCGCATCCAATATCGGCATCGTGTTGCCGTCCCTTACCATGTTGCTGACTTCTTCTGCCGGAAGTCCGAGAAGCCTTATGACCTCCGATTCGGGTTCGGACTCTTCCTCAATGGTGATACCGAGCTGATCATCCGTAGGTACCGGAATCTCATCAAGGCCTTCCATCTCCTCAACATAATCGTCTCCGCCCTCACCGTTGGCAGCCGTATCGATGTCGACGGTCGAATTGCTTGTCGCGGTATTATTGATCGTCTTCGGGATGGGCTTGACCTTATCGGCCTGTGTTACCTTTCCGGAAGCCTCGGCGGCCGCTTTTCCGGCATCCGTCTGCAGGAATGCCACGGCGATCATATGGTTGCTTTCGATATTGCTGAACGTATATGTGCTGACCGGTCCGACCTGTACTCCGTCAACCGCAACGGCCAAAATCGCGAATCCCGACTTGGGCGTAATAGTATAGGTCACCTGCTGGCCTTTTGTAACGGTCAGTTTTCCGCACGGGGTTATCGTGCCGCCGGTCGTCGCAACGCCCGAGGACATCTCGTATGTTATGGCGCTATTCTGCAGGAATATGGCAGTTATCGTATAATCCTGCGATATCTTATCTATATAATACTCTGCGCTCCGGCTCACGTACTGTCCGTTCACCTGCCATCCCTGGAACGTCCATCCGGGAGATGCGGAAGCTTTGACCGTAGTTCCCTCGTTGATCTTATACGTTCCTCCTCCTGTGACCGAACCGCCCTCGCTCGGATATGCCACAACCGTAAGCGTGTGCCTCGTCTTGTGGAACATTGCTGTAAGCTTTCTGTCAACCGTAAGATTGGTAAGCTTTACGGAAGCATCCTTGCTGACTATCGAATCTCCTTCCTTCCATCCGGTGAAAACATAACCGTCATATGCCTTTGCCGAAATGGTGGTCGAACCGCCATAGGATATCCTTCCTCCGCCTACAACATCTCCGCCGTTCGGATTGTTTGACGTAACCGTCACCGTTACATAGTTCTGCGAAAAACTTGCGGTAACATCTATATTGCTCTGGACATTTTTGATCGTATAGTTGGTAGCCGTCGATACGGTCCTGCCGTCAACGATCCATCCGTCAAAGTAGAAGTTCCTGTTGGGAACGGCCGACAGGGTAACGCTCCCGCCTGCTGCCACGGCTCCGCCTCCGGAAACCTTTCCGCCGTTTGCGGGACTTGCGTATGCATTGACGTTGTAGCTGTTGCTCTGGACGTTGACCGTTGCCACTCCCTTTACGGAAGGATCCTCCGCCGTCGTTGCAAATACATTGATGACAGCCGCCGGTTCATTATTTGCTATCGTGAGTATGCCGTTCTTGTCAATGGACGTTCCCTTTGAGCGGTTCCCGGCCAGTGACCAGATTATGTTGTATATCTTATCGGCATTGCCTGAGACGGCCGCATAGAACTGTGCAGATCCGCCCTTGGCAAGCGATATCTTTGAAGGTATGACATCTATGTCTGTGATTATCTCTTTTTTGGGGGTCACGGTGCCTGCAAGAGCAACCGACAGTGCTTTTTTATAGTTAGGGTCTCCGGCGTCCGCAAACTTTGCACTGGCTTTATAGTCGCCAACTCCGAGCGAAGAGCTCATCGAAACATTGAACCTTGCCGTATCACCGGGCGCAAGCGTCGGATTGCTGCTGTGGAACGACAGCGAGAACGCATTGTCCGCATCATTAGTCTTGGTGTATATGAGCTCGACCGTAGTATCTCCGGTGTTGGTGATATCGAGCGGTACGTAATCACGCTGTTCCCCGACAAAGGCGGATCCGAAGCTTACCCTTGATACCGCTGAAGATGCTACCGTTGCGGTAAGAGAATAATTCCCGCCTTTTTTCTTATTTTCTTCCTCTGCCTTCTGAGCTTCTTCAGCTTCCTTTGCAGCCTGCTTTGCGGCTTCCTCGGCCAGTCGCTGTGCTTCCTGGGCAGCTGCATCATCTGCAGCCTGCTTTGCGGCTTCTTCAGCTTCCTTTGCAGCCTTCTCATATGCCTCTTCGCGTGCCTTCTCGTCATCATCCGCACCGGGCTGCGGCTGGGGTGCGGGATCTACAGGAGCAGGCTCTACGGGCGCAGGCTCTACGGGCGCAGGCTCCACGGGCGCAGGTTCCGGCTCTGAAGGTGCAGGCTCCGGCTCTGCGGGCGCAGGCTCCGGTTCTGACGGTGCCGGATCATCGGGCACATATTCAGGCTCGGGATCCGACGGATACTCCTCACCGCCATCATCATACGCCGAATCTACGCTTCCGCCTTCATCCTCAACGTTTTCCTCGGCCCTAACGATCATCGTTATTCCCGCAATGTCGGAAACAAAGATCGTAAGAGACAGGACAATTGCCAAAATAAGCGAAATTGTTTTTCTCATTACCGTGATTTCCTCTCTTAACAAAAACCATTACAACCCATAATATACATACTATATATTGTGGGTTTTGTCAAAAACAGGCACTAAGTTCTGTTGCCCTATGACAGATTATGAAATACAATCTTATATATATCGGCACAAGAAGCACAATCACAAAGGGGGTATTATGTCATTTATTAAAAGACTTGAAAAATTCTCATCAGAAAATCCCAAAAAACCTGCCGTAATATCTGCAGACACGGGAGCCGGAATCGGCTACGGGGAACTGTATGACCTTTCGGGAAAAGTATACCGCTATCTGAAAGACCACGGCATAGGCCGCGAATCCGTAGTCATGATCTGCCTTCCGAGAAACATACGCCCCTTTGTGACCCTCATCGGCGTCTGGCGCTCGGGAGCCGCTGCAGTGATGATCGAGACGGACTTTGCCGAGGAGCGGCGTAAATATATATATGAAGATAGCGGAAGCAGGCTGTTCATAGATGATGACCTCTTTTCCGAAATGATGAAGTGTGATACCTTACCGGGACATGAGGAAACGGATATGCATGACCTCGCATATTTTGTGTATACTTCAGGGACGACCGGAAAGCCCAAAGGGGTCCTTCAGGAATACGGCATGCTCGAGATGTGCATCGCGGGCAATATGTGCGAAGGCCATCTTGTAATGGAGGGCAGCGACCGTCTTGCGCTCACTCCCCCCCTCAATTTTTCCGCTACTATCCTTATGGTGGTTCCCATGCTTAATGAAGGCGGGACACTTATCGTATTTCCCAAAGATGTCGTAAGAGACCCCCAAAGATTTACTTTGTGCATGGAAGAATACCGTATTTCCATTGTTTTCATGACTTCCTCCATGATACGCGTGATGAAGTGCATACCGCCTACACTAAAGAAAGTCATCTGCGGTGGCGAGCTTGTAAGGAACGCATACGCCGAAGACATCGATCTGTACTGTCTGTATGCACAGTCGGAATCATGCTTTAACCTTGCCTCATTCAAGATAGACCGTGATTATGATGTAACCCCCGTCGGAAAACCTTATGTGGATTCTGCCTGCGTGCGCATCCTCGATGATGAAGGAAACGAAGTAAACGCCGGCTCATCCGGCAATATATGTTACAAGGGTCCGTATTTCAGAGGCTATCTCGGACTTCCCGAGATGACCGAAAAGGCACACATTGGCGATTTTATAAACACAGGTGACCTTGGCACGGTAACAGACGGCGGCAATATCACTATACTCGGGCGCAGTGATGATATGATAAAGATCCGCGGCAACCGTGTGGAGCCTGCCGAGATAGAATCCGTCATCGTTAAGCATCTTGGGGCCAAATGGGCCGGAGTTCGGGCGTTTACAGAGGGTGCGACCGTCTATCTGTGTGCATATTACACAGGAGATCTGACCATAGATGCCGAAGAGGCAAAAGAAACGCTCCGCCCTCTCATAAGCTCATATATGATCCCCTCATATTTTATACATATTGACAATATCCCTCTTAATGAGAACGGCAAGTTCATGCGCTCCGCCCTGCCCAAGCCTGACATGGCAAAGTACAGGGCGGACTATGCCGCTCCGGCTGATGATGATGAAAAAGCGGTCTGTGACGCGGTCGGCAAGGTCCTCGACATGGAAAAAGTCGGTGCGGCCGATGACATATTTGACTTAGGCGTCGACTCGATTTCACTGATGGGGATCATAGCGCAGCTCGACTGGCCGCAGCTCAGTGCGCCGATGCTGCTTACCGGCCGCACGCCCCAAAATATCGCTCGGATCTACCGTGATAAAGTCAGCCGGCAGGCAGGAAGCATGGAAGAAGAAAATGCCAGGGCCCTTGCAACGGACCAGCCCCTGACCATAGCCCAGCTCTACATGTTTGATTATCAGTGCTTTGTCCCCAAGTCGACGGCGTGGAATCTGTGCATGCTGCTTAAGCTCGCTCCTTCCGTGGACATCGGCCGTGTAGCGTCTTCACTGGAAAAAGTCATGAAGACCCATCCCGTCTTTTCCACCATATACTGCTTCAACGACGACAACGACCTCGTCCAGCGGTATATGCGCGATGCAGACCTGTCGGTCACGATAGAAGATATGACCGAATCCGATTTCATCTCCGAAGCCGAGAATCTTGTGAAGCCTTATAAGCTTCTGAATTCCCCGCTATACCGCCTGAGGCTCATTCGGACCGAACGGGGAGGCTACCTTTATATTGACATGCACCACAGCATTGCGGACGGGACTTCGATACAGATACTCATCCGCGACCTCTGTGATGCATATGACGGCAGAAAACTTCCGCCTGACAATTACTATCTCAAGGTCGAAGAGAGGAGCCGAGAATCATTATCGCCCCTTTACAGGGAAGCAAAGGACTACTATGCCGGGCTTCTCGATACAGTCGCCTGGGACTGCTTCCCGGAGCCCGACCATCCGGTAGATGCTGGAAAATACGGAAACATAACCGCCATGATCCCGATAGAGAGCGGATCATACGAAAAGCTTCAGAACATTTACGGCGTATCCAAAAATGCGTTCTTCATAACCGTGTCCGTCCTGTCCATAGCGTTTTATAACAGGTCGGAAGACGTACGCGTATCCTGGACCTTCAACGGCAGGGAAACGGAAGCCGACGCCAACGTGATCGGTACTTTGATAAGAAACCTTTATGTCGGAATAAGGCTTGCCCAAACCCCTAAGATCGGTGAGCTGTACCGCGAAGTCCAAATCCAGATACGAAACGGGATATATTATTCGTGCTATCCCTATCCGGGGCCCGAAAAGGTTAATGACGAAGGTATAGACGCCAATCTCATATACCAGTCCGACCTCCGTGATCTCACAAGAGACCGGTCCCTCAGCTATATTCCCGTAGAACTTGACAGGGAAAACGTTGCCGCTGACAACCTGCTCGACATAGAGATACATGAAAAAGCCGACGGGTGCATGCTGTATATAGACTATATGGCCGACTGCTACGAGCCATCCAGCATCAAACGCTTCAGGCGGATATTCCTTAAGACCGCCTGTCAGCTCATCCTTCACATAGATGAGCCTGACCTTTCCGTAGAAGATCTGAGAAAAGAGGCTGCCGGTGAATAAAGAAACCGATATGAACGTCCCGTCCCTTTCACTTGCGGGACTGTCAAAGATCGTCATCCCGAGTGTTCTGGTATATATGATGATAGCCATGTACGGTGTTGTGGACTCATTTCTGATCGCCAGGCTCGTAAACAGCACCGCCATAGCAGCTACAAACATCTTTCTTCCCATCGGTGCACTTTTTACCGGGCTCGGATATATGATAGGAACCGGTGCAAACGCCGCCATCATGGAGCTTCACGGCAAAGGTTCCCATGACCTTGCCGGCAGGCTCTGCAGCGGGATCCTGACTTATGCCCTTGTGATAAGCCTTGTATGTCCTGCCCTGATCTATATATTCCGGGGACAGGTGCTCGGCTTTTTCGGGATGACCCCGGGCAACGAGGCATATGTGCTGGAATATTTTAATATCCTGATACTGTTCATGCCCGCCCTCCTGATTTCATGCGTCCTGAACCTGCTCCTCATAGGACAGGAGGCGGTAATGACCGTCGCACTGCTTGAGCTTTGCGGAGGACTTACCAACTGCATACTCGACGTGGTCCTGATGAAGCATTTCGGACTCGGGATATCCGGAGCCGCAGCGGCTGCCGGTACTGGATACCTGCTGCAGACCGTGCTTGCGGTCATACTGATAGCCAGGCGCAGACTGTTCGGTTTCAGCCCCGGGTTCATTCCGATAAAGGAGATAACACCTGTTTTCTTTAACGGCATATCCGAACTCCTCTCCATGACATCGGCGGGGATACTGACGATAATGCTGAACAGAGCCGCCGCCGATTTTTATTCTTCCGTCGGAACGAGCGTGGTCTGTGTCGTGTCAAACGTGACCTATCTTTCGGACTCCTTATTTATAGGCATAATGGTCGTGGTCGAACCGATGATCGCATACTTCTACGGCCGGGATAACCGGGATGAGATCAGGAGCATTTGCAAAAAGACCATTACGCTCATATGCATCCTCACAGCCGTCACGGTGCTGTCTGCAGTCCTCGCGGCACGTCCCCTGTCAGATGCATACTTCCATCCGGACAAAGAAGGAGCAGCGCTTTGCACCCGTGCCCTTCTTTTTGCAGGAGCATCGTTTCTCTTTTCGGGCTTTGGGATATTTGTTTCGGGCTATTTTACCGGATGCACCGACGGAAAGACTTCCGGCCTGTTCTCGGTTCTTAGGAACATTGTTTTCTGTATGTTCTTTCTGGCCGTTCTTACCGGGATCTTCGGCGGCATCGGTATATGGGCATCCATTGTCGCGACTCAGCTATCCTCCGCCATTCTCGGATTCTTTCTGATCAAACGCCAGGGATACTTGTTAAAAATTTCACATTTGGTATAATTGACCTATACACTTGTCAGAACAGGAGGCGCTATGCTTGACAGATCATATTATGAAAAGGCCGATGAGATAATATCGGAACACGGAAAGGGCAAAGAATCGCTGATACCGATAATGCAGGATATCCAGGCGCAGTACCGGTATATTCCGCCCGAACTGCTGCAGTATGTCGCAAAATGCATCGGAGTTACCGAAGCGAAGGCATATTCCGTCGCGACTTTCTATGAGAACTTCTCTTTCGACAGCAAAGGAAAATACGTCATCAAAGTCTGTGACGGCACGGCCTGTCACGTCAGGAAGGGAACTCTTATACTCGAGCGGCTGAAAGCGGAACTGGGGCTGTCTGACGGGAAAAACACCACGGACGACATGCTTTTTACGGTTGAGACCGTATCGTGTCTCGGTGCATGCGGACTCGCGCCCGTCATGACGGTAAATGACGTTGTGCATCCCGCCATGACTCCGGAAAAGGTTTCTGAAACCATCAAAAAGATCAGGGAGGACGAGGCATGAGAAGACTTAATACACGCGAAGACCTTGCCGGTATCCGCTCTCTGGCCGAGGAGAGGATCTCGAAGATGCGATGCCGTATACTCATATGTGCCGGCACCGGATGCCTTGCGGGCGGTTCGGAAAAGATATATGAGAAGATGTGCAGCCTCTGCGGCAGCGATCCCGATGCCGAGATCGTTTTCGGCCCGGAAGCCGCCCACGACGGGATCGACGTTGAAAAGAGCGGTTGCCACGGTTTCTGTGAGATGGGCCCGCTCGTCCGCATAGAGCCCTATAATTACCTGTACATAAAAGTCCGTCCGGAGGACTGTGACGAGATATACAATACTACTGTGCTCGGCGGAAAGCCCGTAGAGAGGCTTCTGTACAGCATGGACGGTGTGACCTATCCCGCACAGGAAGACATCCCGTTCTATGCCAAGCAGATGCGCCTGGTGCTTAAGAACTGCGGCCATATCGGGGCGGAACATATTGAGGAGGCGCTTGCCTTCGACGGATACAAGGCTCTCGAAAAAGCCCTGTTCACGATGACCCCTGACGAGGTCATAGATGTGGTTTATGATTCGATGCTCCGTGGAAGGGGCGGCGGCGGATTCCAGACCGGCTACAAATGGAAGCAGGTTGCCCGCCAGGCAGAAATTGTCAGATATGTTGTCTGCAATGGTGACGAGGGCGATCCCGGTGCCTTCATGGACAGAAGCGTCATGGAGGGCGATCCGCACAAGATGATCGAGGGCATGCTGATAGCTGCATACGCTGTGCACGCACATGAAGGGTATATATATGTCCGTGCCGAATACCCTCTTGCCGTGTCACGTCTTAAGACCGCTATAGCCCAGGCCGAGGAGGCCGGCCTTATCGGAGATGACATTTTGGGATCGGGATTTTCGTTCAGGCTCCATATAAACAAAGGCGCCGGTGCCTTTGTATGCGGCGAGGGAAGCGCGCTTACAGCATCGATCGAGGGCGAGAGGGGAATGCCGAGGACCAAGCCCCCGAGGACCGTCGAACAGGGACTTTTCGGCAAGCCCACGGTCCTTAACAATGTCGAGACATATGCCAACGTTCCGATGATAATACTGAACGGGGCCGAATGGTACCGCTCCATCGGTACGGAGAAAAGCCCGGGAACAAAGGCCTTTGCGGTCACCGGAAGCATCAACAATACAGGTCTTATCGAGGTACCGATGGGTACCACCCTCCGGGAGATAATATATGACATAGGAGGCGGCATCAAGGGCGGCAAAAAGTTCAAAGCCGTGCAGATAGGCGGCCCGTCGGGCGGATGCCTGATCTCGTCGGATCTTGACGTTCCGCTTGATTTTGACTCACTTAAAGAGCGCGGGGCGATGATAGGCTCGGGCGGTCTCGTCATAATGGACGAAGACACCTGCATGGTCGAGGTCGCCAGGTTCTTCATGAACTTCACGCAGAACGAAAGCTGCGGCAAGTGCGTGCCCTGCCGCGAGGGGACCATGAGGATGCTCGAGATTCTCGAGGACATCACGAACGGGCGCGGGACCATGGAGCAGCTTGACCTTCTTGAAGAGCTCGGCCGGGCCATAACCGACACCGCACTGTGCGGACTCGGCAAATCAGCCGCACTTCCCGTTCTGTCGACCCTTAAGGTGTTCAGGGACGAATACGAGGAGCACGTCAGGGACAGGAAATGCCGTACCGGCACATGCAAAGCCCTCTCGAGCTACACGATCTCGCCCGATCTTTGCAAGGGTTGCAGCAAATGCGCCAGGAACTGTCCCGCAGGTGCGATTAGCGGACAGATCAAATCTCCGTTTACGATAGACCAGAGCAAGTGCATCAAATGCGGTGCCTGCGCAGACAACTGCCCGTTTGGGGCGATTTCGGTCGGTTAGCCCATCATTTGGAGGATATCATGGAATACATGACAATAGACGGCATAAAGGTGCCGATAGAAGACGAAAAGAACATCCTGTCACTTATCAGAAAGGCCGGAATCGACATCCCGACATTCTGCTATCACTCGGATCTGTCGATATATGGCGCGTGCAGGATGTGCATGGTTGAGGATGAGCGCGGGAGGATGTTCGCATCATGTTCCGAGCAGCCCCGTCCCGGAATGGTCATCCATACAAACACCAAGAAGCTCCAGCAGTACAGGAAGCTGATAATCGAGCTCCTGCTCTCCTCTCACTGCAGGGACTGCACGACCTGCACCAAGAACGGAATGTGCGAGCTCCAGAGCCTCGCATACCGCGTAGGCGTGCATTCGGTCCGTTTCGAGAACAAGAAGGAAGAGCTTCCGATAGACATGACATCAAACTGCATAGTCAGGGATCCGAACAAATGCATCCTCTGCGGTGACTGTGTGAGGACATGTTCCGAAAACCAGGGGATCGGAGCCATTGATTTTGCCCACAGGGGCTCGAAAATGCAGATAACTCCCGCCTTCGGCAAAAATCTCTGCGATACGGACTGTGTCGGATGCGGCCAGTGCGCCGTTGTCTGTCCCACAGCAGCCATATCCATAAGGACAAACGTCACCGAGGTATGGGATGCCATAGAAGACCCGACGAAACGCGTGGTCGCGCAGATAGCTCCAGCAGTCAGGATCGCCGTGGGCGACAAGTTCGGCCTGCCTAAGGGCGAAAATGCCATGGGCAAGCTCGTCAAGGCACTTCGCATCATGGGATTTGATGAGGTCTATGACACAAACTTCGGCGCCGACCTTACCGTAATGGAGGAATCAAGGGAATTCGCCAAAAGGCTTGAATCCGGCGAGAATCTTCCCCTTTTCACGTCCTGCTGTCCCGGATGGGTGAAGTTCTGCGAGAACAAATATCCCGAATTTAGGGGCAACATCAGCACGTGCCGCTCTCCGATGAGCATGTTCTCGCCCGTGATCAAGGAATATTTCGCAAAGGCCGACAAAGAGGAAGGCCGCGAAACATATGTGGTAGCCATCATGCCCTGTACCGCCAAGAAAGCCGAGATCCTGCGTCCCGACAACCACACGGGCGGCCGTCAGGACACTGATATTGTGATCACGACCCAGGAGATCATCCGCATGATCCGCCAGGTCGGCATCAAATTCGAAAATCTCGAGAGCGAAGCCTGTGACATGCCGTTTTCCATGGCATCGGGCGGCGCATCCATATTCGGCATCACGGGCGGCGTGACAGAAGCGGTGCTCCGCTACCTGTCGCCCGAAAAGGACCACACGGCCCTTGAGAACATAAAATACTCGGGAGTCCGCGGAAAGGCCGGGTTTAAGGAAGCATCCGTAACGCTTGGCGAAAGGACGATTAAGATAGCCGTTGTGCACGGCCTTAAGAACGCATCGGATCTTATCGAGAACATCAAAGCCGGAAAGGCTTCCTACGATTTTGTCGAAGTCATGGCCTGCAGGCGTGGCTGCATACTCGGCGGCGGACAGCCCGTCCCGATGGGGCCCACGACAAGAACTGCCAGGATGGACGGCATCTATCAGGTGGATCAGCTCTCAAGCATACGCTATACGGACGAAAATCCGCTGATAGACCGCATATGGGAAGATATCATAAAGGGACGCGAGCATGAACTGCTCCACCGGAACATGGGCTGAGGCTATCCCCTTGTCTCAATGACCGGGGCTCCGTTTCCCTCAAGGTACTCTTCGGTTATGGTAACGCGGCCGATATTGTCATCTTTCGGGATCTCATACATTATATCGAGCATGATGTCCTCTATGATAGAGCGGAGGGCTCTTGCCCCGGTATCTTTCAAAAGAGCCTTTTTTGCTATGGACATAAGGGCTTCATCCGTGAACACGAGGTCAACCTCGTCCATGGACAGAAGCTTCTGATACTGTTTGATTATGGCATTCTTAGGCTCTTTTAATATTTCCACGAGCATTTCTTCCGTAAGGCCTTCCATCGTGCATATGACGGGAAGCCTTCCGACAAACTCCGGGATCATCCCGAATTTCTTGATATCCTCAACGGTCACCTCCGAAAGGATGTCCTTGCGCTTGTCAAGTGTATCCTTCAGCTCGGCGTTAAAGCCTATGGACGTCTGTTTTCTGAGCCTTCTCTTTATTATCTCGTCAAGTTCCGGGAACGCTCCGCCGCATACGAACAGTATGTTTCTCGTATCTACGGTCGCAAGGGGCACCATCGCGTTTTTGGAATTGGCACCTACCGGAACTTCGACCTCGGCACCCTCAAGTATCTTGAGCATGCCCTGCTGGACGCTCTCGCCCGAGACGTCCCTCGAATGGGAGTTTTTCTTTTTGGCGATCTTATCTATCTCATCTATGAATATTATCCCAGTCTCGGCTTTCTCCACGTCGTTGTCGGCCGCCGCAAGGAGCTTTGAGACTACAGACTCTATGTCATCGCCGATATAGCCGGCCTCGGTCAGGCTCGTGGCATCGGTTATGGCAAGCGGCACATCGAGAAGCTTTGCGAGCGTTTTTACGAGATAGGTCTTACCGCATCCGGTAGGACCTATGAGCAGCATGTTTGACTTTTCGATCTCAACATCCCGGAGACGTTCATCGAAGTCCTCGGGCTTCATCCCCTCGGCCGCCACACGCTTGTAATGATTGTATACAGCCACTGACATTACCTTTTTGGCCTGTTCCTGGCCGATCACATACTCATCTAGCAGTGCTTTGATCTTATGCGGAAGGGGAATGTCCTTTATATCGATAACAGGTGTACTTTTATCCTTGGTCTTCTTCTTTACTCCGCCTCCTCCGAACATCATGTTCTGAAGGTCGGCCATATTTAAAAAACCGACATTCGGCAGTCCGAAGCCTCCCGCAAAGCGCACGGATCCGCCCTTTTCCGGCTGCTTGTCGGAATCGTCCCCCTCTTTTTTATCGGGCTTTTCTCCGTCCGGATCGGTTTGTTCGGGAGTGTTATTTAATTCTTCGTTTTTAACAACAGGTGTTATTCCTGCCATGAAATTCTCTATGTTGTCGGAATTTTTGGTAAGCGCCGTAAGCTTCTCGGCCATCTTCATGGCATTGTCCATGCAGCGGCCGCAGACCTTCAGTCCTCCTCCGACATCCATGAACGGCCCGGCATCCTCCTCTGAACGTCCGCAGAGGCTGCAGTACTTTATTTCACTCATTTTTTAGCTCCAATGTCTGTAAAAATAATTTGGACTTGCGGTACATTTAAGTATGAGGCGTCTCGGAAGACGGCTGTATCTCTTCCCGAGCCTGTACCCCGCAAGCCTGAACGCACATGTAAGCGCAAAAGGTATGCAATATAATATGTGTCCGCTTTTTCTGAAAAACGAAAAGGCCGACCAGACATACGACATCCCCTCGGATTCCGAGGACACTCCCGAAAACACCTCCGGATGCATCGCCTGCGATACGGCAAGATCGAAGTTCCTGTGAAACTGCTGCATGTTCGTGTAGTTATGGGAATGATATACGGCCGCCTCCGGAACATAGGCTATGCTCCGGCCGCTCTCAATGATCCTGTGGGCAAATACCATATCCTCGTTGAATATCATGTCTTTCGGGAACCTTCCGAGTTCCTCGAAGACTTCCCTTCTGTACATCGCACAGGCATTTGAGCAGAAATACGTTTTGATCCCGAGCCTCTCTTTGTCCTTCTTCGATTTTACGCAGGGCTCCGAAGGGTAATTGAACTGCCTTGAAAACCTCTCTCCGGGCGAAGCATTGTCATAAGGCAGCTGCCTGGCGTATGCAGCTGCAACATCGGGGTCATCAAAGGCCCTCATGAGATTTTCGATCATCGAATCGTCCGCCGGCATCGCATCCATTGTCATATAGAGCAGAAGATCCGCCGTGCTTCCCACTGCTCCGGCATTTCTCGAGCCGCCGTGATCAAACTCCCTTGCGGATATGTTAATGACCTCAAAATATCTGCCCCAGGTATCATATCTTCTGCCACGCAGCAGATTGTCGAGGTACTTCTGTTCCGTATTTACCAGGATTATGCGGTTTGGCCGGACCGTCTGCTCCCTGAGCTTCTTTATGATGGCCAGAAGCTTTTCGTCCGGCTTGTAAGTTGGGATTATAATGTCTGTCAGCATATCTTGCATTTAATAAGCGTTTTTATTGATAAAGCCCCTGAAAATGGTAAGAAACAGGATCTTGATATCGAATTCGAGCGTCCAGTTCTC
>JAILRP010000080.1 GCA_024698075.1 Lachnospiraceae bacterium
TCCAAATCGCTCAGATTCATACTTTTAACAGTGAAATCAATCGATTCGAGGAATTCAAAGAACGATTTAAGATCCAAAGCATAGCCGTAAAGCGATCTTGGAGCTTTCAGATACATATTGTAGTTGAAATATCTGCTCGCAAATCCGGGGAAATGATCTTTGACGATCTGTTTAACCTTTTCGATTGTCCTTTGGTCATCATCTGATCTGGTCATATAACTATTATACGAATAGTTATATACCACGACAATTGAAGAGGTTAACGAGACCTTTTGAGGGGTAGTGGTATGCTGAAAGTCTTGATAAATTCTTCATTTTATGGAATAGGGGTCATTTCCGTCTATAGAACTGTTCGCGAAAGACAACTTTAACGAATAAATATAGGGGTAAAATAGGACTATCCGAAGAGCTCATCAGAATCAAGCATAACCGTGAACGGACCGTCATTCACAAGTGACACCTGCATATCGGCACCAAACGATCCGGATTCGGTCCGGATGTTATATGTGTTTTTAAGTTCAGACAAAATGTATTCGTATAATCTGTTCGCATGTTCGGGATCGCCGGCTTTGATGAATGACGGACGGTTGCCTTTACGGCAGTCAGCATAAAGCGTGAACTGCGATACAACGAGCATTGAACCGTTAATTTCACCTATGGAAAGGTTCGTTTTGCCGTTTTCATCCTCAAATATCCGAAGATTTACGGCTTTTCGTATCATTTTATCGGCCAATTCCTCCGTATCGGCATCACAGACGCCGCAAAAGACCAAAAATCCACGGTCAATTGAGCCTATGACGGAGCCATCGACGCTTACAGATGCATTTTTAACAACCTGGATAAGGAATTTCATCGATCAGGCCTCCGTATTGTCATCTTTGTCATTCAGGAGCTTTTCCACGCCGGAATTTTCATTCTTTGCCATAATCCGGTCCTGGTCCTCCTGAAATGTCTCTTTTGTGACCTTATCGAAGGTTTTACTCATGAATCTGAATGATTTACCCGAATTTTTCTTTTCTTTTTCATCCTCATCGGGATCATAATCCGATTCAATATAATAAGATGTGGCACTCGGCATATGTTTTATCTCAAGCCTGCGGTTGATGAGCGTCCTGAAGGCCGCATAAATGACCGCAAACGCAGGCACCCCGATAAACATTCCCCAGACCCCGAAAAGTCCGGAAAATACGGTTATTGAGAAAATAACCCAGAAACTGTTAAGCCCCGTTGAATCTCCGAGTATCTTAGGTCCGAGTATATTACCGTCAAACTGCTGCAGGATTATTATAAATATAACAAAAATAAGACATTTCTTCGGATCCACCATCAGTATGAAAAATCCCGAAGGAATGGCCCCTATGAACGGCCCGAAATATGGAATAACATTTGTTATTCCAATAACGACCGATATCAGGACCGCATAGGGAAGCTTCATTATGAGCATTCCGAAATAACACAGAAATCCGATTATTATCGAATCTATGACTTTTCCGGTTATAAATCCGCCGAATATCTTGTCTGAATAACGGAGATTATTTATAAGGTTATTGGCCCTCTCCCGCTTTAAAAACGCATAGACCACCTTCTTGGACTGTGCAAGGAATTTTTCCTTGTCTATGAGAAGGTGAAGCGAAATGATTATTCCGATAATGAAATTCAGAACGCTCTTGAATATGACTATGATGCTGCCGAGGAGGCTTGATGGCGTTTTCCGAAGGAGCTCCTCAAGATACGGAAGCACCTTGTTGAACATCTGGGACATATCAATGCTCGACTGCGTGAGTATCGTCTCAAGCTTCGGATAATTGGCGAGCACTTCGGAATAATAATCGTTCACATTCAGGAGATAGCCCGGTATCCTCGAAATGATGCTCTGGATATTGATGATGAGCTGGGGAAATATCGTCATTACGAGCGCATATATTACCGATATGAACAATATCACGGTCAGAAATGCGCTGATTACTCTTATGACCTTTGCATCTTTTTTGAACGTGTGCTTTATCTTTGCTTTTATCCTGTTCCAAACGGGGCTAAGGATCTTTTTCTCGATAAAGCGCATAACGGGATTCAGGACATATGCTATTACAAGTCCTGCGATGAGCGGGGTCAGGATGGATATCACATACCGGACGAGCCCATACAGCTTGTCGGAATGGAACAGAATGTAATAAAAGAATATGCCTCCGCATACTATCAGAAGCCCGTTCATTCCGTTCTTAAAAAAATTGTTGCCCTTACCGCCGGATTCGTTCAAAGCAGGTCACCCGTTGATCATATTCTCGTAATCGTTTACAAACTGGTAAAGGAGCTCGACCGTACCGTCACGTCCGAGTACGGTCGAATCAACGCAGAGATTGTATGTTTCCGCTTTGCCCCATTTTTTTGTAGAATAATAATTATAATAGCTTGCGCGCTGTTTATCCTTCTTCAGGATCATGTCTTTCGCATCCTTTTCGGATACGCTGTATTTGTTCATGACCCTTGATATGCGCTTGCTCATATCCCCGTATATGAACAGATTTAAAACGTTAGGATAATCTGCGAGCGCATAGTCGGCACATCTTCCGACGATAACACACGGCCCTTCGTCCGCGATCTTTTTGATCGTATCGAACTGGGCCAGAAATACCTTGTGTGAAAGCGGCATATCCACGTAACTTGAATTGGTTATGCCGAACGAATAAGTATCCATGACCAGATTATAAAGGAAACTGCTCGTGGGACGCTCATCATTATGCTCGAGTATCTCGGCGCACAGTCCCGATTCCTGGGCAACACGTTTGATAAGATCCTTGTCATAGCATTTGATGCCGAGCTTTTCTGCCAGCTTCTGCCCTATCTCGTGTCCGCCTGTACCAAACTGTCTTCCGATCGTGATTATCGTCTTCAATACATGCCCTCCGAAGGATTAAACCGTTTTAGTTGTTTATGAGCTTGTCTTCCTCATTGTTCCATGAGTAGAGTTTTCTGACCTCTTCTCCGACCTTCTCTGAAGGATGCTCTGCGGCGAGCTTTCTCATGGCATTGAAATGTACCTTTCTGCCTGCAGGAGACATATCGAGAAGGAATTCCTTGGCAAATGTGCCGTCCTGTATGTCTGAAAGAATCTTCTTCATGGCTTTCTTGGTGTCTTCCGTTATGATCTTAGGACCCGTCACATAATCACCGTATTCGGCCGTATTGCTTATCGAATATCTCATTCCGGCAAATCCGGACTGATAGATGAGGTCAACGATCAGCTTCATCTCATGTATGCACTCAAAGTAGGCGTTTCTCTCATCATATCCAGCCTCAACGAGTGTTTCAAAACCGGCCTGCATGAGTGCGCATACACCGCCGCACAGAACAGCCTGCTCACCGAACAGGTCTGTTTCGGTCTCGGTCCTGAATGTTGTCTCAAGTACGCCGGCTCTTGCTCCGCCGATAGCAAGTGAATATGCCAGGGCGATGTCGAGGGCCTTTCCGGAAGCATCCTGCTCAACTGCAACAAGGCAGGGAACACCTTTGCCGGCCTGATATTCGCTTCTTACGGTATGGCCGGGGCCTTTGGGAGCGACCATCGTAACGTCAACAGACTTAGGAGGCTTGATGCATCCGAAATGAATATTGAAGCCGTGAGCGAACATAAGCATATTGCCGGGCTCGAGGTTCGGCTCGATGTCCTTTTTGTACATATCAGCCTGAAGCTCATCGTTTATGAGGATCATTATGATATCTGCCTTCTTGGCAGCCTCGGCGGCCGTATACACTTCAAATCCCTGCTCTTGTGCGCGCTTCCAACTCTTAGATCCTTCATAAAGTCCGATGATGACATGGCATCCGCTTTCCTTTGCGTTGAGCGCATGAGCGTGTCCCTGGCTTCCGTAACCTATCACAGCGATGGTCTTGCCCTCAAGCATAGACAGGTTGCAGTCCTCCTGATAAAAAATCCTTTGCATTGCATTTCCCTCCTAAGTTTTATCTATAGTTAATCATTCAGATGAATAACTCCGTCACTGCCGCGGCGAAGGCCCGCAATACCGGTACGTGCCAGCTCGAGTATCTCATAATCGCTGAGAAGCTCGATAAATGCCCCTACCTTTGACTGTGTGCCTGTCAGCTCGATTATCATGGAATCTTTTGTTATATCTATGATCTTTGAGCGGAAAACATCACATACAGTTATAAGCGCCTGCCTCTTTTCCTCGCCGACTTTGACTTTTATGAGTACAAGCTCCCTGTAAACGGAATCTTCGGGATCGAGAACCCGTATGTCACGTACGTCTATGAGCTTTCCTACCTGTTTTTCTATCTGTTCGAGAATGTTCTCGTCGCCGCTCGTAACTATCGTTATCCTTGTGTATCTCGGATCGGCCGTTATTCCTGCGGTTATGCTCTCGATATTATACCCGCGCCTGGAAAAAAGTCCCGATATCCTTGAAAGAACACCGGAAGTATTGTCAACGATAAGCTGGATTACTCTGACCATTTTTTGTTACTCCAATCTGCCGGGCTGCGCCCGAAAATTTTTATGCCTGATCCGACAACGTGCACTTTTGGAGCGCAAGGGTGCCCGTCCTTGCGACTTCTATAATGGGCACACCGCCGAGCATCTTCAGAAGAAGAGCCGTTTTTTCGGGGGTATCGCATATCTGTATGAGCATCAGGTTTTTGGACATGTCAACGATCTTGGCATCAAGTATCTCACAGACCTCCATTATCTCACGGCGGTTTGCTTTTGTATACTTGACCTTGACGAGCATGAGCTCACGGGATATGCTCTCTTCCTCGGAAAATGTCTTGATCTTGATGACATCTATCTTTTTGTTGAGCTGCTTTTCAATCTGCTCAAGCGTGCCCTTATCCCCGGAACTGACGATAGTGATGCATGAAACAGAAGTGTCATCTGTTTCTCCGACAGCAAGTGAGTCGATATTAAAACATCTCCTGGCGAACAGGCCGCTGACTTTGGAAAGAACACCTGATCTGTTCTCAACAAGAATTGAATACAATCTCTTCATAAATGCCTACCTTACCGTATCCATGGGATCGAGTATACACTCCATAAGCCCTGATCCCTTTTGCTCAAGGAAACTGTCGATAGTCTCTTCCATTTTGGCCTGGCTCTTCAGCCTGACAAAAGGAATGCCGTATGCTTCGGCTATCTTGGAAAGATCCGGAGTGTTACCGAGTTCTACCATGGAATAGGAATTATATGTATTATGCTGATATTCTCTAACGAGCCCGAGATATCCGTTGTTAAAGACGATCATCTTTACGGGAATGTCATTTGATACCATGGTGGCAAGCTCGCACATTGCCATCTGGAAAGAACCGTCACCGCAGACCGCTACGACCTGACGTTTCATATCCCCGAGTTTTGCCCCGAGCGCCGCCGGGATCGAATATCCCATCGTGCCCATGCCTCCGCTCGTTAAGAACCTGCCGGATTTGGATACGTAATATCCGCATGACCACATCTGGTTCTGGCCAACGTCGGCAACATATACGGCATCATCTTCAAGCTTTGATGAAAGCATCTCAACGAACTTCGCAGGATCGATATATGACCTGCGCGGAGCTTTCCTGGGAGCCTCGGCCTTTCTGTAGGACGAAAGCGTACCTACCCAGGATGAAAAATCACAGGATACCGGATCTTTCATAAGATCGGCAAAAACATGCTTTATATCACCGACTATGGGTATCGTGGGCCCGACATTCTTGCCTATCTCGGCAGGATCCACGTCAATATGTATGAGAACCGTATTGTTGGTGACAAGATTGGGCGATGATACAGCCCTGTCTGCAATACGGGCACCTGTCACTATAAGGAGATCCGATTCCTGCATGGCCCGGTTGGCATAGGATCTTCCGTTGTTTCCGATCATGCCTAAATACAGGGGATCGTCGCTGGACATCGAACTTATCCCCATCATCGTGGAAACGACCGGAATGCCGTATCTGTGCGCAAAATCATTCAGCTCGGATACCGCATCTGATAATATGACCCCGCCTCCGGCCAGTATCAGCGGCTTTTTGGCTTTGGCAAGTTCACGGCCGACCTTCTTCAGCTGAACGGCATGGCCCTTGACCGTAGGCTTATATGTACGCAGCTTTACAGACTCGGGATATTTAAAAGTCTGGATCGGATGATTTTGGATATCTATCGGGACATCGATGAGAACAGGCCCTTTTCTTCCGGTTGATGCCAAATGAAAGGCTTCCTTCATGATCCTGGGGATCTCGGCTGCATCTTTAACGAGATAACTGTATTTGACGAAGCTTTCGGCAGCGCCGGTAATGTCAGCCTCCTGAAAAACATCGCTTCCGAGAAGCATTGAATCGACCTGTCCTGTTATACATATAAGAGGTATCGAATCGGCATAAGCCGTTGCGATACCTGTGATAAGATTGGTGGCGCCGGGGCCGCTTGTTGCCACGCAGACTCCGACTTTGCCAGTCACTCTTGCATATCCGCTTGCCGCATGAGCAGCATTCTGCTCACTCCTGACAAGCACTGATTTTATTTTGGATTTCAAAATGCTGTTAAAGAAGGGGCAAATCGCGACTCCCGGATACCCGAAAAGCGTTGTTACCCCTTCTTTTTCCAGGCATTTTACGATAGCGTCAGCGCCGATCATAAAGATACCTTCTTAAATATGATTTGTGATCTGTTACTTATTTCTTAAAAAGTTTTGCCAAAGGAGCGATGATCGTGCTCAGATCCTTAATGGCCTTGTTCAGTGAGTCAAGATCAACATCGTCGATCTTCTTAACGGTATCCTGAACACTGGCTTCACTCGTAGCTACGAGTGAATTAACATTGTCAAGCATTCCGTTCAGATCTACAGCAGCAAGTTCCTGTGTGCTCTTGTCGAGATTGGAGACAACTGACTGAACCTCGCCCATCATGCCGTTAACCTGCTCGATGGCACCGCTTGCGGTTGTGATCGCTGCACTGGCTTCTGTCATTGCATCGCTTGCCTGATTGATGATCGCGGTAGCATCATCAACTACAGCAGAAACCTTTGTGACCTCATCGGTAACAGAAACGATGAGTGTGTTTGCATTAGCAACGGCTGCTTCCACCTGCGGAATGAACTTCTTGACCGTAACAAGCATGACGATCAGAAGTATAAGACACAGAACAGATGCACATAATGAGAATATGCTCTGGATCTTAATACGTTTCTGAGCCTGCTCGTTCTCGTTCTTCATTTCCACGATCAGACGTGCGATCACCTGCATGTCGCCGTCTTTAACCTTGGAAAGCATTGACGTCACTTCCGAATCACTAAGCTTTGATGTGCCTGTGTACGGATTGCTGATACTGTTGTTTTCTTCGCTCATAAGTAACCCTCCGCATTTTATTTTATATGTTCATCGCATATAATGACCATATTTTACCATAAGAATTGAAAATTGACTATATATTCTGTGGAATTTTAACAATTTATTTACATAGATTTAAAAATTTGCCAAAATATTCCGGAGCGGGGGCAAAAGTCTCTATATATTCCCCCGTACGCGGGTGAGAAAAGCCCAGGATCCGGGCGTGCAGCGCCTGTCCGAAGGTCGGAACGGGAGTCTTTTTGCCGTTTCCGTAAACCTCATCTCCGGCAAGCGGATGATGTATCGACGCCATATGGACACGTATCTGATGAGTCCTTCCGGTCTCAAGGGAAAACCTCACCAGCGAAAATCCGTTAAGTTGCTGCTCTACCTCATAATGGGTCACTGCCCTCTTGCCACCGGCAACGACAGCCATTTTCTTCCGGTCATTTGAGGATCTTCCGATCGGAGCATCCACAGTTCCGCTGGGGTTTTCCATAACACCCGTTACTATTCCGATATATTCACGTTTGAGGGAATGTTCCTCCAACTGTCCGGCAATAGAGATATGAGCGGCATCATTTTTGCATATGATTACAGATCCGGAAGTATCCTTGTCTATCCTATGGACTATGCCGGGCCGTGTCACACCGTTTATTCCGGACAGATCATGGCAGTGGTACATTACGGCATTCACAAGTGTATGGGAATAATGTCCGGGTGCCGGATGTACGACCATTCCCTTAGGTTTGTTCACGACAAGCACGTCATCATCTTCATATAATATATCAAGAGGGATGTCCTCCGGCAGTATATCAGGAATGACGGTCTCCGGTGCAATTACTTCTATCTCATCACCGGGCTTCACCCTGAAGCTTGGCTTTACCGTCCTGCCGTTTGCCGTTATGCTTCCGCCGTCACAAAGCTTTTGTATATATGAACGCGAAAGATCGGCAAGCACATTGCAAATGTACCTGTCGATCCTCTCATTTTCCTGATCTTCTTCAACAGTAAGACGGTATTGTTTCATTTTGAGCCTTTTTTGCCGAAAATCCGAGCAAGAGGTGCCGAAAAAGCATCCTCAAGCTTCGTATAGTCATCTTCCTTCAGCCTGAACAGAACTATTACGGCCAGAACGACCGTGCAGATGCTTACATACATGTCCGCGACATTGAATATCGGGAAGTTTATAAGTGATATATATATGAAGTCAACTACGTAGCCCTGAAAGAAACGGTCTATCATGTTCCCCGCGCCGCCGGCGGCTATAAAGATGAGAAGTATCTCAACCGCCTTGTAACCTTCCGGGATATTGTATACAAGATATAATATCACGGCGATCACAATGACAGCTATGGCGAGAAACAGGATCCTATGGCCTGACAGCATACCGAATGCGGCTCCGGTATTTCCGTTCGGCAGATAGAACAGTTCGAGCACGCCATTGATCACGGGGATCCCGTCATTGCCCTGAAGCGTATCGACCGCCCACATCTTGCTGAATCTGTCGATCGCGGTAAGCACCGCAAGGACTATTATATCGATCATGAATCTTTTTGCCTTTGGTTTCATATCAAAGCTCCACAATAAGATTTTCTATGGCTTCCACTATCTCCTCTTTCGTGACATCATCGCATATAAATGCCTTACCGATCTTTTTGAGAAGTATGAACTTGAGCGAGCTGCCCGTATTCTTCTTGTCATGCGCGATATTTGAACAGACATCTTCGGTATCGAACCTGTCAAGGCTTATTGGCAGTCCGAACGGCACGAACATGTCCCTTATCTCATAAAATTCTTCCGTAGTAAGGTATGAACGTTTATACGAGATGTACGCGGCGGCGACGGTCCCGAGCGCAACACATTCTCCATGCGAGTATCTGAAACAGAAATGTTTTTCGAGAGCATGCCCTATCGTATGCCCGAGGTTCAGCATCATGCGTTCCTTAGCCTCATATGGATCCTTTGTGACAAAATACTGCTTGATGCCCACGGCTTTGCAGAGCATTTCCTTTATCATACCCTCATCGCGGTCCATGATTAGCGGGAATTCCGAGATCAGCCATTCATAGAACATTCCGTCCTTAATAAGAGCGGCCTTTATTATCTCTGCCATGCCGGATGAATACTCCCTGTCGGGAAGGCTTTTTGTCACCCCCGCGGCCTCATATACGAGCGACGGCATGTAGATGCTTCCGATCATGTTCTTGTATCTGTCATAGTTTACACCGCATTTTCCGCCGACAGCTGAATCAGCCATTGCAAGCAGAGTCGTCGGAACATTTACAAAGCGGCATCCCCTCATATATGTGGAAGCGACGAATGCGGCCATGTCGCCCACGACACCGCCTCCAAGCCCCATGATAAGATCGGAGCGGTTAAAATCGGCCTCCATCAGCTTATCATAACATGCGCTTATCTCCGTAAGGTTCTTATGCTCCTCACCGGCTTCTATGATGTGGCAGATGACTTTTTCACAATAAGGCCCGACGCTTTTGCGTGCATCTTCAAGATAAAGAGGGGCAACGTTAGAGTCGGTGGCTATGAAGATCCGCTTAAGAGCGGGAAACAGTCCGCCTATATGGCTTCCGAGCTCTGAAAGGTCGTCTCTTATGACTACATCATAGCTGCCGCTTTGGTTATATTTGATGGTAAGATCGTTTTCCATATTTCTTCCAAAAAAAGCTTCCGACTTTTCATCGGAAGCCTAAGTCTTAAAACTTGTTGTTCAGTGCCGGAACATCGAAGGCTCCGGATAATATCTCCTGAAAATCACCCGACACATCTACGTTCTTTGGCGTCAGTATGAAAATATAATGTGATATCTTCTGAAGATTCCCTTCTATCGCATAAGTGCTGCCGCTCGTAAAATCGATTATCCTCTGAGCCATATCCACATCAAGCCCTTCCATGTTGAGCAGCACCGTATGATTATCGAGCAGCGTGTCCGTTATCTGACGGGCATCATCAACGGAAGTCGGTTTGATGACACAGACTTCCATACCGTTGCTCATCATCCTTGATCTCACGTTTCTGGGTGTCCTTGCCTGTGCTTTGGGCTTTGCGGGCTCCTCATCGTTGATCGTCTGTGATTTTACCGCTCTGTTTCTGACGGAATGGGAAGGCTTCTCTTCATAATCATCGTCATAATATCCTTCTTCCTCGTACTCATCTCCGTCATCATATTTCATTGCATCAAGCATTTTGTCAAGTAAACCCATAATGATCTCCTATCCTTCGACCCTCTTATACTCCCTTTGTCCGAATATCGATGTGCCGACCCTCACGTATGAGGCTCCTTCTTCGACAGCAACGGTATAATCGCCGGACATGCCCATAGACAGACAGTCCATAAAAACATTATCAATGTTTTTGCCCGCTATGTCAACTAATAATTCCCTGAGAGCACAAAATACAGCCCTGTTCTCCTCCGGATCCGAAACATATGGCGCAACCGTCATAAGACCGTGGATCTCAATATTGGGCAGAGTGCTTATCTGCTCACAGAGGGAAAGCGTTTCTTCGGGTTTTACGCCGAATTTGCTCTCTTCTTCGGCAACATTCACCTCTATCAGTATCTTGGCAGTAACATCATGCTTTACGGCCTGGCGGCTTATCTCTTCGGCAAGTTTATATGTGTCAACCGAATGTATGAGGCATACCTTGTCGATTATGTATTTGACTTTATTTGTCTGAAGATGCCCGATGAGATGCCATCTGATATCGTCCGGAAGCTCAGGATATTTTTCGACGATCTCCTGGACCTTGTTCTCGCCAAAATCACGGACTCCTGCATCATAAGCTTCCCTTAACATGGAAACCGGCTTAGTCTTGGAAACGGCGATCAGCGTCACATCATCATTCCGTCCGGCGCGTGCTCTGGCTTCATCGATCTTCTTTCTTACTTCATTTAAGTTTTCTTTTATCATATTCCCACCTTTTACGGCCTTAATCATATACGAATGCATTTTCGGTAATGGAATCGCCCCGAAGAGCTATGTAGTCATATACCGACAGGCCGTATTCGCTGTTGGACTTTACTATTGAGTATTCTTCGTTTTTGTTCAGCACGGTTATCTGCTTGAAATCCGCATAACCCTTGTTGATGTTATAAACGCCTATCAGGGAAGCCTGCTTGGATATCGGATATCGCTCCCCGTCTTCGGGCTTTATGACATAATCTCCCACCTTGAACACGGACTCATCGACATACAGCATTCCGTCGGCGTTGTTATAAATCGTTGCCGGTACAAATTCGGTGGAAAGCGTTCCATCTTCAAGGTATGATTCACGGTTGAAGCCCTGATCGCCGGAATTGCCGCCGCTTGTCAGATAATCTTCAGGGATCAGATAGAATGTTCGTTCAACTATGGCCGAATTAGGTATCTTCAGTCCTTCCCGCGCGTTATCGAGAAGCTCTATCTCGATGAACCTGTCGGAAGCAAAAGTTATCATCGAATTGTTGAAATCAAGCTTGGCGTAAGTTTTCCCGTTCTGGCGAAGAACGCTGACCGCTGCCCAAGACGTATAGTTGTTCTCGAGAAAACGTACCTCGATATAATTTGTATCGGCAAGCGACTCTGCACGCTCTTCATCTATCTCAATGAGGACCGTCCACAGTTCGCTCGTAATCAGCTTATATGCGCTGTCACCTTCCGATATGAGGTCATTTGAATGAAGTACGTTCTTTTCGTAGCCCTCACGGTTCACCTGCTCCGGGGTTATGGTCTCCGGTGTCAGGGTCTCATATCCGTCGGTATAGTACTGGATGACGCCTGATGCCGGTGCATAGCCGAAATCAATGGAATCGGCATAGTTTTCGGCGCGGAGCTTGTCAATATTGGCCAGAACGGCGGTGTTGGCGAGCTTTAAAACCGTGCCCTCGATATTGTATTTGAAATTGTACGTATCGATATAGTTTTCGGGCTTAAAATCAACAGCAAAATCAGATATGCTGTTCTTTACGTCGGAAAGGCTCTCGTTTGACAGCGAACTGCCTTCTTCCGCTTCATCGCTTATCATCTCAGCCAGTTTTCCGGTAGAATCGACGGTATAGACCATGGAATAGGCGTTAACTTTCTCGGATTCGCGTGCATAATAATTGATATATCCGGAAAAATCGCTCGTGACAACCGTCTCTTCACGGAGTATGACACCGTCGTAAGTGTTGTTTATCGCAAGGGATCCGAGCTTGACCTCATAAGGCGTGATATGTGTCTGGCGGAAGTAGGAAACGACCATTATGATTATATACACAAAAATACCAAGAAAGACCAGAACTCCCGGATTGAAGCTTATGGGCTTGCGGTATCTGGTCACTTTCTTGGAAGGCATGTCCTGTTTTTGTTTTTTGTTTCCTCTCCTGAACTTCAGCATATATAAACTTTAATGAAAGTCCCGGTTTCCCGGGACTTTCTCTTAAGATCATACTATTAAAGAGCCACTATTACCTTCGATCTGTATTTTTCCGGTACTTCGTCCACCTCTAACGAAACGCTGATGACAAAATCAACGGAAAACTGAGAGCTTATAACCTCGAACTTGTCGAGAACTCCTTCTATGAGACTCTTATCTTTAATAAAAGCGACATCCATGAAGCTGTCGAGATACAGTTCCTGAAGATCATGATCCTGCGATACTATACCGCAGATAAAGCCAAAAAATTCATCGGTTGATGAAAAAGGAAATTCTGATGTATTGATAAGCCTGATCCTGTTTTTGAGCTCATACATATGCTTTGAGTTCTTGTCAAGATAGACGATATTGCCGTCAACTGTCTTAACGGCATTGTTCACTTTCTCAAGTAAATGTTTTGTTTTGCCTTTGCCCTTGGCTCCAACAATAAGCTGAATCATTTCAGATCCTCCTTTTATTAAAGATTATATAGAGATTATAGATTATTTGGGCATAAATGACAACACCATTCAGTTTATGTCCTCAAGCAGCGTGGTCATGTTGCGGTACAGGCTCTCATGGTCTTCGGATCCCAATATCACCGATATATAAGTATGCTCGTTAGGCCCGTTCGACAGAAGGATCAGGCAGCTTTTGGCGGCCTTCGTCGTCCCCGTCTTGCCGCCTATGACGTTCACTCCCGAAGGTGCGGCGATATCGCCCTTAAGATAGGCATTGGTCGTCGATATCTCTATTGTCTTGGGGTTTCCCTCACGGTCCTTATATGTGCTCTTGTATTCGGTCGTGTTGATTATCCGGCGGAACTGCTCATACTGCATCGCCGCATTGAACATGAGGTAAAGATCGTATGCCGTGGTATAGTGTGCTTCATCAGTCAGTCCGTGGGGATTCGTAAAATGAGTATTGGTCGCACCGAGCTTTTTAGCCTCGTCATTCATGACTGCGGCAAAGCTTTCTACGCTTCCGGACAGATATTCGGCGATGAGCACGCCCGCATCATTTGCTGAATAAAGGAGCAGCGCATTAAGTGCCTGCTCAAGCGTCATCTTATCCCCTTCCTTGATCCCGAGGAGCTGTGCGCCCGATTCCTGTATGAGCACATTTGCGGATGCGGTCAGTGTGTCTTCAAGATGTCCGTATTTAAGCGCTATGTAAGCGGTCATGACTTTCGTCAGGGACGCCGGGTTGAGCTTTTCATGAACATTTTTGGCGTAGACCGTCTCGGCATCAGTCGCGTCAAACAGCCCTCCCGCCTCAGACTCGTCTATTGCAAGGGAAAGTGCTTCAAAATCATTGTCGGTGACGCATATATCCGCCGCAAACGGTTCGAGCGCGGATGATGACGGTGTGCTGATGTTTACTGCGGCATTTCCCGAATCCGGATCGAACGGATACGGTACTCTGCCCGAGCACGCCGTAAGAAGCATAGATATGGTAAGGAGCAGTCCGGCCGCGGCCGTTTTATTTATACATTTCACGCCACTCCATGTCCCCTCTGTCAAGTGATTTGATAAGAAGCTCGGCCGTTGCCAGATTGGTGGCAAGCGGAATGTTATGCATGTCACAGAGCCTTACTATATAGTTGATGTCAGGCTTGTGAAGCTCGGGAGCCAGCGGATCGCGCAGAAAGATCATCAGGTCGATCTCATTATGTTCGATCTGAGCCCCTATCTGCTGTTCACCCCCCAGATTGCCTGCCAGATATTTATGCACGGAAAGGTTCGTTACTTCCTCAATGAGCCTTCCGGTAGTGCCGGTGGCAAAAAGCTTGTGCTTGCTGAGAGACCCCCTATATGCAATGCAGAAATTCTGCATAAGCTTTCTTTTGGATTCATGTGCAATAAGACCAATATTCATCAGAATTCTCCTTCGAAGTATTCTCCCGCGGGTGACTGAAGCTTAACGTTCAGCACAAAGCCCATCCCGATAAAAAGGCTTACCAGGCTGGTAAGACCGTAGCTGACAAAAGGAAGCGTCAGTCCTGTATTGGGCAAAAGTCCCGTAACAACGCCTATGTTGATAAATGTCTGGATACCTATCAGTCCGCCCATTCCGCCGGCGATTATCTGTCCGCCTACATCTTTGGCACGTCTGGCGATAAGTATGCAGCTTATCGCGATAAGGAACAGAAGCCCTATAACGACGCAGCATCCTACAAATCCGAGCTCCTCTCCTATGACCGCAAAAATAAAATCGGTATGCGCGGCGGAAATGAAATTGCCGTTCTTAACAGATGCCACAACGTTGTTGTTGATCCCTTTTCCGGAAAGCTGGCCGGAACCTATGGCAGTCATGGCATTAAGCGTCTGATATGCCTCAGTGAGGCCGTATTCATCGGGATAGAGCCATGCAAGTATGCGGCCTTTATGGTATTCCTTGATCAGATGGACGTCATCCCGCATAAGATATCTCAGTGCGAGAATGAATGACGGAACACCGATCAGGATCGCTCCGCCGATGACTTTCCAGCTTAGCCCGCCGATGAACATGACGACGGCAAAGATCGCGATTATCATGATCGTCGTCGACAGATCGGGCTGTTTGAATATAAGGGCTGTCGGAGGTATGATCAGCACCACGCAGGCCACGATCATACGCACCGTATTAATGTTTTCCTTATGTTTCATAATAAACGCGGCATAAAATAAAATCAATAATATCTTGACCAGCTCGGACGGCTGGAACCTTATCCCTCCGATCTCGAACCATCGCTGAGCACCGCCGCCGGATGCACCGAAAAACTGGACCATGACGAGAAGCGCGATGCTTACCGCATATATCATCCAGTAAAATTTGAGCACAAAAGAATAACTGATGAACGAAACGATCACCATCAGTATCAATCCGAGCACAAAGCCTTCCTGCTGATGCCGCACATATGACTCATCGGCACTTTTTATGAACACGATCCCGAGAGACGTGATGGCGATGCACAGCAGGACCAGTATGAAATCATATTTTTTAAAATTATAGTTCTCAAACATCTTTGTCAGAACGGGATATCAGCTAAGAATTCCTTTGTGATATCTTCGCATACGGCCTCCTCGCCGTTAAAATATATGATCTTGGCCCCCGCGATCTTGCGGAGGAAGCCGGCGTTTTTGGTAAACATCCGGCAGGCACTCTGGCATACCGTTATGGCCTCGGCTTTTATGTCAAGGGCTGCGACGAACGAACCCTCATCCCCTTTTGAACCTGCCGAGACATCCCCGTATACGGTCCCGAGTACAACAACGGAACCTGCCGCAGTAATGCTCGCCCCGGGATTGACATCCCCGAGAACGGCTATGCTCCCTTCGGTTTCAAGGTTCTGTCCGGCGTGAAGCGTCCCTTTATATACCGAAGTGTTCTCAGTCTTGCCGCTCGGCGAAAAAGCGTTCGCCGCCTGTATGAACACCTGGTTCTTTTTTTCGTCCCTGTCCATGATGCACAGGACCGTGACATTGGTGTACTCCCCGAAAGCTTCTATCAATGCCCTCTCCTCAAGGTCGGAAAGCTTTCTCCCTTCAAAAGTAAGAACAAGCTTGGCATCCCCTAAAAACCTTTCGCTTTCGATGAGCTTCTGCGCAAACTCCACATACAGGTTCTCAAAAGGCATATCGGGGTTAAGGATCAGCTTTAACCCGTTTGGAAAACTTTTGATCACAACAGCTTCTCTCATAGTCTCACCTTCCGTTTTTGAACATAAGCAGGCAGTGCATCAGTCTTCGATGATCTCGTTTGAAACCTCGTCCGCTATGCCGTTTACAAGGGTATCGGCATCTTCTGTCTTGAAATAATAGCTCAGCACATCCTTGGAAAGCTGTGCCGCGTTAGCCGATGTATAACCGTAGGCTATACGTGTGGCGACTGTGACTTCGGGATCGTCGTAAGGCGCAAATCCGATGAAAACGGCATGATTCGTACGGGATTTGCTGGTCTGGGCCGTTCCCGTCTTTCCAGCACACTGGATCGGAAATCCGCGGAAAGCAGCAGCCTTCTGAACAACTATCCTCATGCCTTTGTATATCTGGTCCCAAGTGCTGTCGGCAAAGACAACACTGGTCTGTATCTCGGGCGATGCCGATTTGATAACGGTCCCGTCGGCACTTACTATCTTGTCGAGCAGGGTATACTTATAGCATGTCCCACGCGAAGCGATGGTCGTTACATACCTTGAAAGCCCGACCGTTGTATAGTTGTGGCTTCCCTGCCCTATAGCCGAATCGACGGGAAGCTCATCGGAAAACTTCGGCATGTTCTCTTCCATTTCGATCCCGGTCTTCGTAGTCAGGCCGAAAAGGTCTGCGTATTTCTTCAGCCGGGCAAGTCCGCGCTCTTCATCATAATTTGCCGTCCGGTTATTGGTGGCGAGCCGGTATCCCACTTCGTAGAAAAATACGTTGCACGAATTACCGATCGCGCCTATGACATCAAGTCCGCTGTGTCCTCCGGGATAAACCCAGCACTGTTTTTCCACGTCAAAATAATCAAATACGCCGTTGCACCAGATGGTCTCGCCTGTATTGACAACACCTTCTTCAAGCGCGCAGGCTGCCGAAAGCGGTTTGAAAGTCGAACCGGGTGCAGTCATCTGCTGCGTGGCGTTATTATAAAGCGGGCTCGCAAGATCCGACAGCAGCTTCGCATAATAATCGGAATCGATCGAATTCGCAAATCTGTTATTGTCATAACCCGGATATGTGACGAGCGCTAAAAGCTCACCGTTCGTGTTGGCCACGACACATGAGCCCGAACACGGATCGAGCGCGAGCATTGACGGCGTTATCTCGAGGTTCGATATCTTATTGATGATAAAATCATACGGCGTCTTTGCACCGCTCTCGAGCATTTCCTTATCCGATGCATTTCCGTAAAGGATCTTCTGCTCATACAGTATCATGCAGAGCTGTTTGCCCGTGATCTCATTATCGGCGATCATGTACTTATACATCTTTTTGCCGAAGGCACCGCTTCCGGAAAGATCGTCTATGATAAAATCGACCAGCTGGGAATAGACTTCCTCCGAATCGGAATACTGGCTCTCAAGCTTGAATTTCGTCACATCCATCCAGTTGTTTGCCAGACAGTAGTGAAGATATTCGTTAAGGCTTATAGTCTCGTTCGTCGTCCAGTTTATATAGGTGCTGTCATCCCTGTCTATGAGGTCGGAAACAAGGACCCCGAGTGACTGGGACATGAGCCTTGTTACGATGAAGCTCTCATAAACCTTCATCTCATCGGGTAGTTCCCGATATGGCGTCTTTCCGGTCATGAGCTCATCCCGCAGCATCTGCATGACCGATGCCTGTTTTGTGAGAAAGGCCGCATGAACCTGCTTTTCGTATTCCGCGGCATTTTCACCGCCCATATGGTCCGTATCTATTACGTTATTGTTGATCAGGGCATAATATACATCATCGATCGGGATCATCATGAGGGACGATTTTACAACATCGTTGTTGTAAGTCTTTGAGTTGATGATCTTGGAAACAAGTATGCCGGCGAGCTTCTGCTCGAGCATGCTGTATACGGCTTTCTGGAGGTCGGAATCTATCGAGAGGTAAACATCTGCACCGGCTTTCGGGTCAACGTGGGATACCGATTCGATTATCTTTCCCATGTTATCGACATATATGACATCTTTGCCCTTGGTCCCCTGAAGGTATTCCTCCATTGATTTTTCTATCCCGGATTTGCCGACCATATCCGCGCCGTTGTATTCATGGGGAGAGCCTGCAAGCTCTGCCAGGTCATCCGGCGAGGCATTTCCGGTATAGCCGATTATATGGGCGAAATACTCGGATTCATTATACTGCCGCAGGGTGTTCACTTCTATCCCGACGCCCTGCAGGATATCCGAATTTTCCTTTATTGCGGCGACGGTGTCATCATTGACATCATCCGCGATGACCGTTGACAGGTATTTCTGATAGCTGTTCGTGGAAAGCTGGTATCGGACCGTGACTATCTTCAGGACTTCCTCCTTTGTATAACCTTCAAGGGGAACAAACCTGCTGTCTCCGTTTTCATCTATCACGGTATGCCCTATGCCGTATTTTTTTGAGTCTGCAAGGTATTCGATGATGTCATCGGGCGTACTGTTACGTTCCGCGGTCGTCAGATCGTCAGTGAGCTTGTGGCCGTATATGTCGGCAAGAAACCTTGTGAGCTTGCTTCCAGACACCGCAAACTCGTATCTTCCGTCATCATTCAGTATGATGTTAAAATCATTTGTCACGCTGTCACCGCACGATTCTACGATCTTTATCGCACGGTATATGGAATCGTTGATGAGCGCGTTCTTTTTCTTGCCGGATTCAAAGTTGTCTTCTATGGTGACCGTATAGGCAAGCTTGTTATATGCAAGGAGCTTGCCGTTTCTGTCATATATGTTGCCCCTTGTGCTCTTCAGAGTATTCTCTTTTTTGATCGTCAGCTTAAAATTGTTGAGGTAATCCTGTCCGTTTATTATCTGCATCACGAACAGACGCTGAACGAGTATTACGATCAGAACGGCGTATACGATAAGAAGTAATGTAAAACGGTTAAAAATGGCATCCTTAAGCCATTCCTTGATGTCGGAAAACAATCAGGCGCTCCTTCTTTCAAGGTCTTCGAGCCATTCGTTTATGTGCAGGATAACCTTATATATGATGATCGTGACAAAGATCGTATAAACTATCTCCGGCAGTATGATGTGCAGGAAATAATAACCGAACCTAACCCTTCCCTGGATAAGGAACCGGAAAACGTATATGAGGAAACAGTAAACGAGCTCACTGCTCGTTATGAGGACAACGGGAAGCTTTACGTCTTCGGGATAAAAGATCGAGGCGAACATGCCGTTCAAGTATCCTATCACAAGATAAACAAGGGCATAAAAACCTATGAGCCCTCCGAACAGGATGTCGATCATAAGCCCCGATATAAATCCGATGAACATACCGTCCTTTTTGCCGCGCATGAAACCGAAACAGGATGTGAGGATGATGAGCAGGTTCGGTGCGACCCCGCCCATGGGAAGTATCCTTATCATCGTGCTCTGGATAAGGTATGATATGAGGATGAGCAGCAGCATTGTGATCTTTCTGTACATATCATTCGGGCGTCTGTTTCATCTGTGTGACAACAAGTACTATGTCAAGATGTTCAAAATCAACTACGGGAGTGATATATCCCGATTTTGTAAGGTTGTTCGAATCATCATTTATCTCTTTGATATATCCGATCGAGATCCCGGGCAGATATTTGCTGCTTATCTGGCTGGTCACGATCTGGTCTCCGGCAGAAACAGCATCATCTTCATCCCGCAGTTCGGAAAACTTTATCGTTCCCTTGGAATACATTTCAAGATCGCCGGATACGATCATCGTATCGGAAGTGTTAAGTACCATCGCGCTGATGTTCGAATCGTCATCGATTATCGATCTGACGGTCGCCCAGTTCGGACCTACGGATGTCACTATCCCGACCAGTCCCGCTCCGGCCATGACGTTCATATTGACCTTTATCCCGTCATTGCGGCCTTTATCGATAAGAAACGTGGAGTACCAGTTGCCGGCATCTTTGCCGATGATGCGTGCCCCGACGGTAGGATAATCGCTGTAACGTTCATCGAGCGACATGAGCTGGCGAAGCTCGGCAAGCTCATATTTATCGGTTGTCAGGTCATTGATCTTTATCGTCAGTTCATCGACCTGTTCCTTCAGTTCTTCATTTTCCGTCCTGAGGGCTTCGAGCTCTTTGATCGACTCACTCCTTCCGGCAAGCCAGCTCCCCGCATAGGAAATTGCCTTCTGGAAAGGAATGACGGTATACCCCGCAACCGCCTGCGGAGCATAGCTCATAATGTTCGTAGCATAAGAAAGCACCATCATGATGATACAGATAACAGACAGTGCGAGCAGAATGTATTTGGCTGGTATATTGATTTTATTCCTGTTTGATCTTTTGCGTGCCATATATCCCAATCAGTTCAGACGGAAAAATCTTCCATAGTATATACGACCGACTGAAGTTTTTCGCTCTTTATTATCTGCGACAGGCCGAAAGCCACGCTTCCTTCCCTGTTCGGCGATACGAGCACATTCAGTCCCGTGCTCTTCGATATCAGCTCATGCAGATCTCCTATCATGGCGCTTCCGCCTGTAAGGAAAATCCCCTTTTTGTATATATCTGCGCCAAGCTCCGGCGGCGTTCTCTCGAGGATGAGGCGGACATTGTCTATTATCGACTCAAACTGTTCATGCATCGCCCGCTCGATCAGCATGGTCGGGATAGTCCGCTCAACCGGAAGTCCGGTGACTATGTCCCTGCCGACAACGACAGCATCTCTCTGGGCCTTTTCAAGCTCCGGAAGATCTATCTTCGTCTGTTCTGCGGTCTTAGAGCCGATGAGCAGATTGTATTCCTTGCGGATCATGTTCCTTATCGATTCATCGAACTTCTTGCCGCCGACTTTGATAAGCTTCGAAAGCACTATGCCTCCGAGGCTTAAGATCGATATCTCGGTAGTCTCATATCCGACATTTACGACGAGGAAGCCCTGCGACCTGTGCATTTCCGTATCCATTCCGATGCCGTCGGCAATTGCCTTTTCGACAATGTAAATGTTCTTGGCCCTTATGTTCGATTCCTTGACAAGATCGACAAATGCCCTTTTTTCAACTTCAGTAATATCTGTCGGAACAGATATATAGTAGTCCGCACTTCTGATATTGCCTTCCATCTCATCATTGATGAAATTGCGGATCAGTATCTGCATGTGGTTGATGTCCGCTATGACGCCGAATGTCAGCGGAAAAGTGACCTTGATATTGTCGGGCGATTTTTCATACATCGTAAATGCATCATCGCCGTAAGCAAACAGATTCCGCCTGTTCTGGATAGCTATCATGTTCTTGTGAGATACTATCCTGTCGGTAAAACCGTTATATATTTTTATGTTATAGGTACCGAGATCTATACCGAATGCGTTAGTCGCCAAAACATTATCCTCATATCATACTATATCTTGGATATTTTACCACAAGCGGCTCTATATGTATATATCAACTATTTTTCCCCTTACCAGTTCCGACAGGGATGAGAGTATCCCGAACTTGGCGTGCGGCCAGGTGAGGCCGCCCTGGAAATAAACAGCGTAAGGTTCCTTCATGGGCGCGTCTGCGGACAGTTCTATCGAGCTTCCCGATATGAACGCTCCGGCGGCCATTATGACGTCGCTGTCATATCCCGGCATGTCCCATGGTTCGACCGACAGGTGCGAATCTACGGGCGCAGCCGACTGTATGCCCTGGCAGAATGCTTTTATCGCTTCGGGCGAGCCGAGCGTTACGGCCTGTATTATATCATGACGCTCTTCATCCGCACCGGGACATACGTCAAATCCGAGTTTTTCGTATATCGATGCGGCGAACACGGCACCTTTCAAAGCCGAGACCGCTACCGTAGGTGCGAGGAACAGTCCCTGGAAGAAGGAACGGTTCACATCAAGCGTCGCTCCAACTTCCTTTCCAAGGCCGGGGCATGTGAGCCTGTATGCGGTCTTCTCGATGAGGTCATGCCTTCCGGCTATATATCCGCCCAAAGGAGCCAGCCCGCCTCCCGGATTCTTTATAAGAGAGCCTACGACCATGTCGGCCCCTACGTCCCCGGGCTCGGTTGATTCTACGAATTCGCCGTAACAGTTGTCTACCATGACTATGATGTCAGGCCTTACGCTTTTTATGCACTCAATGGCAGCTCCTATGGCCGAAACGGACAGCGAAGGACGCGTCTGATATCCTTTGGAGCGCTGGATGGCGCACATTTTTGTTGACGGTTTTATCGCATTTTTTATGCCTTCAAGGTCAAATGACCCGTCAGGAAGAAGGTCGACCTGCGAATAGGTTATTCCGTATTCGGCGAGCGAACCTGTCGCCGGCCTGATTCCGATGACCTCCTCGAGGGTGTCATAGGGCTTGCCTGACACCGAGAGCAGCTCATCGCCCGGACGTAAGTTTCCCGAAAGAGCGATGGAAAGCGCATGTGTGCCGCAGGCGATCTGGGGCCGCACCAGCGCATCTTCCGTACCGAATATTTCGGCATATACCTTCTCAAGCGTATCTCTTCCGAGGTCATTGTAACCGTAGCCGCTCGACGGCATGAAGCATGCCTCGCTGACGCCGCACTTTCGCATCGCGCCGATCACTTTCAGCTGGTTGTATTCCGCTATCCGGTCATATTCCGAAAACCTTCCCGTAAGATCCCCGAGTATCTTTTCGCCGAAATCGTATACTTCGGGCTCTATCCCGCATTTAACGTATATTTCCCTCAATCTAGCGTCCATCTGTTATCCCTTTCGCTTTAAGATGTTCCATCATAGCCCCGACCGGTCCGCGCTCATCGTTTATGTCTATGAAAGTCACGTCTTTTTCTCTCCGAAACCATGTAAGCTGTCTCTTGGCAAAGTGCCTCGTATTGAGCTTTATCTTATATACGGCCTCATCAAGCGTGCATCTTCCCTCTATGTATTCGATCATTTCCTTGTACCCGATGCCGTGCATGCTCACATTATCCTTTGTAAGCCCGCGCCCGAGCAGCATCCGCACCTCACCTTCAAGGCCGCTGTCCACCATCATGTCCACGCGTATGTCTATGCGTTCATATATGCGGCTCCTTTCATCGGTCAGGACAAAATAGCAGAAATCGTATGGTGATATCCTGCCGGAGCAGGCTTCATTA
>JAILRP010000083.1 GCA_024698075.1 Lachnospiraceae bacterium
ATCGGAGAGCATCTCATCTCTCGGGTCATCTGCCACTCTCATGCTCGTATCGAGATGGATCTTTTTGAATCCGGCAAGAACGAACAGCTTCACAAGTTCAACGGATTTCTCCATTGCTTCTTTTTCCGGCTCATCCTGCCATGTGAGCGGTCCGAGATGATCTCCTCCGAGTATGATCCTCTCCCTCGGAAAACCGATCCCGTCAGCGATCTTATATACAAAATCCCTGTAATCTGCGGGTTTCATCCCCGTATATCCACCGAACTGGTTGACCTGATTGGCCGTAGCTTCTACCAGAACGTGGTCGTCAAATCTCATTGCCTGCTTCAGGCACGCTTCGATAACAAGATCGGAAGCCGTGCAGAAGGATGGTATACCTGCGTATTTCATCCCCTTTTTTCTTTTTGCAAGCATTTCTCTCATCGCATCCATGTTATGTATCCTCTCAGCATTAAGCATCCGGACAGTCAACGATAAATCCGTCTTCATCCCAGAGGGCATGCCAGTCATCTGCGCCGGGCCACAGGAATACCTGTCCCTTGACAAGACGGTTGTTCTTCTCGAGAGTGGCGATGGTTGCCATCTCTTCATCGGTAAGGGGTTCCGTAATTGTAGACTCAAGATTGCTCGTATATTCCATTTTGTATACCGAGAAAGGAATAGGAATCTGTCCTCTCTGCACAGCCCACTTCAAGCAGATAATGGCCGGATGACAGTTGTGCGCCTCAGCTATTGCCTTGAATTCCGGGACCTGCATGTCCGCTATATCTGTGGCAACGATATCACGCTCCGGCCTCTGGGGAGATCCGAGCGGCATGAAGCCGATGGGCTGGATGTCGTGCGCTACAAGATAGTCGAACAGTTCCTGCTGCTGGAAGCAGGGGTGAAGCTCCATCTCACACGCTACGGGCTTGATCTCAAACTTATCGATGACTGCTTCCATTTTCGGAATGGTCATGTTTGAGATTCCTATGTGGCGGATGAGTCCTTTGCGGACGAGCTCTTCACACTGTTTATATGTATCCATGAACTCCGCAACCGAGAAAGGCTTGGAATCCGGATTACGGGAATCCACATCACATCCCGGAGCATGATAGTTCGGGAAAGGCCAATGGATGAAGAACAGGTCGATGTAATCGCACTGAAGATCCGCGATAGACTTGCGGCATGATTTTTCAACTTCCCTGTGCATATCGTTCCAGACCTTTGTCATGATATACAGGTCCTTACGTTCTACCACTCCCTCATCAAAGGCTGCCTTGAAAACCTGCCCTATCTGGTCTTCGTTTCCGTAGCAGGCAGCACAGTCAAACATTCTGTATCCGGCACGGATGGCACCGGCTACCGCATTTGAAACCTGCTCGGCCGTAAAACGGTCCGATCCGAATGTGCCCATTCCGATACAGGGAACCTTATCTCCGTTGTTTAATGTTATCTGTGGAACTTTTTTGGGATCTACTGCCATTTTCATATCCTCCTGTAATGATTTTCTGTGATCTTCCCTGTTAAATAAGTATTGTCAGGCTTCACTGTCTATAAGTATCTTTCCCTTTACCGTGCCCGGTGTCTTAAAGAGCTCAAAGGCTTCATCGATCTTTGACAGCGGGATCTTCTTAAAGATGAACGAATCGTCAAATTTCAGTTCGCCGGTCTTAAAGTAATGAGCGGCAAGCGACCACTCATCCCCTGGGAACGGTGCCGAATAGCTCATCCACGATCCGGTAAGTATGAACTCCTTGCGGTTGATGTTTTCCCATTCATCCACGGTGAACGAAAGCTCTCTCGTCGGTGTACCGATGAAGCATACCCGGGCTTTGTTTGCCGCAAGCTTAAACGCCATCTTCATTGTGATCGTATTGCCGGCCGTCTCATAAACATAATCAAAGCCTTTGCCGTCCGTGATCGTGCTGACCTCATCCATGAAGCCTTCTTTTCCCGAGTTAACCCCATAGTCGCATCCGAGTGTCTTTGCAAGCTCAAGCTTCTCATCAAGTATGTCGAATACCGTGACCGACTTGGCGCCGAAAATCTTCGCCCACTGCGCCGTCATAAGGCCTATCGTTCCTCCCCCGAGGATCGCGACATTCTTTCCGCCCTTGTAATCGACCCTGCGCAGTCCGTGGAGCGCAACCGTTGCGGGCTCAAAGAATGCTCCCTTTTCGAAGCTTACTTCGTCATCGAACCTGACCGCGTTCTTTTCGGGAACCGCCACATACTCTGCATAGCTTCCAAACTCTCTCGATCCGATGAAGCTGTAATGTCTGCATAAGCTGTAATTGCCCTTCTGGCAGTCATCACACTTCATGCACGGAACAAGGGGTATTCCTGCAACTCTGTCTCCTGCTTTGAGAGTCTTGACTCCTTCTCCTGTCTCAACTACCGTTCCGGAAAACTCATGTCCGAGAACGTTCGGATAATAATGGCATGCATCCGCATTTACCCTCGGTATGTCCGACCCGCATATTCCCGTGTATTTAACCTTTATGACTACCTTTCCCGGTCCGGCGACCGGCTTGTCGATCTCCTCATAACGGATATCGTTCGGAGCATGCACCACTCCTGCTTTCATATTGATCTCCTCTTTTCTCTGATTATTTCCGATATTCCCTGAAAGTATCCTTAAGATCCTCATACAGCCTCAGATACAGTTCCATGCTCTTTTTATAAAGTTCATGGCATTTCATATCCGGTTCCTGTATTCTGGTCACTTTTATCGTTTTATTTACGGCCTGTTCATAATCCTCATAAAGGCCGCATCCCCTGCCCGCAAGTATCGCTGCTCCGAGGGTGGTTGCCGTATCTGATGCCGGGACCTGTATCGTCCGTCCGGTCACGTCGGCTTTTATCTGTGTCCACAGTACCGAATTGGCGCTTCCGCCCATCGCTGACAGTACGCCGACTGCTGCCCCGGTCTCCTGTGCCGTCAGCAGGTTATGCTGAAGGGAAAAGGCCACTCCTTCAAGTATCGCGCGGATCATGTGGCCCCTTGTCTTGTCAAACGACAGTCCGTAGAACACGCCCTTTGCATCCGGGTCCCATATCGGGGAACGTTCTCCCGCCATATAAGGAAGGAATACGACTCCGGCCGAACCGGGCGGGATAGTTTCCGCCTCCGCCGTCAGCTCATCAAAGCTTTGGTCCGCTCCAAACTCCTGCTTAAACCACTTAAGAGCTCCGCCGCCGCCGACGGTTCCTCCCTGCAGGAGCCACATTCCGCGAACCACATGCGGGCTCAGTATCAGTTTTTTGTGTGACAGGGCATGGTCCGTACATATGCTCATGCCGCCTGCCTGGCCTCCCTGCTCCTGTGTCTGGCCCACCTTGTACACCCCGGCTCCGAGAGTTCCGCATGCCGCATCAAGTCCGCCCGCAACTACAGGTGTCCCGGCCCGAAGGCCCGTAGAAGATGCGGCTTTAGCGGTGATCTCGCCGACAATGTCATCACAATGATACAAGGGAGGTACAAGTGATGTATTAAGTCCAAGCTCATCGGCCAGTTCTTCATCATATGCCAGCTTTTCCATGTCAAAGAAATGTATGCCG
>JAILRP010000088.1 GCA_024698075.1 Lachnospiraceae bacterium
GATCTGTTCATAACCACACTGATCACACAGTGCAAATACTCCGAATTTGAAGATTACTGCTATAAGATACTGGAGAGCGGCGGATCCCTAAACGGCGATGATCTGAACAGAAAATGGCTGGAGCTTACAAGATTATACGACGGCGACAATGTGAAAATTGATGACGACAGCGGAATTGGATGGGCCAGGATCCCCCATCTGTACAACAACTATTATGTTTATCAGTATGCCACATCCATAACCTATGCCGCATCGATATGCAATCTGGTGGATAAAAACGGGCAGGACGAGATCGATGATTATATCCGTTTCCTGAAAGCCGGCACAAGTATTTCACCCGCCGACAGTCTGCGCATTGCAAACGTCGATACTTTGGATGATAAAACATACGAAGAAGCAGGAACGCTTATAAAAAAACTTATCGATGAATACATAGCAGCAGCCGGTCGTTAAGCGAAATTTTTGATCCGACCATATCGTTCAGTCTTTGGAGGATAATCTGCTTTGCCCTTGGACACGGATACTATTCAAGCTCGATGGTTCCGGGGGGTTTGCTCGTAAGATCGAACATTACGCGGTTGACGCCTTTTACTTCGTTGATTATGCGGCGCATGCAGGTCTGCTGAACTTCAAACGGGATCTCGCTGCATTCGGCCGTCATGAAATCGGTCGTGTTGACCGCACGCAATACCACTGCATAGTCGTATGTCCTGAAATCTCCCATCACTCCGACCGAGCGCATATTTGAAAGCGCCGCAAAATACTGGCCGGGGCACTTTGGAAGGTCAGCTTTGTCTATCTCCTCGCGGAAGATCGCATCAGCCTCCTGAACTATCCTGACTTTCTCTGACGTCACTTCTCCGACTATGCGGACGCCCAGTCCCGGCCCCGGGAAAGGCTGCCTGCTGACAAGCTCCGCAGGAAGGCCGAGTTCACGGCCGGCACGTCTTACCTCGTCCTTAAACAGCATGCGAAGCGGCTCTATTATCTCCTTAAAATCTACGCAGTCCGGAAGGCCTCCGACATTGTGGTGGGATTTGATCACGGCTGACTTTCCGAGCCCCGATTCGATCACATCCGGATATATCGTTCCCTGTACGAGAAAATCGACCGCACCTATCTTCTTTGCTTCTTCCTCAAACACGCGTATGAATTCTTCACCGATGATCTTTCTCTTCTCTTCGGGTTCTTCCGCGCCTTTGAGTTTTTCATAAAACCTTTGGGCCGCATTTACCCTGATGAAATTAAGGTCATATTTTCCGGATGGGCCGAAAACGGCTTCAACCTGATCACCTTCATCTTTTCGGAGAAGTCCGTGATCGACAAAGACACATGTCAGGTTTTTTCCGATCGCTTTTGACATGAGAACGGCTGCAACGGACGAGTCAACGCCGCCCGAAAGGGCACACAGTGCCCTGCCGTCCCCGACTGCATCCCTTATCTGCCGGATCTTTGATTCCACAAATGAATCTATCTTCCAGTCACCGGCGCAGCCGCATATCGTATAGACGAAATTTGACAGTATCTTTCTTCCTTCACGGGTATGCGTCACTTCCGGATGAAACTGCGTTGCATAAAGCTTCTTTGCGGCATTTTCCATGGCCGCCACAGGGCATACGGACGAGTGGGCTGTGATCCTGAATCCTTCGGGAACTTTTTCGATATAGTCCGTATGGCTCATCCACACATCCGTCTCTTCATCGATACCGTGAAGAAGCTTCGATGACGTGTCCGCCAAAACCTTTGTTCTGCCGTACTCACTGACAGGAGCCGTTGTGACTTTGCCACCGAGCATATAAGCCATGAGCTGGGATCCGTAGCATATACCGAGTACGGGGATCCCGAGATTCAGTATCTCCGGATCGTAATGGGGCGAACTTTCCTCATAGACGCTGTTAGGGCCGCCCGTAAATATAATGCCCATGGGGTTCATTTTCTTAATCTCTTCAATTGCCAGAGTATACGGATGAACCTCTGCGTAAACGTTACATTCCCTTACGCATCTTGCTATAAGCTGGTTGTACTGTCCCCCGAAATCGAGGACGAGGATCAATTCTCTTTTCATATCTTGCGCCTTCTAAACTCCTGAACCTAAGCTCATTCAAATGCACACCGCCGTATGATTCCGGATGTGGTTTTTCTCCTTAATTATCATAAAATGCGGAGCCCTAAATGAGCTCCGCAGTATTATCATTTCGAAGACCTAAAGTCCGGCACCTTATCAGACAATACCCTGTGCCTTCATCGCATCGGCTACCTTAAGGAAGCCTGCGATATTCGCACCTGCAACATAGTCGCCTTCAAGACCGTACTTCTTTGATGCGTCATCAAGATTATGGAAGATGTTGACCATGATGTTCTTAAGCTTTGAATCAACCTCCTCAAATGTCCATGACAGTCTCTCGGAGTTCTGGCTCATCTCAAGGGCTGATGTTGCAACACCGCCTGCATTTGCAGCCTTGCCGGGAACAAAGTATACCTTGTTCTGCTGGAAGTACTGTGTTGCCTCAAGCGTTGTAGGCATGTTGGCGCCTTCACATACGGCGATGACTCCGTTGGCAACAAGCTTCTTGGCATCCTCAAGGTCAAGCTCGTTCTGAGTTGCGCACGGAAGTGCGATATCAACCTTGATCTCCCACTGATTCGTGCCTTCCTTAGCCTTGTCATGGTACTGTGCGCTTGATCGCTTTGCGGCATACTCCGTAAGCCTTGCGCGGTTGACTTCCTTAACCTCTTTAAGAAGCTCGACATCAATGCCTTCGGGATCGTATACCCATCCTGTTGAGTCGGAGCATGTTACAGGCTTAGCTCCGAGCTGCTGTGCCTTCTCGATCGCATAGATGGCAACATTGCCCGATCCGGAAACCGCACAGGTCTTGCCCTTGATGTCAACGCCGTTGCATTTCAGCATCTCTTCCGTCATGTATAAAAGTCCGTATCCCGTAGCCTGTGTCCTTGCAAGAGATCCGCCGTATGAAAGTCCTTTGCCCGTGAGCACGCCTTCATACAGTCCCGTAAGCCTCTTATACTGGCCATACATGAAGCCTATCTCTCTCGCGCCCGTTCCGATATCTCCTGCGGGAACATCGGTATCCGCTCCGATATGCTTGAAGAGTTCAGTCATAAAGCTCTGGCAGAAAGCCATTACCTCACGGTCTGATTTTCCCTTGGGGTCAAAATCGGAACCGCCCTTGCCGCCGCCGATCGGAAGTCCGGTAAGGGAATTCTTGAATATCTGCTCAAATCCGAGGAACTTGATGATACCGAGGTTTACCGACGGATGAAGGCGAAGTCCTCCCTTGTAAGGTCCGATAGCGGAATTGAACTGGATACGCATTGCATTGTTCACCTGAACCTGTCCCTTGTCATCAACCCAGGGAACCCTGAACAGTATCTGACGCTCGGGTGTGGTCAGCCTCTCAAGAAGGGCATCCTTCCTGTACTCCTCCTCATTCGCTTCGATGACTACGCGAAGCGACTCAAGCACTTCCTTTACAGCCTGATGGAACTCGGGCTGGGCGGGATTCTGTTTTACGACTCTTTCGTAAACCTCATCAACATACGACATTTTCTTATCCTCCATATTTGAAATATAACATTTTCGCATAAACACATAGTGTATATGCAAAAAGGCGCACCGAGGGTAAACCCCCGAGCGCCTTTGCTCCTTAGCAATAATATACCTATGCGGTCATATTTGCAAGTTCTTTTTTATGCTGCCTTTGCAGCCTGCTTCTTGAATGTCTGGAAGCCTTCAACGATAAGGATGATGGCAAGGACAAACATTGCAGCCGCAAATACGAGCTGGAAGTAATCTCCCCACATTGCAGGATTTTCAGCA
>JAILRP010000100.1 GCA_024698075.1 Lachnospiraceae bacterium
CCTATTTGCATGCGTTTGACGGACTGGATGAGGTACATCATCAGATGGACGAGGATTCACTTTTAACAAAAATGCAGGAGATAGGATATAAGGACATACTCCGGGCAAGGATCCCACTTCCTAATGGAAAGGCATTTATCATAATGGATTTTCAAAATGGAAAAATGGGATAGAACGATAAATCGGAAGTTAATCTTCCTAAGGGGGGGCACCCCCTGGCAAAAATGCACCCCCTAAAAGTGCACCCCCTCTGCGAGAAATGCCCCCCTCTCTTGCAAACCGGGGTGCAAGTTGTATTTTGCCTGATAAAAAACTACGTTTTGACTACTATTCACGGCCAAGATTTGCCACATTTTGCGCGACTTTGCCATTTGGCCCGATTTTCTGTAAAATGACCGAAACTTCTGCAGCCTGGCAAACTGGCGCAAACTGAAGCATATTGATGCAGTTTTGGAGGTAAGAAATGCCTATAAAAGTATTATTCATCTGCCACGGCAATATCTGCCGCAGTGTCTGCGCGCAGTATGTTTTTGATATGCTGGTCGGGGAGGATCGCCTTGAATACGCCTATACGTGCGAGTCGGCGGCAACTTCAAGGGAGGAGATCGGCAATCCGATATATCCTCCGATGAGGCAGACGCTCATGTCGCATGGTGTCCCGATAGGTGATCACAGGGCCAGGCAGCTGAGGCGGAGTGACTATGATGAATATGATCTGATCATAGGCATGGACAGCGAGAACATGTATTACATAAGGAACATCATCGGGGAAGACCCGGAGGGGAAAGTCCGCACGCTCATGTCATATACGGACCGCCCGGACGAGCTGATCGATGATCCATGGTATACAAGGGATTTTGAGACTGCATACAGGCAGATAAGGCGGGGATGCGAGGCGCTCCTTGATCATCTGAAGGAGGAGGGCTATGATGCCTGACAGACTGAAAAAGACTGCGTTTTTTCTGGCGGGCACCCTCATGCTTGCGTCTGCATTTCATGCGAATGCTCATGCCGCATATGCTGCCGCGAAGGATGACGGGGGCTTTAAGGTCGTCATGGTCGGAGACATCCTGCTTCATGACGGAATTGAAAAGTGCTCACACCTCGAGGACGGCAGCTATGATTTTTCCGAGATATTCAGACATACCAAGGATGTCATTGAGTCGGCCGACCTTGCTATTGTAAATGAAGAGGTCATAATCGGTGGCGAGGAGCTTACCGTCAGCGGATACCCGAGCTTCAATGCTCCGTACGCCATAGCCGATGCTCTGGCTGATGCGGGGTTTGATGTCATATGCCATGCCACCAACCATGCACTTGACCGTGGAGGGCGTGGCATAGAGAACTGCCTGTCCTACTGGGACGAAAATCACCCCGAAGTCAAAACGGTCGGCATATACCGCTCCGAGGCGGAACGGAGGCGGATCTGCATATATGAAAAAGACGGGTACCGTCTGGCGGTACTGAACTATACATACGGGACCAACGGGATCCCCCTTCCAAAGGGAAAGCCCTACGCGGTGAGCCTTCTTGATGAGACTTCGGTAAAGGAGGATATAGCCGCGGCAGAGGAGCTCGCTGATTTTACGATAGTGTGTCCGCACTGGGGAACCGAATACAGCCTCGGGATATCGGATATGCAAAAAAAATGGACAAAAGTATTTGCTAATTCCGGCGCAGACCTTATAATAGGTACACATCCGCATGTGATAGAACCTGTCGGGGAATATGTGACAGATGACGGACGCAGGGTCCCGGTATATTATTCCCTTGGCAACTACATAAACTGGACGTCCGGAAGAGGCAGCGGCATTGCGAACCGAATGGTCGGGGCAATGGCCGTGGTAACGCTTAAAAAGGACCCGGAAGGCGAAACGGTCGTGGCGGATCATGGGGTGATGCCGCTGGTTTCACATGTGGAATCAAAGATAAACGGATCGACGGTATATTTCCTTGAGGACTATACCCAGGCAAAATCATTCCTGAACGAGATCAGGTCAAGGGATTCCGTATTTTCGTACCGGTACTGTGAGGACCTGTGCCTCGGTATTTTTGATAAAGAACTGTGGAGGTAGGAATGTATCAGTTCGTGATAACCGTCCTCTATCTGACGATAGCGGGATTATTTGCGGTATGCTGGTTTGCACTCAGAAAGTGGAGCACAAGGATCCATGCATATCTTTTTTTCAGCTCGGTCGCAAATCTTGTATATGATGCCGCATGCCTTCTGGAACTGAGGGCCAAGGACCAGGACTCGTATGTGGTGGCCCTGAAAATGGGGTACATAGGAAGAATCTGGATCGGACTGGCTCTTTTCCTGTTCGTTGTGGAACTGTGCGGGACCTACATCCCTTCTTTTGTAAAGGGATCCATGGCACTTGTTCATGCCATCATATATATCAGCATCCTTGAGATCGAAAGGACCGACCTTTATTACAATTACATGGAATTCGTGATCGAAGACGGATTTCCCAAGCTTATCCATACGGGCGGCCCGCTTTATTTTGTCCAGAGTGCCCTCAATCTGTTCTACACGTTCGTCGGGGTGTTCATCATAACCCTCAAGTTCATAAGGGAGAAAAATCCGATCGCGAGAAAGCGGTATATGATGACGTCCATCGCGATGTTTTCGATAGGAGCTTCCTATGTGATCTACTATTTCAAGCTCATTCCTCTCGCGAAAAAGTTTGACGTCATGATCTTCGGATTTGCGATCGGAACAGTATTCATGCTCATCGCGATCATCAAGTACAGGATGCTCGATGCGGAATCCCTTGCGAGAAAATATGTGGTCGACGAGCTGTCGGAAGGGATCATAGTCATTGATGCAGAAGGCAAGATCGCGTATTTCAACAAGCCTGCCGGAAGGCTTTTCCCCGAACTTACAAAGGGAAACCTATCCGGGAAGGGGGCCGACAATATCATCGAGAGGATCCGCTTTGCCATATACTGTGACGAGCCGATGCGGATGGACAACAGGGTTTTCACCCCCAGGGCTAATTCGCTGATGCAGGACGGGACCAACGTGGGAACCATATATGTTCTTGCCGATGACAGCGAACACTACAGATATATGGAAGAACTGCGCGAGCAGAAAGAGATAGCCGATGAGGCGAACAAGGCAAAGTCGCAGTTCCTTGCAAACATGTCCCATGAAATAAGGACGCCGATAAATGCCATCCTCGGAATGGATGAGATGATACTGCGCGACAGCTCCGAGAAGGAGATCAAGGAATACGCCGATGACATACAGACATCAGGCCGGACGCTCCTGACTCTTATAAATGACATCCTTGATTTTTCGAAGGTAGAAGAAGGAAAAATGGAGATAGTTCCCGTCCAGTACGATCCGGGACTGATGGTCAACGACCTTGTCAACATGGTCAGCGACAGGATCGCACAGAAGGGGATCAAATTTGAGGTCATTTTTGACCGCAGCATCCCGAAGCTGCTTAAGGGTGATGAGATACGCATCAAGCAGTGCGCCATGAACCTTCTGACCAATGCGATAAAATATACGGATTCTGGTGCGATAACGTTTGCCGTTGGCGCGGAAAGCGCCGGAGGCGGGAGCATAATGCTGAATATCTCCGTAAAGGATACCGGTGTCGGCATCAAGCCCGAGGACATGCAGAACCTGTTCTCGCCGTTCGTCCGGGTGGAGGGCAAAAAGAACCGTATCATAGAAGGATCGGGGCTCGGCCTATCCATCACAAAGCGTCTCCTTGAACTGATGGGAAGCGACATACACATAAAGAGCAAATACGGCATCGGTTCGGAATTTTCGTTCTCGGTCAGCCAGGAAGTCCTGAACAGTGAACCTGTCGGCGACTACGGACACAGGGATTCGAAAGGGAAGAAGCACGTTTACCGGGAGCTTTTCCATGCGCCTGATGCAAAGATACTTGTTGTTGACGATATCAAGATGAACCTTACGGTCATCACAAAACTCCTTAAGAGGACGGAGATACAGATCGACACGGCGCTTTCCGGCCCGGAGGCAATTGAGAAGGCGGCCGGGAATGAATACGATATCATTTTCATAGACCATCTCATGCCCGACATGGACGGGATCGAGACATTAAAGCGCATAAAGGAGCAGGAGAATAAGAACCCGCCGGTATACGTGGCGCTTACCGCTAACGCCATTTCCGGTGCGAGGGAGATGTATCTCGATGCAGGGTTCAACGATTACATCTCGAAGCCGGTCGAGGGAGAGAGGCTTGAAAAGCTTATAAAAGGTTATCTTCCCGCCGAAAAACTCCTTGACACGCCTGATAGCGTGTAATATAATCTGTCAATGTGACGGCAGTCAGAGGTTGGCCATAGCCCCGGCCCGCTTAGGACCTGTCATGGATGATAAAGGATTTTCATTGTTTTTGGAGGTAATGTCATGAATACATATATGCCAAACGAAGCCACTATCGAACGCAAGTGGTATGTCGTTGACGCGGCTGGATGTACTCTCGGCCGCCTGGCTGCAGAAGTTGCCAAAGTTTTAAGAGGTAAGAACAAACCTATCTTTACGCCCCATGCCGATACGGGTGACTGCGTCATCATAATAAATGCCGACAAGGTCACATTTACGGGCCGCAAGCTCGATCAGAAGATTTATTACCATCATTCTGAATATGTCGGCGGCATGAAGGAGACAAAGCTCCGCGATAAGTTTGCCCAGGCCCCTACTGAGGTTGTGGAACTTGCTGTCAAGGGAATGCTTCCCAAAGGACCTTTGGGCCGCAGGATGTACAAGAAGCTGTTTGTTTATGCAGGCAGTGAGCATCCCCATGCAGCACAGAAGCCTGAAGAGTTGAAGTTTTGACCGGTAAGCTTTCATAAAGGAGAAGAAAGAAAATGGCTAAAGCAAAAGAGCAGTTCTACGGAACAGGAAGAAGAAAATCATCCGTTGCAAGGGTATACATGAAGCCCGGCAAAGGAAATATAACGGTAAATAAGAGAGAACTCGACGACTATTTCGGACTCGAGACATTAAAGACGATAGTACGTCAGCCCCTCGTTGCTACGGAAACAGAGAAGAAGTACGATATCAACGTTAACGTCAAGGGCGGCGGAACAACAGGACAGGCAGGAGCTATCCGCCACGGCATCGCAAGGGCTCTCCTTAAGATCGATGAGGACTTCCGTCCCACGCTTAAGGCAGCGGGCTTCCTTACAAGGGACCCGAGAATGAAGGAAAGAAAGAAGCCCGGTCTCAAGGCCGCAAGGCGTGCGCCTCAGTTCTCAAAGAGATAATCTGCTGGTACAGATATTACGAAGACCCGGTACATTGTACCGGGTCTTTTTTACCCGGATGGACCGCTGACTCCGTCCCGGGGGCCACTTACCCGGATGGACCGCTGACTCCGTCCCGGGGGGCCATTTTATGGAAAGGAAGAGGTTATGGAAGAGAAGAGAGAAAGCTTTGGAAGCAAGATAGGATTCATACTTGCTGCGGCGGGTTCGGCGGTCGGACTCGGAAACATCTGGAGGTTCCCGTATCTGGCTGCAAAGTACGGCGGAGGCATATTCATCCTTACGTATATCATTCTCGTTGTGACTTTCGGATTCTCGCTCATGGTCACTGAGATATCGCTCGGCCGCAGGACGGGCAAGAGCGTCATAGGTGCATACCGGAGCGCCGACAGGAGGTTCGGCTTCTTAGGGCCCGTGGCTGCACTTGTTCCGTTTATCATCACGCCGTATTACTGCGTCATAGGCGGATGGGTGCTCAAGTATCTGGTTACTTTTGTGACCGGCCGGTCGCAGGCGGCAACGGATGACGGCTTTTTCGGAGGCTTCATAAGCCATGCCCAGCAGCCGACCGTATTCTTTGTGATCTATGCGGGTCTTACGGCGTTCATAGTCATATTCGGGGTCAAGAAGGGCATAGAGAGCATGAGCAAGATACTGATGCCGCTCCTGGTCATCCTGTCGGTAGGGATCGCAGTCTATACGCTGACCCTTCCGGGTGCAGGCACCGGAGTAAAATATTATCTGCTCCCGAACTTCGAAGGATTTACCCTGTCAAAGTTCCTGAAGACCATTGTTGCCGCAATGGGACAGCTGTTTTATTCAATGTCACTTGCGATGGGGATCATGGTCACATACGGCTCATATATGAGAAAGCAGGATTCGATCGAAGGCTCGGTCAGGCAGGTGAGCCTGTTTGATACGCTGATAGCGCTGATCGCGGGACTAATCATCGTCCCTTCCGTATTTATATTCAGCGGCGGTGACGCGGATGCCCTCAACGCAGGCCCGGGGCTTATGTTCGTAACGCTGCCGAAGGTATTTGAATCAATGAAGGGCGGACACATCGTGGGAGCGGCCTTCTTCGTTCTCGTCGCGTTTGCCGCACTTACCTCGTCAGTATCGCTGCTTGAGACGATGGTCTCTATAGTCTCGGAGAAGTTCGGATTAAAAAGAACCGGTTCGACGGCGGTATGCATCGTCATCGTTTTTGTCATGGGAATGCTCTCGGTTCTCGGATACGGTGCGTGGAGCAGTGTTGAGATATTCGGATGCCAGATACTCGACTTCTTTGCTTTTATCTCAAACAACATCATGATGCCGATAGTCGCGCTTCTTACATGCATACTGATCGGCTATGTTGTGAAGCCGAGGTACATTGAGGATGAGCTGACGCTCAACGGGGAGAAGTTCCGGTCCAAGGGACTGTATGAACTGATGACAAAGGTTGTATGCCCCGTCTTCATGATCATCATCCTTCTTACCCCGTTCTTTGTGAGTCTGTAAAAAAATCATGGCGGATGGTCACATCCATCCGCCGTCTACTTTTATTATCTGCCCGGTGAGGTAGTTTGTTGACTCGGCAAGAGACAGAATGACCGAGGCCACCTCAGCGGGTTTTCCTATGCGGTCTGCCGGTATGTCGGCAACCACCTCGGCGAGCTCTTCGTCCGACAGGCGCGAGTTCATGTCGGTGTCGATGAGGCCGCATGCGACCGCATTCACGCTTATACCGCTCGGCGCAAGCTCTTTCGCAAGTGCCTTTGTAAACGCATCAAGCCCGCCTTTGGAGGCCGAGTATGCCACTTCCATCGATGCGCCCGACTCACCCCAGACCGAAGAAACGTTTATGATCTTTCCCGAAAACTCAGACAGCATATGCGGTATGGCCGCGCGGCACATATAGAAGACAGAGCTTAAGTTCGTTGCAATCGTATTTTCCCATTCCTCATCGGACATATCGGTCAGAAGCCCGACATATGAGATTCCTGCATTATTTACAAGCACCGATGGCGGGTCGATCTTTGAAAACAGATCTTTTACCGCCGCCGGGTCTGACACGTCGGCCTGGTATGCCTCGCATTTCACCTTGTATGTATCGGAAAGGTCTGCGGCAAGCTGCCGAAGGCTGTCGATATTCTTGATGCAGCAGAGCGTCAGGTCATATCCCGAGCGGGCAAATTCCATCGCTATAGCGCGTCCGATCCCGCGCGATGCACCGGTTATGAGAGCTTTCTTTTCCATGGTCACCTCCGAAAACTGCTGATGTGTACATGGCACATATATGGTATAATCTTCCGGTAACATTATACCACAAGTGAGTGATGACAGTTTGCCTGATCATCCAATGCCCCCGGGGCGAAAATCGGAGGATGGAAAATATGGAACAGACTTATGACGTTATAATAGTGGGCGCAGGTCCCGCAGGACTTACAGCAGGAATATATGCCGCAAGGGCGGATCTTAAGACTCTCATGATAGAAAGATACGGTGCCGGCGGACAGATACTGAACACTTATGAGGTCGACAATTACCCGGGACTTCCGGGGATAACCGGCGCAGAACTCGGTGAGAAGATGGACAGCCATCTTGAAAAGTTCGGCGTTGAAAGGGTAATGGCTGAGATATCCGACATCAGGTTTTCGGAGGGAGCGAACACCGTCGTTACGGATGCGGGAACGTTCACCGGAAAGACCGTTATACTTGCGACCGGAAATTCACCGAGGAAGATCGGCATACCGGGCGAGGCCGAGCTTACAGGCGCAGGTGTCAGCTACTGCGCCACATGTGATGGTGCTTTTTTCAGAAAACGAACCGTTGCGGTCATCGGAGGCGGGGATGTTGCGGTTGAGGATGCCATATTCCTTGCGAGGGGATGCGAGAAGGTATATGTCGTGCACAGGCGGGATGAGCTGCGTGCGGCCAAGATACTTCAGAAGGCCCTGTTCGAGCTTGACAATGTCGAGATGAAGTGGAGCTTCATACCGAAGGAGATAAAAGGGATAGAGGACGGTTCTGTTAAAGGCCTTGTAATTGAGGATGTGAAAACGCATGAGGAGACGGTGCTCGATGTGTCGGGCGTTTTCATTGCCACGGGAAACACACCCAACGCTTCTTATACGGATGCGCTTGAAAAGGATCAAAACGGATATATCATCGCAGACGAGTCGTGCAGGACGAACATCCCAGGGGTGTTTGCGGCGGGCGATGTACGCTCAAAGCGTCTCAGGCAGGTATCTACGGCCGTATCGGACGGCGCAAATGCCGTATATTCGGCGCAGGAGTTTCTGATTTGACATTAAGGGGATATTTTGTTATCCTATACGTCGAGTTGAGAAATGTAACAATTTTGTAACATTTAACCGGGGCAGTACCTGGAGGTTTTATGAAAAAAGGCTTTCTGAGGGCAGTTTCGGCCGCTGCGGTGGCAGCAGTTACGATAACATGCTTTCCTATAGATGATGTGATGGCGTCACAGGCTTTCGTTTTCCCGGCAGCGGGCGGAGCACTGGCGGCAGGCATCGGATGTTCCATTCAGGATATCCGTGCGAACGTTGCCAGAAATGCCGCGATGAAGTCAACGATCGCCACTCACGACAAGATAACCAAAAAAGACGACGAGACCGTTGAGAAGGTTGAGACTCCTTCATCAAAGGCTGTTAACGAAGGCACGACGATAGACGGTGTCGCAGTTGTCGGCTCCGCATCCGAGGGTGCCACTATAGAGATCACGTCTGACGACAATCCTACCGGCAAAGGCGGGATGAACGGCGGAGATGACACGGAGCTTGAAACGGAAGACGTAAAGACCGAGGAACCTGCCAATCCCTCCATCGATGTCAAGCCTGAGGCGCAGGATGTCGAAGAAGGCGAGGAGGATCTGTCCGATCAGGTCATCGCCGTTGTTGACGGATACGTGAATGTGCGTTCAATGCCCGACGAGAACAGCGAGATCGTCGGTAAGCTCTATAACCATTCAGCCGGTACGTGGCTTGACAAGCAGGGCGACTGGTACAAGATCTCATCGGGAAATGTTGTCGGTTTCGTCAAGGGCGAGTACGTCAAGACCGGACTTGCGGCAGTAAAGCTGGCGGCCGAGGTCGGCCAGAGGACTGCAACGGTACATACCACAACGCTTAAGATAAGGGAAGAGGCAAGCCTTGATTCGAAGGTTCTCGGCCTTGTTGCCAATGAGGACCAGCTGACCGTCATCGAGGAAACCGAGGAATGGGTTAAAGTCAATATCGAGGAAGGTGACGGCTGGGTTTCAAAGGAATACGTCAGCATCGCCACGCTGTTCCCTCAGGCTGAGTCAAAGGCAGAAGAGGAAGCCAGACTTAAGAGAGAAGCCGCTGAGAGAAAGAAAGCCCAGCAGGCAGCTGCAAGAAGCGCTGGCGGCAAGAAGAGCGGCAAGAGCGGCGGCGGCGGAGGTTCGTATGCTGTGAGCGGCGGCGGACTCGGAGCGAGCGTTGCAAATTACGCACTCCAGTTTGTAGGCAACCCTTACGTTTACGGCGGCACCAGCCTTACGAACGGAACGGACTGCTCCGGATTCACGATGGGCGTATACAGAAACTTCGGCGTATCGCTGCCTCATTCATCCGGTGCACAGCGCTCGATGGGCTACGCGGTCGGAAGCCTTGCGGAGGCACAGCCCGGCGACCTGGTATGCTACTCCGGACACGTCGGCCTGTATATCGGCGGAGGCCAGATCGTTCACGCATCAACCGCTGCAACGGGCATCAAGGTTTCGAACGCCGGATACCGTAACATCCTGGCGATCCGAAGGATATTCTAAGACCGGAGCATATACAGATGTGAACTTATTGCGGCTGCCTTCTGAGGATTACTATCAGGGGCAGCCGTTTTGAAATGCAGACGCCGTATCGGATGATCTTCGGACGGTATCGTTTGCTATGGACGGCCGATGATGGTATAATATCATTGTCCGAAAGGAGGTACTGACATGGAATTTGTAATAGTTGGAAAGAATATTGAGGTGACACCGGGCTTAAGGCAGGCAGTTGAGGACAAGATAGGAAAGCTTGAGCGTTATTTTACTCCCAACACCCAGATACATGTTACGCTCAGTGTCGAAAAGGACAGGCAGAAGATCGAGGTAACGATACCCGTCAAAGGCAGTGTTATCCGTTCCGAACAGGTTAGCAACGATATGTACGTTTCGATAGATCTTGTTGAGGAGATCATCGAGAGGCAGCTGAAGAAGTACAAGAACAAGATAATAGATGCAAAGCATGCTTCAGAGAACTTCCGTCAGGATTTTCTCGAGAAGGAGTATACGGATGATGATGAGATCAAGATCGTCCGCACCAAGAGGGTTGACATCAAGCCCATGTATCCCGAGGATGCCTGCGTTCAGATGGAGCTTTGCGGACATAGCTTCTATGTGTTCACGAACGCCGAGAACGGACAGGTGAGCGTAGTTTACAAGAGAAAAGGAAACACATACGGACTTATCGAGCCCGAGCTTTAAGCCGGGATGTGCCACAGGAGATCTAAATGAGAGAAATTGGCTTAACTACCGTGGCACTTGACGATGAGGCTAAGGAAATAATCATCATTGACCAGACGAAGCTTCCGAACGAGACTCGGATGCTTCGTCTGTCTTCTTCTGAAGAATTCTATGAGGCGATCTATCTTCTCAAGGTCAGAGGGGCGCCGGCGATAGGAGTATTCGCCGCATATGCCGCTTACCTTATGGCATGCAGATGCTCCGCGTCTGATTTTGAGAGCTTCTACTCGGAATTCTCAGAAAAAAGGGATTACCTCAATTCGTCAAGGCCGACGGCCGTAAACTTAAGCTGGGCCCTGTCCAGGATGGACAGGACCGTGCTCGCACATAAGAGTGAACCGGCAGCGGATATACTTGCGGCGTTGAAACGCGAGGCGGAGCTCATCCATAAAGAGGATGAGGATGCATGCATAGCTATAGGTGAGAATGCTCTCTCGCTGCTCAAACCGGGGTACGGACTGCTCACGCACTGCAATGCCGGATGGCTTGCCACGTCAAAGTATGGGACGGCCACGGCCGCCATGTATCTCGGACATGAGCGCGGGTATGATTTTCGCATATACTGCGACGAGACGAGGCCGCTTTTACAGGGGGCAAGGCTTACCGCGTATGAGCTTGCCGCGGCGGGCATGGACGTTACGCTCCAGTGCGACAACATGGCCGCATCGCTGATGGCCGCAGGTCATATCGATGCCGTGCTGGTCGGATGCGACAGGGTCGCGGCGAACGGTGATACCGCGAACAAGATCGGAACGAGCGGAGTCGCCGCTATCGCAAAGCATTACGGGATCCCGTTCTATGTCTGCGGACCGATGTCGTCGATTGATGCTTCGCTCGAAAGCGGAAAGAGCATACCTATAGAGATGAGAAAACCCGAAGAGGTGACGGATATGTGGTATGCCCGTCCAATGGCGCCTGCCGGGATCAAGGTCTACAATCCCGCATTCGACGTCACGGACCATTCGCTCATAACCGCGATCATAACCGAGAAGGGGATATACCGTCCGCCGTTTTCGTTCTGATATTTCGTTATGGAGGAAAAGTCATGAGAATCAAAAAGATTTCTGTCAGGAGGGCAGCCGCAATGCTGGCTGCCGCAATTCTTCTTACGCAGATTCCCGCCCTGCCGGTGCAGGCTTCCGAGATCATGTCCGAAGGGGATTCGCTGATGGAGCCCGAAGAACCTGATGAGCCCGAAGAGAGACTTGTCCCGGTCAGGATTAAGGCAGAGGGGATGGAGATCACCCTGCGGGATGTTAATGATCCGGAGAATACATGCATTGAAGCGGTCACACGGGAGAATATCGATAAGTACTCGGCCGATCCGTACAGCTGCAGCATAGGGGACTGGATCATCCATACCGTTGATGATGTTACCATTGAGATAACGGTACTGCCGTCAGATGACGATAATGTGGCGATGGTGATAGCAAACTTCGGAGAGGGAACAGAATCCGAAGAGGCCGCAGATATCATTGAAGCTTCCGGGAGCATGAAAAGATATGATATCCTGATCGATGATGAGGTAAGCCTTGACATCGTTGAAAAGGAGTATAAGTCTGTCCGCTTCGTAACCAGCCATGCTGAAGTAAGTTCGTATCTAAACGGCGATCCCTTTCCCCAAAATACGGCAAAGACTGTCGAGGGTGATAAGCTGCAGTTCACTGTTTCGACAGATGATTACTATCATATTGAATCGATAAGGTCAGGAGGCGAGGACATAGGGCAGGATCCGGCGGATTCCGGAATCTTTACGATCCCGGAAGTGAAGGATGATATGACTGTTGTCGTTACGGCCGTGCCTGATGACAGGGAGATCAGCTTTTACATGAAACTGGCCGAACCCGTTGAGATCGAAGTTGATACGGAGGACGGCATTCTCTATCCGGATCCGGTGGATGATAAAAAGTACGTTCTCACTTACATGGGAGATGGTATAGGGTTCGCTTTTTCTCCTGCGGAAGGTGAAGTCCCGGAGGTCTATTATGTCGGACACGGCTCGGCAGTGTTTGAGGCAGTGGCTGAAAGCGTTTCGCCTGATGGAAGATACAGCTATTTCATCCCGTGGGAGAACATCCCGGTAAAGTCGAGCATCGTTATACAGAACAGCCATGCGGCCTGCATGCAGACAGTCAGCATTGAATACCCCTCTGAAGGTGATCCCGTAAAGGAACTGTCTGTCATCTGCGAAGGCAGTGAACTCGCCGTATCGGAGGAATCTGATGAAGACGGCGTCCGCAAGGCAGTGTATGAGGTTGAGTTCGGTAAAACGGTCATGATACAGGCCGACATGAGCGATGCATATGATGTCGGACAGGCTGAGTTTAACGTATCGGGAGAAAAGGATACATATAACCTGTATGGATATTCCTCATATAAACGCACCCTTCCGGTCGCAGGCGATATAAACGTGAGGATAACCCCGTTTGAACGTTATGAGCTCAGGATAAAAGAAAGCGCAGGGAAATATATTATTCCTTCATACCGTGGGATCCGCCGTACTTCCGGAAATGTTACGCTTGAGCCGGGCGAATATACCGTGGAAGTATACAAGGGGAAGGAAAGGATGGCGTTAACCGGCGGTGATGTCATGTTCTCAGCCAGGGGCTCCGGAGGTGATTTTACCGGTGATGGGTTCGGATATGATTTTTCCGTTTCCGAAAATTCGCAAAGGCGGAGCTTCACGATGGAATTAAGCTGTAATGTGCCTGCAACGACAAGGAAGATCAGAGAACTGATCAGTGTCAGCCTCGTGCCGAAACTTAGTGAGCTTAAAGCAGAGCGGGTGCCTGATGGAGGGACCCTCAGCACTGATTCACGGAAATTCTTCTTTATATCCTCTAATAGGGGGATAGGAGCGATGAGGAGCGTGTCTGCGGACCTGACACGGGTCGATTACCGTGTTACATACGGAAATGCGCATGAAGCGGGAGCCGACATAGGGAAGGATTCGGAGTATGCATCCGCTGAGCTTCAGACTCCTGCCCGGGAAGGGGCAGCAAAGCTGCAGTTCCGTATAACATCGAAGTATAAGGAAACCGATCCGGGAAAAGTACTGACCATACATTTCTTTGATAAGAAGAACCCTGAAAATGATATGCTCACTGTTCCTTTTACCATTGTCAAGGATCCGGGGATACAGGAGACAATGCCTGAAGCTTCGGTATCCAAGTCAACGGATGTATCCGCATCACTCGAGCTGCCGTATGTTGATTTTGCAAAACCTAAAAACGGAAAGACATATTACAGGATAAAGGTTACGCCGGAAGCTGCGGCTGAAGGTGAAACCGCACCGGCGGATATCATTCCGGAAAAAACATACTATGCCGAGCGGACATACCCTGTACTCCTTGAGTACCCCGATGATGCAGAAGATCCGGATATTGAAAAGACCGACAAACTGAATGACAAGCGCAGGCGGGAATACAGACAGTATGTGACCGTACCGCTTATTGACAGGGCAGCCGGACAGGGTTTTGGATGGGATTTTGACGTTGAAGTATCATGCGTAAATATCCCGGCAGGAAGTTCGCTCTCTTTTGACGGGGAAGCTGATGCGGCGGAAAAGATATACGTTATGACAGGGGAGGACAAGATACGCAGGCTTAAGGTATCGACGCTTGACCCTGTATACGCTCTTGCCGTTTCGGCAAAAAAGCTGAATGACACATTATTTGCCGGCGAGAAAGATATTGCAGCGGCGGTATTAAGCTATGGAAAAGGGACGACCTGTACTGCGGTGACTGCCGATGTTACGGACTGCAGTCCGGAAGAACGTCTTACGGTAAGGGTTGATGATGCAACGGACCGTCTGATAGTGTCTTCCGACGGCAGAACTATGATAGGGAAGCATACGATAAGCATCACTCCTGCCGGCAGGGAACAGGGAATTTACCAGAAGCCGGCGTTTGTGACGGTTACGGTCAATAAGCCGATCGATGAGATAACGGTCATGCCGGAGTCGGCGCAGTATCTTAAGCAGAAGGATAAGACGCTTACGGTAAAGTTCTCGACAGCCTTTAATCAGACATCGGGAGTAAAGCCCAAAACTGCCAAGGCGGTATATTACATCACGGACCAGTACGGAACGGTGATAGATGAGGAATCACCTTTATATGGCTATGTGAAGATCTCAAACGGAAGCGTTACGGTAGACAAGTCGTTTGAGGTGCCCGAAGACAGGGTTTCCACGGTGTTTAGGATAAAAGCCATAGCAGATGACTATACTGAGAACATGACATCAGGCCTGTCGGAGAAAATAACTATAAAAAGGGATCCCATGAAGATAGGTGCACTGATGCTTCTTTCATATGACGGCGCATCCCGCACGTACCGCACTGTCGCAAGGGACGGGGACAGTGTAACGACTGACGCCATAAACGACGCCGTGGTGGCGGCCCTTAAGGAAAATGCTCCTGTAAAGGACAGGTATTACAGTTACGAGATGTCGGAATACCTTATAGATGCCGGACAGCTGAAGTTTTCCACATCGAACAGGAACGCTCTCACGCTTCAGACAGATGGTGCAAGGGTATATGCCGGGGCACAGAAGGCTGCGGATAATGTCACGCTGACCGCTAATACCACTGACGGCGGAAATGAAAATGCAAAGATCAGGGTGAACATCATTTATGATGAACCTAAGGAGCTCGGCCTTAGGATAGAAGCAGGAGGCATCAGTGCCGAAAATCAGCCGTTCGCTTTTGCAGGGACCCCGAATACGGCTGTATCCGTTACTGTTATAAAGAAAGACAGCGATGACAGCGAGTGGACCGAACTCGGATCGGCGGTCGATTATAAGCTCAGTGTTTCAGGCGGAAGCTTCATAACAAAAGACGAGGCATCAGGCAGGTATAAGCTCAGCGTTAAGGGCGAAAAAGCCGTTCTGAAGCTTGCATATAATAAAAAGACGAGCCAGTATGACGTGACCAACAGCGCGTACAGCACATACAGGTCAAACACGGTTTCGGTAAAGCAGAACGGTACGCTCATCTGCAATTACGGAGCGCATCAGGATGTCGATCTTGTATTCTCCGGCAGCAGATATGACTTTAATGGAAAATATGTTCTTTTATGTAATGACTGGCAGCAGGCCGCAAAGAAACCTGAAGAATATGGCCGGCTTAACTCGGCGTGTGCCGTCCTGAATGCAGGACTGCCTGTCGGACTTGAGGAAAAGGATGGAAAGCCTGCGGTCACACTTGGGATTGATGGGAAGGTTCCCGCATTCGGATATAAGCTTTCAGCCGTTGCCGGACGTATCGAAGACGGGGCGTTCATTCCGGAAGCCAAGCCGGTGACTTTCACGTTGTCTGTTTCAAATCCGAAGCCGGTACGGGGATCGTTCAGACCCTCTTCGGCGCTTCGGATATCAAAGAGGAATCCGGAGGCGGCATTTCTTGCCGATACCGGAACGGAGCTGAAGTCACTCGCATACACTAAGATATACAACTGTAACATTAAGGGTGCGCCAAACCGCTTTACCGACTATTTTGATTTTACTCCGACAGGCGAGGGGATAAAGGCCGAGATCAGGCTGAAGGAAGGCCTGACCGCAGAGCAGAAGGAATATATAATGGGTCCGAAAGGCTCGGCGGACCGGACGGCATTCGTTGAGTATGATGTTTCATACGGAGATGACGGCTACGGAAATCCTCTTACGGTGACAACTGCCGTTGTCAGGATATCGGTATCGTTTACAAACTGACCGCCGGAAAAAAATATGGCGGACGCTGTCATTTATTGTGTTGAAAATCATCAGATGATTTGGTATAATTGTAAATGCGCAATTTGTCAAATATTTAACAATCTTTTTCGGAGGTATCGCTAATGTCTAAAAAAGTCGTTATCGCAAGCGCCTGCCGTACAGCCATCGGCACTATGGGAGGTTCGCTTTCAACCATTCCCGTAGCTGATCTGGGCGCGATCGTTATCAAGGAAGCAGTCAAGAGGGCAGGCATCAAGCCCGAGGATGTTGAACATGTTTACATGGGATGCGTAATCCAGGCCGGACAGGGCCAGAACGTTGCCCGTCAGTCATCCATAAAGGCGGGACTTCCCATTGAGACTCCCGCAGTCACATCCAACGTTGTATGCGGATCCGGACTTAACTGCGTCAACCAGGCAGCACAGATGATAATGGCAGGAGATGCCGATGTTGTCGTTGCCGGCGGAATGGAGAACATGTCAATGGCACCGTTTGCAATCCCGAACGGACGTTACGGATACAGGATGATGTGGCCTACGCAGAGCCAGGGCGGACTGGTTGACACAATGGTCAAGGATGCCCTCTGGGATGCGTTCAATGACTACCACATGATCACAACCGCTGACAATATCGCCAGACAGTGGAATCTTACAAGGGAGGAGCTCGATGAGTTTGCCCTTGCCAGCCAGCAGAAGGCATGTGCGGCGATCGAGAACGGAGCGTTCAAGGACGAGATAGTTCCGGTTGAAGTAAAGAAGAAGAAAGAGACTGTTATTTTTGATACAGATGAAGGTCCCAGACAGGGATCTACGATAGAGGCTCTTGCAAAGCTCCGTCCCATTAATCCCGACGGTTTTGTAACGGCAGGAAATGCATCGGGCATCAATGACGGTGCTGCAGCTGTCGTAGTAATGAGCGAAGAGAAGGCAAAAGAGCTCGGCGTTAAGCCTATGGCTACATTCGTTGCAGGCGCGCTTGCAGGTGTTGATCCCTCGATCATGGGAATAGGCCCTGTTGCAGCCACGAGGAAGGCAATGGCAAAGGCCGGATACAAGATCGAAGACTTCGACATAATCGAGGCAAACGAGGCATTTGCGGCACAGTCCGTGGCAGTTGGAAAAGACCTCGGAATAGATGTTGCAAAGCAGCTTAACCCCAACGGCGGTGCCATAGCACTCGGCCATCCGGTCGGAGCATCAGGAGCAAGGATCTTTGTCACCCTCCTTCATGAGATGCAGAAGAAGGGAGCCAAGAAGGGACTTGCAACACTGTGCATCGGCGGCGGAATGGGATGTGCGACCATCGTTGAAATGGAATAACATAGTGTATAAAGCGTCAGCGCGGTTCGGTAAGACAGCGCTGATGCTTTTGTGTGTATGGATGTTTTATTCAGGAAGGAGAATGGAATGGAGTTTGTTACATACGAAACAAAGGACCGTGTGGGCATAATCACGATCAACAGGGAGAAGGCCCTCAATGCCCTCAATTCACAGGTCCTTGACGAACTCGGACAGGCACTTGACGGTGTCGACGTAAATGAGATCAGATGCCTCATCCTTACGGGCGCGGGTGAAAAATCATTCGTTGCAGGCGCCGACATAGGCGAGATGAGCAGCCTCACAAAGGCTGAAGGCGAGGCTTTCGGCAAAAAGGGAAATGATGTTTTCCGCAGGTTAGAGACTTTCCCGATCCCCGTGATCGCAGCCGTAAATGGTTTTGCGCTCGGCGGAGGATGCGAGATATCGATGAGCTGTGACATCAGGATATGCTCTGAAAACGCAGTTTTCGGACAGCCTGAGGTAGGACTCGGGATCACCCCCGGATTCGGCGGCACACAGAGGCTTGCACGCCTTGTCAGCCCCGGAATGGCCAAGCAGCTCATATATACGGCCAGAAACATTAAGGCAGACGAAGCATACCGCATCGGACTGGTCAACCAGGTCGTAAAGGCTCAGACAAACGAAGCCGGCGAAGTAACCGTTAGCGCAAAGGATGCTCTTATGGCAGCTGCAATGAAGATGGCAGAGGGCATAGCAAAGAATGCGCCCATTGCGGTCCGCAACTGCAAGAAGGCAATAAACGAAGGACTTCAGACCGATATCGACAATGCGATCGTTATTGAAGAGAAGCTTTTCGGCGACTGCTTCGAAACAGAAGACCAGAAGGCCGGAATGGCAAACTTCCTTGAAAAGGACAAAGAGAAGAAGCTGAAGGTTGTACCTTTTCAGAATAAGTAGTCAGGTTTTTCGGCTGCTTACGGTTCATATTTGATACCTATGGATTATTATAAATAATATGGAGGAAAAAACATGAAGGTTGGAATCATTGGTGCAGGCACAATGGGCCAGGGCATCGCAAAGGCATTTGCACAGGTTGACGGCTATGAAGTCATGCTCTGCGATATCAAGCAGGAGTGGGCAGAGGGCGGCAAGGACAAGATCATCAAAGGATATGATAAGCTCGTTGCCAAGGAAAAGATGACTCGTGAGCAGGCAGACGCCATCATCGGAAGGATCACCCCGGGCCTTAAGGAAAATCTCTGCAAGGACTGCGATCTTATCGTTGAAGCAGCTTTTGAGGATATGGAAGTCAAGAAGACAACGTTCAAGGAGCTTGATGAGCTCTGCAAGAGCGGCTGTGTATTCGCTTCAAATACATCATCACTTTCGATAACGGAGATCGGAAACGGACTGTCAAGGCCCATGATCGGAATGCATTTCTTCAATCCCGCAGACCGCATGAAGCTCGTTGAGGTCATTGCAGGCGTGAACACTCCCAACGAGACGGTTGAGACGATCAAGAAGATCTCAGCTGAGATCGGCAAGACGGCGGTACAGGTCAACGAGGCAGCAGGCTTTGTTGTAAACCGCATTCTCATCCCGATGATAAATGAAGCTGCATTCATCAAGATGGAAGGTGTTTCGGACGTTGAAGGCATTGACGCTGCAATGAAGCTCGGCGCCAACCATCCGATGGGTCCCCTTGAGCTCGGTGATTTTATCGGACTTGATATCTGTCTTGCCATCATGGACGTTCTCTATAAGGAGACCGGCGACAGCAAGTACAGGGCATGTCCGCTTCTTAGGAAGATGGTGCGCGGCGGCAACCTCGGTGTTAAGAGCGGCAAGGGATTTTACATCTACAATGAGGACCGCACCAAGACACCCATAGATAAATGCTGACGGGAAGAACCTGTCTTTACGTGGAGCGCATGATGCGCGGCACTCAATAAGTTAAATTTTTAAACGGAGGATTTTTATCATGGATTTTTCTTTATCAAAAGAACATGAAATGGCAAGACAGCTTTTTAAGGATTTTGCCGAAACAGAAGTAAAGCCTCTCGCCCAGGAGATCGACCAGGAACACAGATTTCCCAGAGAGACAGTTGACAAGCTTGCAAAGTATGGATTTTTAGGCATTCCCGTACCCAAGGAGCTTGGCGGACAGGGATGCGATGTCCTTACATATGCAATGTGTGTTGAGGAACTCTCAAAAGTCTGCGGTACTACAGGCGTTATCGTTTCCGCACATACATCACTGTGCGTTGACCCTATCATGACTTTCGGTACGGACGAGCAGAAGCAGAAATACGTCGTTCCCCTTGCAAAGGGTGAAAAGCTCGGTGCTTTCGGACTTACAGAGCCCGGTGCCGGAACAGATGCACAGGGACAGCAGACCAAGGCAGTGCTTGACGGAGACGAGTGGGTGCTTAACGGAAGCAAATGCTTCATCACGAACGGGAAGGAAGCTGACGTAGATGTTATCTTCGCCGTTACCGGCAAGGTTGAGAAGCTCGGCAAGATGATGAAGGAGATCTCCGCTTTCATAGTTGAAAAGGGAACACCCGGATTTACTTTCGGTACAAAGGAAAACAAGATGGGCATATGCGGTTCCGCAACATACGAGCTCATCTTTACCGACTGCCGTATCCCGAAGGACAACCTCCTTGGCAAGCAGGGCAAGGGCTTCAACATTGCCATGCATACACTTGACGGCGGACGTATCGGTATCGCCGCACAGGCTCTCGGACTTGCTGCAGGCGCTCTCGAGACAACGATCAATTACGTAAAGGAAAGAAAGCAGTTCGGACGTTCGATCGGCGCATTCCAGAACACGCAGTTCCAGCTTGCCGACATGGCAACAAAGGTTGAGGCTGCAAGGCTTCTCGTATACAAGGCAGCACGTGCGAAGGACCAGTTCCAGAAGGACGGAAAATCAGCATACGGTGTGGAAGCTGCAATGGCTAAGCTTTACGCGGCCGAGGTGGCGATGGAAGTCACGACCAAGTGCGTACAGCTTCACGGCGGCTACGGATATATCAAGGAGTACGATGTTGAGCGCATGATGCGCGATGCAAAGATCACGGAGATTTACGAAGGAACATCAGAGGTTCAGCGTATGGTCATCAGCGCGAGCCTGTTGAAATAGGAGGATAGACGGATGAAAGTTGTAGTTTGTATCAAACAGGTTCCTGATACCAAGGGAGGGGTTAAGTTCAATCCCGACGGAACACTTGACAGAGGCGCCATGCTTGCGATCATGAATCCCGATGACAAGGCGGGACTTGAAGCGGCCCTCAGATTAAAAGATCAGTACGGTGCAGAAGTCACCGTTATAACAATGGGTCTTCCGAAGGCATCCGATGTTCTTCGCGAAGCTCTTGCAATGGGCGCCGATAAAGCAGTGCTTGTTACCGACAGGGTTCTCGGTGGTGCGGACACATGGGCAACATCAACAACGCTTGCAGGTGCGCTCAGAAATCTTGAGTATGATCTTATCATCACGGGACGTCAGGCCATCGACGGTGATACCGCTCAGGTTGGTCCTCAGATCGCAGAGCATCTTGGGATCCCGGTCATCTCATATGCACAGGAGATCAAGGTGGACGGCGATAAGGTCACAGTTAAGCGTCAGTATGATGACAGATACCATATGGTCGAGGTTAAGATGCCCTGCCTCATCACGGCACTTTCCGAACTTAACGATCCCAGATACATGACTCCGGGCGGCATCTTTGATGCATGCCAGGCTGAGATCACCACATGGGGAAGAGCAGATCTCAAGGATGTTGAAGACGGCAACTTAGGTCTTAACGGATCTCCGACAAAGATCGCAAAGGCTTCCGACAAGGTACGTAAGGGCGCAGGCGAGAAGTTTGTTCCCGATACACCCGAAGATGCAGTGAACATCATTGTCGGCAAGCTTAAAGAGAAGCATGTGATTTAATCTATAGTAAAGGAAAGTGGTGAATAATTATGAATATGAGTCCCGAAACTATCGCGCAGTACAAAGGAGTATATGTATTTGCACAGCAGGTAGACAATAAGGTGAGCGGAATCGCTTACGAACTTTTAGGAAAGGCAAGGGAGCTTGCCGAGCCTCTGAAGACAGATGTTACCGCGGTCCTTATCGGATCCGGAATCAAGGATCTTGCAGACAGCCTTGCTGAGTATGGTGCAGACAAGGTCATAGTTGTGGATGATCCCGAACTTAAGGAATACAGGACTGAGCCTTATGCACATGCGCTTGCTTCAGTCATCAACGAGTACAAGCCCGAGATCATGCTTGTCGGCGCAACGGCGATCGGACGTGACCTTGGCCCTACCGTTTCGGCAAGGGTTGCAACAGGTCTTACGGCTGACTGTACGGTGCTCGACATAGGTGATTTTCCGCTTCAGCCCATTCTCGGCAAGGAAGATGAGCAGCTTCACAACCAGCTCCTCATGACGCGTCCTGCATTCGGTGGAAACACGATCGCTACGATCGCGTGCCCTTACAACCGTCCTCAGATGGCAACGGTACGTCCCGGCGTTATGCAGAAGATCGAGCCCAAGAAGGGTGCAAAGGCAGAGGTTATCGAGTACAATCCCGGCTTTACGCCTGATAACAAGTACGTTGAGATCAAGGAAGTCGTCAAGGCTGTATCGGATGTCAAGGATATCATGGATGCCAAGATCTTAGTCTCAGGCGGACGTGGAGTAGGTTCTCCCGAGAACTTCAAGATTCTTGAAGATCTTGCCGCAGCGATCGGCGGACAGGTTTCATGCTCACGTGCGGTAGTCGATTCAGGATGGAAGCCCAAGGAGATGCAGGTAGGCCAGACAGGCAAGACCGTACGTCCCAACGTATACTTTGCGATCGGTATCTCAGGTGCCATCCAGCACGTTGCCGGCATGGAAGAGTCGGATATAATCATCGCCATCAACAAAGATGAGGATGCTCCCATATTCGATGTTGCCGATTACGGCATCGTAGGCGACCTTAACAAGATAGTTCCGAAGCTCACAGAAGAGATCAAGGCTGCGGCTGCTGCCAAGTAAAGCGCCCTGCCTGAAGGAAGTTAAGCAATGCGCAGGCCATGACAGGCAGGCTGTCATGGCTTGCATTAGTGATTTGATAGGAGTGAATTGAGAAATGGTTAAGAATTTTGATGACCTTCTTGCCAAGATCAAAACGATCAGCAAAAAGAAGGTTGCTATTGCTGTAGCACAGGACAAGGCCGTTCTTGAGGCCGCAAAGGCTGCAAAAGAACGTGACATCGCAGATGCCATCCTCGTGGGAAATGAAGCCGAGATACGCGCGATCGGTGCGGAACTTGGAATGAACATGGATGACTATGAGATCATCAACGTTGAGGATGAGGCCGAAGCCGCTACAAAGGCAGTATCGATAGTATCCGAAGGAAAGGCCGACATTTACATGAAAGGACTTCTTCCGACCGGAATGTTCTTAAAGAGCGTGCTCAACAAGGAAGTGGGACTCCGTACGGGAAAGCCTCTTTCACACGTATGTGTCATCGAAGTGCCCAAGGTTGACAGGGTCCTGTTCTTATCGGATGTTGCTTTCATGCCGTATCCCACGCTTGAGGAAAAGAAGTGCATCATAGAATACACGGCCGATGTCGCAAAGGCATGCGGAGTGGAAAATCCCAAGGCTGCCGTTGTATGCTGCACGGAGACCGTCAATCCGAAGATGCCCATCACGGTTGAAGCTGACGAACTTTCCAAGATGCAGGACAAAGGAGAGATCGCAAACTGTATCGTAGAAGGCCCTCTTTCGCTTGACATCGCCCTGTTCCCGGCCGCTGCCGAGGAAAAGGGAGCTATGGACCGCAAGGTTGCGGGAGACGCGGATATCCTCATATTCCCCGATCTCCACGCTGGAAACCTCGTATACAAGTGCATGACTCAGGTTGTCGAGAACATGAAGAACGGCTGCATTCTCACCGGAACGAAGGCACCTGTCGTCCTCACGAGCCGTGCGGACACATTTGAGACAAAGGTCAACTCCATTGCACTCGCAGCGATCGTTGCCCATGAACTGAAGAAATAATGTGTCATAGGGACGGTTCTTTTGACACATTTTGAAAAATTACATGAAGGAGATAAACATGGGATTAAAAAGTTTGATAATAAATCCGGGCTCCACATCGACCAAGATCGGAATATTTGAGGATGAAAATCTTCTGTTTGACGAGACTCTTCGTCATTCGACTGAAGAGATAAGTTCCTATGAGTCGATTTTTGCACAGAAGGATTTCCGCAAGAATATCATACTGAATTTCCTGAAGGAGAAGAACTTCGACATCAATTCGCTTGACTTTGTCGTCGGGCGCGGCGGAATGTTGAAGCCCATTCCCGGAGGAACATATGAGGTGACAGATGCTCTCCTTGAGGACCTCAAGGTCGGAGTCCAGGGACAGCATGCATCAAATCTCGGAGGCATACTTGCAAGAGAGATCGGTGACAGCCTCAAGATACCTTCATACATCGTTGACCCCGTTGTCGTTGATGAGATGATGGATATCGCAAGATATTCGGGATGCCCGCAGCTCCCGAGGGTCAGTAAGTTCCATGCCCTGAACCAGAAGGCGGTCGCAAAGCGGTACGCCAAGGAGACCGGCAGGAAATACGAGGACCTGAACCTCATAGTCGTTCACATGGGCGGCGGATGTTCGGTAGGACCTCACAAGAACGGAAAAGTCATTGATATATTCAATGCGCTTGACGGCGATGGTGCCTTCTCACCCGAGCGTGCAGGTGCGGTTCCTCCCGGGGAACTCGTAAAGCTCTGCTTCTCAGGCAAATATAACGAGAAGCAGGTTTATAAGATGCTTGTCGGAGAAGGCGGATTCAATGCTTATCTTGGCACGAACGACATGAGAAATGTCGACAAGATGATAGACGAGGGAAATGCAGATGCCAAGAAGTACAGGGATGCATTCATCCTTCAGATGGCCAAGGACATAGGCTCTATGGCATGCGTTCTTGAGGGAAAAGTAGACCAGATAATCGTAACCGGAGGCATCGCGTATGACAAGGCGGTAGTCGAAGGGCTTAAGCAGCGCTGCGAATGGATCGCTCCCTTCACGGTATATCCTGGCGAGGACGAGCTTTTAGCGCTTGCACAGGGCGGACTTCGCGTCATGAACAAGGAGGAAGCCGCAAAGCCGTACTGATACGGTATTTGCTTCATATGGAGAGTGTGTCAAAGGTGTGTCAAAGGGACGGTTCTTTTGACACACTTTTTTTGTTATTTCAAAGATCATGAATTCTTTTTTTTTTCTCCTCTTTCTTAGTTATCGTTGATTTCATATTGATATCGTGATATAGTCCGATTAGTCGGAGATGACGTTCTCCAACCATTTTATTGTTCATATCAATTCCTGCTCCAGATTGCAGTCGGATCCGACGATTTCTTATCGCCAAATCCCAAGAAAAAAACGAAACAGCATAGTGTAAAACGTTTACGGTGTGTCAGAAGAACCGTCCCTGTAGAAGGAGGTGCAAATTGCCAAGAACTGCCAGAAACATTCTTGAAGGAGGATACCGTCATGTCATTGTGAGGGGTATCGGAAAACAGATACTGTTCGAAGATGAGAAGGACAACGGATTTTTCCTCAGATTGCTCAAAAAATACAGTCTTGAGACAAATGTAAAAGTTTGTGCTTATTGCCTGATGGAAAACCATGTTCACCTGCTTATCCATGATCTTGCAACGGATACAGCGGTTTTCATGAAGAAGATAGGAGTCAGTTATTCCGCGTATTTCAACAAAAAATATGAAAGAACGGGCCATCTGTTTCAGGACAGATATAAAAGTGAAAATATATCTGACGAAAGAGGATATCTGACAGTGCTGCGTTACATCCTTCGAAATCCGGAAAAAGCAGGATTCTGCAGAACAGAGGAGTACAGATGGAGCAGCTTCAGCTCATATGAAGATGCGACCTCTTTTCTTGAACAAACGCTGACGTGGAGGCTGTTTGAGAACAGGGCCTCTTTTCGTGATTTTATTTTATGGAATAATCCGGAACACGGAACGGAGGACGGAATGGAACCGAAAAACAGCACAGAACTGGAAAACGGAATGGAACCGAAAAACAGCACAGAATTGGAAAATGGCATGGAACCGGATGGCAGGATGGATGACGGAATGGCCAGAAAAAAGATAAGGGATTGTCTGGGGGTCCAGTCCGGGACAGTACTTCAAAGTTATGGAAGAGCGGAAAGAAACAGGGCATTAAGAGAGCTTAAGAACAATGGACTTACCATAAGGCAGATTGAAAGGCTGACCGGCATAAATCGTGGAGTGATCCAAAGGGCGTAAACCAAAGAACAGAATCAAAGGTCGAGAACTAAATGGCGGAAAATGGGCCTGGAAAATGTGTCAAAAGAACCGTCCCCATGACACATTTTTGATTGCTCCGGGGGGAGAAATCATGTTATACTTTCAAATGTATATCTACATTTTTCAGGAGGGTACAGATGGAGAAGGAAGTAGGTTGTTTTAAGGTTTGGACCGACGAGGGAGGCCGCAGGATCGTATATTCAAGAGGAAGGGGCATTGCACATGCCCATGAGATCGCATGGCTTTATGAAACGATAGTTGAGTTTTCGAAGGAGTGGCATGACGACAAGGGTTTTGTATATATGGCATTCATCGAGGATCTCGAACAGGTGAGCCCGAAGGGCAGTATCCAGTATGTTGAGCTCCACCGCAATCTCGAGGCATGCGGATGCAAATACATCGCATATATCGAGGGCAATTCCTATGAGGTTTCTGTCCAGTCTTATAAGCATAAACAGATGAGCAATACACCGCGTACCCAGAACCGCTACTTCCCTACGCAGTACGAGGGGCTGGCTTGGTTTGAGGAGATGGGATTTTAAGGACGGATCATGAGCGTTAAAAAGAAATACAGTAAACCGTTTGGTGACCTGAACAGTTTAAAGACAAGTTTTTTTGATGATAACGACGGAATGCTTAAAATGGCTGACGGCATGGCGGATGTCCTGCTCATGCAGCCGCGCCGCAGCGTATGCAAGATATGCGGTGCATCTCTTGGCAGGCCGCTTTATACGAGCCACCGCATCGGCTACATCACATGCAGCAGATGCGGGCATCTTAACAGCGAATGTGAGGACACCGACGAGTTTGCGAGTCGCGTCTACGTCGAGGATGACTACTCGAAGAACTACAGCGCCGCGGACAAAGAGAATTACATCAGAAGAAGGGATATGATCTACATCCCGAAGGCGGAATACCTTCGCGACTGTCTGAAGCATGAAGGAATGGACGCATCGGATGCTGACATTCTTGACATAGGTGCCGGATGCGGATACTTTGTGTCCGCTGTAAGGGAACTTGGCATGACGGCATCGGGGATAGATGTTTCGGAGAGCGAAGTCAGGTTCGGGAATGCAATGACCCCTGAGCCGTGGCTTACTCACGTGGGGCTCACGGATTCGATAGACTATATCAGTAATACATCCGCAAATATCCTGACTGCAATAGGCGTTCTGGAGCATCTCGTGCATCTTGACGAAAACATTGAAGCGATAAGGTACAATTCGAACATCAGATATGTATTTGCATCGGTTCCGATGTTCTCATTCTCGAGCTGTTTTGAGGTCGCTTTTCCGAACGGGTACAACCGCCACACGGGAGGCACCCACACGCATCTGTTCACGAATGAGTCCGTTGAAGAGATGGCAGAGCACATGGGCTTTGAAGTTGCGTATGAATGGCGCTTCGGATCCGACATCAACGACCTATACAGGTTCCTGATGGTGTCAATGCAGAAGAATGACAACGAGGAGTTCTCAAGGTACTTTTCTGACAGGTTCGTGCCGCTCATGGATGAGCTTCAGCAGGTCCTCGACCGGAGCGAGTTCTCATCCGAGCTGCATTTTATCCTGAGGAGAAAATAATATCAGCTGATAACCGAAAAAGTGAACTCATATTTTCTTATAGCGAAAAAGGCAGCCATATAAAGTGGCCGCCTTTTTTCTTGAATATGCCTGCCGCTTCTGTTAAAATAACTTTTGTATGCCTTATTGCAATGGAGATTTAAAATGAACATTATTGAAAAGATTTTCGGAACACACAGCGAGCGCGAAGTAAAGCTTGTATTGCCGCTTGTTGACAAGATCGAGTCACTGCGCCCGAAGATGATGGAATTATCTGATGCAGAGCTCCGGGCACTTACGATAGATTACAAGAAAAGATACTCGAACGGGGAGAGCCTTGATTCCCTTCTGCCGGAAGCCTATGCAACGGTCAGGGAGGCCGCCAGGCGTGTGCTCAACATGGAGCACTATCGGGTTCAGCTGATCGGCGGGATCATCCTTCATCAGGGACGTATCGCTGAGATGAGGACAGGTGAAGGTAAGACACTCGTGGCAACGCTTCCCGCATATCTGAACGCACTTACCGGACGTGGCGTTCATGTTGTCACCGTCAATGACTATCTTGCCAACCGTGACGCGGAGTGGATGGGCCAGGTGCATGAGTTCTTAGGGCTTACGGTAGGTGTCGTCCTTAATTCCATGAAGCCCGAAGAACGGCGCAACGCCTATAACTGCGATATCACTTATGTCACGAACAATGAGCTCGGCTTTGACTATCTTCGTGACAACATGGTCATATACAAAGAGCAGCTTGTGCTCCGTGAGCTGGCATATGCCATCATAGATGAGGTTGACTCGGTGCTCATAGATGAAGCACGGACCCCGCTTATCATATCCGGACAGAGCGGCAAATCCACAAAGCTCTATGAGGTCTGCGATGTGCTTGCCCGCCAGCTTAAGCGAGGCAAGGATATGGAAGACCTTTCCAAGATGGACGCCATCATGGGAGTCGAGCGTGAGGAGACGGGCGATTTTATCGTAAATGAAAAGGATAAGTTCGTGACGCTTACCGCCCAGGGCGTATCAAAGGTCGAGAAATTCTTCCAGATAGAGAACCTTGCGGATTCGGAAAACGTCGAGATACAGAATAACGTCATACTCGCACTGCGCGCACACAATCTCATGTTCCGTGACCAGGACTATGTGGTGAAGGATGATGAGGTGCTTATCGTTGATGAATTTACCGGACGTATAATGCCCGGGCGCCGCTATTCGGACGGCCTGCATCAGGCCATAGAGGCCAAGGAGCACGTGAAAGTCAAGCGCGAGAGCAAGACTCTTGCAACGATAACGTTCCAGAACTTCTTCAACAAATTTGAGAAGAAGTGCGGAATGACAGGTACTGCACTTACCGAGGAAAAGGAATTCCGTGACATCTACGGAATGGATGTCATTGAGATCCCGACAAACAGGCCTGTTGCCAGGGTCGACCTGCAGGATGCGGTATACAAGACAAGGAAAGAGAAACTCCACGCGATATGCGATGAGATAGAAAGGGCGCATCAGACAGGCCAGCCCATACTTGTTGGTACGATCACGATAGAAGCGTCCGAAGAGCTCTCAAAGCTCTTGTCAAAGCGCGGCATAGAACACAAGGTCCTGAATGCCAAGTTCCATGAACTTGAGGCGGCCATAGTTGCAGAGGCAGGTGTTCACGGAGCGGTCACGATAGCCACCAACATGGCAGGACGTGGTACGGATATCAAGCTTGACGAGGAGTCGAGGGCAGCGGGCGGCTTGAAGATCATAGGTACGGAGCGTCACGAATCAAGGCGTATAGACAATCAGCTGCGAGGCCGTTCAGGACGTCAGGGCGATCCCGGTGAATCAAGGTTCTTCATCTCGCTCGAGGATGACCTGATGAGACTGTTCGGATCGGACAGGCTAATGTCGGTGTTCAACGCACTCGGCGTACCCGAGAATGAGCAGATCGAGCATTCGATGCTCACAAGCGCCATCGAGAAGGCGCAGAAGAGGATAGAGGCAAATAACTTCGGCGTCAGAAAGAACCTGCTCGAGTATGACCAGGTGATGAATGAGCAGAGGGAGATAATCTATGCCGAGCGCCGCCGCGTTCTTGACGGCGAGAGCATGAGAGACGTCATATTCAAGATGGCCATGGATTTTGTTGAGAACACCGTCGAGATGTGCATCGGCGATGTATCCAATCCCGAGGACTGGGACCTTGCCGAACTCAACCAGCATCTGCGTGCCACGGTTCCCGTCGGCCAGATCAGGACTCCGGATGTCAGGGATATGAAGAAGGAACAGCTCATCCACAAGCTCAAGGAAGAGGTCGTCAAGATATATGAAGCCAAAGAGGCAGAGTTCCCGACACCTGAGCAGATCCGTGAGATAGAGCGTGTCATTCTTCTGAAAGTCATAGACAGAAAGTGGATGGACCATATCGACGACATGGACCAGCTCCGTCAGGGAATAGGCCTGCAGGCATACGGCCAGCGTGATCCCCTTGTTGAATATAAGATGATGGGCTACGACATGTTCAACTCCATGACCGATGCGATAAGCGAAGAGACAGTCAGGATGCTCTTCCATATCCGCGTCGAACAGAAGGTTGAGCGTGAGGAGGTTGCCAAGATCACGGGAACGAACAAGGATGATACCGGCCCGAAGAAGAGCGTAAAGCGCGAGAGCGATAAGGTTTATCCGAACGATCCGTGCCCGTGCGGCAGCGGGAAGAAGTACAAGAACTGCTGCATGCACAAGAAATAGACCGGGGAAATGCGGATATTTGACAGAAGACAGACTGGATTATGGTAGAACTTGATCAGATAAAAAGTGAATTGGGAAATCTTGCGGCACCTCTTGAAGAGCTTGAGTCAAGCCTCGGTGTTTCGGAAAAGGAACAGAGGATAGAGGAACTGCGCCGCGAGATGGAGGTCCCCACCTTCTGGGATGACAACGAACGCGCCCAGAGGATGACGAAGGAGCTCAAAGATCTCGAGGATACCGTCAATACGATAAAGGAGCTGAAAACACAGCATTCGGATATCGGTGAGCTCATATCGATGGCCTACGAGGAAAATGATGAGGCCCTGATACCTGATATAAAGAGTGAATATGAGGAGTTTTCGGAGAAGCTTGAAAATCTGCGCATAAGCACGCTCCTTTCCGGAGAATATGACCACAACAACGCGATACTCCGTCTCAATGCAGGCGCGGGCGGAACGGAGAGCTGCGACTGGGCGGGGATGCTGTTCAGGATGTACAGCAGATATGCCGAAAAGAAGGGATTTTCGGTCGAGGTCCTCGATATGCTCGACGGCGACGAGGCCGGGATAAAATCGGTGACATTCCAGATAAACGGAACGAACGCATACGGTTACTTGAAAGGTGAGAAAGGGGTACACAGGCTGGTGCGCATATCTCCGTTCAATGCGCAGGGGAAGCGCCAGACAAGCTTTGTCTCCCTTGATGTCATGCCTGATATCGAGGAGGATCTTGATGTGGACATCAATGAGGATGATCTTCGGATAGACACCTACCGTTCCTCGGGAGCGGGCGGACAGCACATAAACAAGACGAGCTCCGCGATAAGGATAACGCATATCCCGACAGGCATAGTAGTGCAGTGCCAGAACGAGAGAAGCCAGTTCCAGAACAAGGACAAGGCCATGCAGATGCTGAAGGCAAAGCTTTATCTGCTGAAAAAAGAGGAGAATGCGGAGAAACTGTCCGACATAAGGGGCGAGGTCAAGGATATAGCATGGGGAAGCCAGATAAGGTCTTACGTGCTGCAGCCGTACACAATGGTCAAGGATACAAGGACGGAGCAGGAAGTTGCTCAGGCGGATGCGGTGCTTGACGGATATCTCGATCCGTTCATAAATGCTTATCTGAAATGGATCAACCAGAACTCATAAAGGCGGTGCAGATATGGTAAATATTGCAGTACTGGGATACGGCACGGTCGGGTCGGGCGTTGTCGAGGTCATCGACAGGAACGGCGGATCCATAAACATGAAATCGGGCCGTGATATAAGGATCAAATATGTACTCGATCTTCGCGATTTTCCCGGAGACAGGGTCGAACCCATCCTTGTGCATGATTTTGACGTGATATTGAACGATCCGGAGGTTAAGATCGTCGTTGAGGTGATGGGCGGCGTCGAACCGGCATATACGTTCGTCAAAAAGAGCCTTCTTGCGGGAAAGAGCGTGTGTACGTCAAACAAGGAGCTTGTGGCCAAGCATGGACCGGAGCTCATAGCGATAGCCAGGGAGCATAACATCAATTTCCTGTTCGAGGCAAGCGTTGGCGGCGGCATTCCGGTCATCCGGCCGATCAATTCATCGCTTACTGCCGATCCTATAGTCGAGATCAGGGGAATCTTAAATGGAACGACCAATTACATCCTGACGCAGATGGATGTTGCCGGATGGGATTTTGACAAGGCGCTTGCGACGGCTCAGTCCGTTGGTTATGCGGAGCGCAACCCGGAGGCGGATATTGAGGGATATGATGCCACAAGGAAGATCGCGATATTGGCATCCCTTGCATTCGGCAGGAATGTCGATTATGAAAAGATATATACGGAAGGGATATCAAAGATAACGGTAACGGACATGCTCTATGCTAAGAAGCTGGGCGGAGCCATAAAACTCCTCGGCTCGTGCACCAAGCAGGGTGACAGCTACTATGCGATGGTGGCGCCGTTCATTGTCGGTTCGGATCATCCCCTTTATGCGGTTAGCGGCGTATACAATGCGATCTTTATCCGCGGAGATGCGATAGGCAACGTCATGTTCTACGGAAGCGGAGCGGGGAAGCTGCCCACGGCATGCGCGGTCGTATCTGACATAGTCGATGCCGCCAAGCATCTTGACAAGCACATTTATACATTCTGGTCACCCGAGGAACTGACCCTTGCGGGGACAGGAGGCGCGGTCCGCAGCTTCTTCGCACGTGTATCCGGGAGTCCGGCAGACTGCGAGGCAGAGATCAAAGAAACGTTTGGCAGCGTCAGGTTCATACAGATCGACGAAGCACCCGGAGAATTCGGATTTGTCACGGATCCGGTCACGGAGCAGTCGTTTGATGAGAATATCAAAAAGATACCGGGAGTTCTGGGAAGGATAAGGCTGGAGAGCAGCATATAGATTATCAGGGAGAGAAAAAATGCTGGTTGTAAAAAAATTCGGAGGCACATCTGTTGCCGACAAGGAACGCATCATGAACGTCGCGCGTCGATGCATTGCCGATTACAAGGCGGGCAATGATGTCGTCGTTGTCCTGTCTGCCATGGGCAAGACAACGGACGTTCTGATAGACATGGCTAAGGATATCAACCCGAATCCGCCGAGGCGTGAGCTTGACATGCTCATGACCACCGGCGAACAGGTGAGCGTTGCCATGATGGCGATGGCCATGGATTCACTCGGGGTTCCGTGCGTATCGCTCAACGCCTATCAGGTTGCGATGCATACCACGAGCGTCTATGGAAACGCCAGGCTTAAGAGGATAGACACGGAGAGGATAAGAAACGAGCTCGATCTTAAGAAGATCGTGATAATCACGGGATTCCAGGGCGTCAACAAGTATGACGACTATACGACGCTCGGACGCGGCGGTTCGGATACCACGGCAGTAGCATTGGCTGCGGCGCTACATGCGGACAGATGCGAGATATTTACGGACGTTGAGGGCGTATATACCGCGGACCCGAGAATTGTGAAAAAAGCGCGTAAGCTCAAGGAGATCACGTATGATGAGATGCTCGATCTTGCTACGCTCGGTGCGGGTGTGCTCCATAACCGCTCCGTAGAGCTTGCAAAAAAGTACGGCGTCAGGCTGGTAGTCCGTTCGAGCCTGTCCGAAGCCGAAGGCACAGTTATCAAGGAGGTTGTTAAAGTGGAAAGAATGCTTGTTTCCGGCGTTGCGGCCGATAAGAATGTCACAAGGATATCAGTTGTTGGGCTTGAGGACCGGCCCGGTGTTGCCTTCAGGCTCTTCGATGCGCTTGCAAAGGCGAACATAAATGTTGACATGATCCTTCAGTCAATAGGACGTGATGACACAAAGGATATCACGTTTACGATACCGCGGGACATGGAGGCGGATGCCCACAGGGCGCTTGAGGATATAAAGGACACTCTCAACATGCAGGACATCAAGACCAATTCAGAGGTCGCAAAGGTATCCATTGTCGGAGCGGGAATGATGAGCAATCCCGGTGTTGCAGCCAAGATGTTTGAATGCCTTTACAACGCTAATATCAATATACGCATGATCTCCACTTCGGAGATAAGGGTAACGGTCCTTATAGACGAAAAGGAAGTCGACAAGGCCATGAACGTCATACATGACATGTTCGGGCTTGAGGACTGAATCCGGGGACATCTGAACATAACGAAGACCGGCGGACGGTATCTGATCTTTCATAGGCTGTCCGCCGTCTTTTTGTGTGTTGCAGCGGCGATTTTTATGATATAATATGATTATCTATAATCTGTTTTCAGGAGGGGCGATATGTCGCAAAACGAAAACCGTGAGGCCGCTGCCGAGAGGCTTGCCACGGCATCAATGGTCCTTGGGATCATTTCGATCATTTCGGTATTCTGCTGCTGCCCCTTTATCTTCTCGGCAATAGGCATAGTTCTGGCGCTTCTGTCAAAAGGCGCCGAGAGCGTGCTCCGTCCGAGGGCGAAGACGGGCCTTATCCTGTCAGTAGTGGGACTGGCCGTTTCGGTGATACTGCTCGTATTTTCCGTTGTGTTTCCGGTGTTCATGTACCAGACCAACCCCGAATTCCGGAAGAACTTCGTAGATCAGTACCAGGATGCCCTTCGGCAGGACGAGGAGCTTTTGAGAAATGCGTACGGTGATGATGTCTACGAGCAGATGAAGGATCTGTTCAAGGACTGATCCGATGGCTTTAGCGGCCATGATGGAGGAGAATGGCAGATGACCATAGGCTCTGTCGGCAATTCAGTTTTGTCAGGATACATTTACACCGGATATCCTTATCGGCCGGAAGGCGCGGATGATGCCCAAAAGACCGAAGTAGTGAAAAATCCGGGTGAATCCACGCGGGTTGCTCCCGGCCGCAGATCTTCTCCGGCGGAATGCCAGACGTGCAAGGAAAGAAAGTATCAGGACGGCTCGGATGAGAACGTATCCTTCAAATCCGCCCAGCACATTTCGCCCGAGGCGGCTGCTTCGCGTGTGCACGCCCATGAGCAGGAGCATGTTACCAATGCTTATTCCAAGGCGGCCAAGGACGGCGGTAAAGTCATTAACGCAAGCGTTTCAATACACACGGCGGTGTGCCCTGAGTGCGGCAGGACATATGTCTCAGGCGGCACAACGCATACGATGATAAAATACAACAATGAGAAAAATCCCTATCAGCAGAACAGGAAAGCAAACGATGCGATGGGACTGAGAGGGCAGAACATTGATATTGCAGGATGAGAACAGAACACCGATATCTGATTTGAAGTTGAAGGCAAAGGATCAGTTACTTGGCAACTACGGAATAGCCGCCGGTTCCTTTGCCCTTCTTTTTGTTATCGTTTATGGTGTTTCGGTCATACTGATGACATCATTATCTTTCGGGATCATGGCAGGCTCTCCTGAAGAGATGCTTTCATTGAAGATGAGACTTATTACCCAGGTGATAGGAATAGCACTGGCGGCCATTTCGCTGCTCTTTTTTGTAGGCTATCTTCGGATCATGAAGATGATCGCAGACGGAGAGAGCCCGTCCGTGTCCGAGCTGTTCTTTGTTTTCAGGAATCACCCCGACAAGATCATAATCATTACCCTCGTGGTTACCGGCATACAGTTCATTCTGCTCCTGCCTTCGATGATCGCAGGTTCGCCGGCATCCGGCGGAGAAGATATGACGGCACTTGACGGAAAAAGGTTTCTTCTGTACATAGTCCTGTATCTGGCCGGACTTATAATCTCCTATATCATAGACCTCATGCTGGCGATGAGCTTTATGATATATCTCGATGATCCCGATGCGTCCTCCGTGGATATCATGAGGGAAAGCATCCGGATGATGAAGGGCAGCAAGTTCAGATACTTCTTTCTCACGCTCTCCTTTATCGGGTATTGGCTGCTCATCGCCTTAAGCTTTGGGATCGCCATGTTCTGGGTGATTCCTTATCAGACGATGTCCATGGTAGAGTTTTACCTTGATCTTCGGGGAGACAGGGATGCAGAGCCATATGTTTCGGAGGCGTTTTATGAGAGCGGATTTTGATGTTGTGATGACACCGGCTAAGATGTATGACTATATGCTGAGACATACGTTCACTTCGTTTTCGGGAATCGTCGGCGAGGTGCTCGGGATCGTGCTTGTCATCGGTTTTTTTGTGACGCATAACTGGATATATCTGCTGGCGGGAATCCTCTGCGTGTTCTATCAGCCGGTCGCCCTATATTACCGGGCCGGACGGCAGGTGAAGACTAACGAGGTGTTCAGCCGGCCGCTTCACTATACGGTTGATGATACCGGTATCACGGTAAAGAGCGGAGATGTCTGCGACAGCCTGACGTGGGACAAGATGTACAAGGCAGTATCGACATCAAGATCAGTGATACTGTATACAGGCAGGATCAACGCATGCATTTTTCCGAAAGAAGATATGGGGCCTGTAAAGGATGATGTCATAGCCCTGATCAGCACACACATGGATCCCAAGCAGGTAAATATCAGGCTATGAAAGAGATATACGAATCATTCAGCGAAGAGGATACATTTGGTATTGCAAAAAAGATGGCGGAGTCGGCCGTGCCGGGCGGGGTCTATGCACTTACCGGCGGACTCGGGGCCGGCAAAACGGCCTTTGCCAAAGGATTTGCCGCGGGACTCGGGATAACTGAGCCTGTAGTCAGCCCGACGTTTACGATAGTCCAGATATATGAGAGCGGCAGGATGCCCCTCTATCATTTTGACGTATACAGGCTCGGAGATATCTCGGAAATGGACGAGATAGGCTACGAGGACTGCTTTTACGGGGAGGGTGTGTCGCTTGTCGAATGGGCCGATCTGGTTGAACCCGTTCTTCCGGATGGTACATATATGGTCTCATTCGAAAAGGATATCGAAAAAGGGACGGATTACAGGAAGATAACGATAGAAAGCAGTAAGGATGAAGATAATAGCCATTGATTCTTCGGGACTGGTCGCCACGGTGGCACTTGCCTCTGAGGATACGGTCATAGCGGAATATACGGTCAATTACAAAAAAACGCACTCTCAGACCCTGCTCCCGATGCTTGACGAGATAAAGAAGATGACAGAGCTTGACCTTGGATCGGTAGATGCCATAGCAGTCGCGGCAGGTCCGGGGTCGTTCACGGGACTTCGGATAGGTTCGGCGACCGCAAAGGGTCTTGCACTTGCGCTCGAAAAACCTATCATAGAGGTGCCGACGGTGGATGCCCTTGCAATGAACCTGTGGGGAATATCAGATGTTATCTGTCCGATAATGGATGCAAGGCGGTCACAGGTATACACGGGCTTTTATGAATTTGACAAAGACGGCTCTCTTAAAGTCCTCCGAAGCCAGTTTGCGGAAGACATGGGAGAGGTTGCCGGGATGCTTAACGTAATAGGGCGCCCCGTGGTCTTTCTTGGGGACGGGGTTCCGGTCTCAAAGGAGATAATAGCGGAAAGGCTGAAGGTCCCGTACAGGTTTGCACCGGCCCACATGAACAGGCAGAGGGCCGGGGCTCTTGCAGTGCTGGCAGCAAGGTACTATGCTGAAGGAAAGACGGTAAGCGCAGCAGAGCATAAGCCGGAATACCTAAGGGTATCACAGGCTGAAAGGGAGAGCGGACGCAGGGTCTGAAATAAATGCCATATGTTATCTATAAGAACCATGGCTGAGGCCGACATTCCGAAGGTGGCTCAGCTTGAAAAGGAGATATTTCCTGATCCCTGGTCCGAGAAGGTATATAGGGAAACCTTTGCCCTGACCGGAGTTGAGTATATCGTGGCGTTTGACGGAGACACGCTTGCAGGCGCTGCCGGAGTAAGGAACATAGTCGGTACCGGAGAAATAACAAACGTTATGGTTAAGGAAGGATACAGGAACAGGGGCCTGGCAGGACAGATCATGAAGGAACTCTTGGCGGCAGGAAGGCGCATCGGTGCGTCGGAGTTCACTCTTGAGGTCAGAAAAAGCAATTTGCCTGCGATAAAGCTGTATGAGAACATAGGTTTCGTATGCGAGGGTGTACGCCCTCTCTATTACCGGCATCCGGATGAGGATGCACTGATATACTGGCTGAGAAGTTAAGGACAGAATATGTTGGATGTTTGCTTGCTCGGGACCGGCGGGATGATGCCGCTCCCTTACAGATGGCTGACGTCGCTCATGATGAGGTACAACGGCAGCAATATACTCATTGACTGCGGTGAAGGCACGCAGATCGCGATGAAGGAGAAGGGATGGAGTCCCAATCCTATCGATATCATATGTTTCACGCATTATCATGCGGACCATATAAGCGGCCTTCCGGGACTGCTGCTCAGCATCGGCAATTCCGAGAGGACAATGCCGATCACCATGATAGGGCCTAAAGGCCTCGAGCGTGTAGTGAACGCGCTCAGGACTATAGCGCCGGACCTTCCCTATGAGCTGAAATTCATTGAAATATCCGAGCCGAGAGAGAAATTTGAGCTTTGCGGGTATGAGATAGAAGCTTTTAAGGTCAGCCATAATGTGACCTGCTACGGATATTGCATCAGCATTCCCAGGATCGGCAGGTTTGATGCAGAGAGGGCGAAGGAGCTTCAGATCCCGCTTCCGTTCTGGAACCGTCTGCAGAAGGGCGAGACCATAACCGAAGACGGCAGGACTTTTACCCCGGATATGGTAATAGGTCCGGCACGAAGGGGACTTAAGGTCACATACTGTACCGATACAAGGCCTGTTCCTGTCATATCCGAAATGGCATCGGCAGCCGATATATTCATATGCGAAGGAATGTACGGTGAGCCGGGAATGGAGGAGAAGGCAAAGGAGCACAGGCATATGACTTTCTATGAGGCCGCAAGGCTCGCGGCAAATGCCGATCCGCAGCCAAAAGAGCTGTGGCTTACTCATTATTCCCCGTCACTGTCCTATCCGAAGGAGTATGAGAGGGAAGTCAGAAAGATATTTAAGAACACATATACGGCAAAAGACGGCCGGAGTGCCGATCTTATGTTTGAGGACTGACAACAGGAATGAAACGTCGTAACCCTGCCAGAATTCTCATAGTTTTTGTCGTGCTCGCGATTGGGATTGTGGGCTTGTTTTTCTATATCTCAAACAGGTCGAGGATCGTGGCCGAGGGACGCCAGCAGCAGATGACCCCGGTGCAGGAGGTGCTCGCGAGGAATCTTGACACCAATTATCCTCCGACACCGAAGGAAGTTCTGAAATTTTACAGCGAGATCACCAGGTGTTTCTATGGTGAAGAATATACCGATGAGGAGCTCATAAGGCTTGCCACGATGTCGAGGCGGCTGTTTGATGACGAGCTCGTGGCAAACCAGACGGACGAGCAGTACTTAAGCGCGCTCAGGATGGATATTGACTCATGGAAGAAGGACAAGAAGGTCATTTCAAGCTATTCCGTCTCGAGCAGCACGGATGTGCAGGAATATTCGTACGGAGGATTCGAATGGGCCCAGCTGTACTGTATTTATTCCATCAGGATGGGGACAAATATCGCACCTATCCAGGAACATTTCATTATGAGAAAAGATTCTGCCGGGCATTGGAAGATACTCGGATGGGAGCTTGTGGAGCCGGGGGATGGCGATGAGTAAGACGAGGATCCTGGCGATAGAGAGCTCCTGCGATGAAACTGCCGCCGCGGTTGTAGCTGACGGACGTGAAGTGCTCTCAAACATCATATATTCACAGATAGACCTTCATGCACTCTTTGGAGGAGTAGTTCCTGAGATCGCATCAAGAAAACATATCGAAAAGATAAATCCTGTGATATCTGCAGCACTTGAGCAGGCTGAATGCACACTTCATGACATGGATGCGGTGGCCGTGACATACGGTCCTGGACTCGTCGGGCCGCTCCTCGTCGGCGTTGCGGAGGCCAAAGCCATTGCTTTCGCGGCCGGGCTTCCCCTGATAGGTGTCCATCACATTCACGGACATATTTGCGCCAATTATATCGAACATCCGGATCTTGAACCGCCTTTTCTGTCGCTTGTGGTATCCGGCGGACATACGCATCTCGTAAAAGTCAGGGAACACGGCGTATACGAGGTCATAGGCCGGACCAGGGATGATGCGGCCGGAGAGGCATTTGACAAGGTGGCAAGGGCCATAGGACTCGGCTATCCCGGGGGTCCGAAGATAGATGAGGCCGCGCGCAGAGGGAACAGCAGCGCGATAGAGTTTCCGAAGGCAAAAGTCGGGGGAAGCGAGTATGACTTCAGCTTTTCCGGACTTAAAAGTGCCGTCCTCAATTATATAAACCACGCTGAAATGAAAGGTGAGCAGGTCGACCGCAATGACCTGGCCGCCTCATTTCAGAAAGCGGTCGTGGATGTCCTGACAGAGCATGCGGTAATGGCCGTCAGGCAGTACGGAGCACATGATCTTGCCCTTGCGGGCGGAGTGGCAAGCAATTCGGCCCTCCGGGCCGGCATGGCATCAGCCTGTGAACGTGAGGGCGTGCGGTTTTACTGCCCGTCACCGGTATACTGTACCGACAATGCGGCAATGATCGGAGTTGCGGCATATCATGAATATTTAAAGGGAAGATTTGCGGATTATACGCTGAACGCGGTCCCCAATCTTGCCATGTAACGGCCGGGCCGATATATCGGGCCCAAATAGCGGGAAGAATATATGAAAGATGGAAAAAGAACGGCCGCCGTAGTACTTGCGGGCGGCAGCGGAAAACGCATGGGAGGCGGCATCCCCAAACAGTATATGGATCTTGCCGGAAGGCCGCTTATATGCCATAGCCTGAAAGCATTCGAGGACAGCTTCGTGGATGACATAGTCCTTGTCTGCGGTGAGGATGACAGGCAGTACTGTTCATCGGAAATAGTTGAAAAATACGGTTTTTCAAAAGTCCGGTGCATAGCCTCGGCCGGACGTGAGCGGTACCATTCGGTATATAACGGCATGAAGGCGCTTGTGTGCATGTGGGAGGGCGCATCCGCCGAACCCTGTGACATAGTGTTCATTCATGACGGGGCAAGGCCTTTCGTAAACGAAGAGATCATAGGGCGCACATTTGAAGCGGCTGTCGGTTTCGGGGCAGCAGCCGCGGCAGTGCCGGCAAAGGATACGATAAAGCTTGCCAATGCGGCAGGGTTTGCCGTAGAAACAGTGCCCCGCGACATCGCATGGCAGATGCAGACGCCTCAGACCTTTGATTTTCGCAGGATCTACGAGGCGTACAGCCGGCTCATTGAGTCTGAGGAGGATATCATGAAAAAAGGGATAAACGTCACGGACGACACAATGGTGTTCGAGCTGTTTTCAGGAAGAAAGGTCAGGCTTGTCATGGGAGACTACCGCAACATAAAGATCACTACACCTGATGACATGGCGATCGCAAGATATATCACGGAGGGATGACGGATGATTGTTCCCATACTGCTTTTCATTGTAGGATTCATATGCCTTATAAAGGGCGGAGACTGGTTTGTTGACGGTGCCGCCGGGATCGCGGAAAAATTCCGGATGCCTGAGATACTTGTGGGGGCTACCGTAGTCTCGATAGGAACGACGCTCCCGGAAGTTATGGTATCAGCATCCTCGGCACTAAAAGGGCACGGGGAGATCGCATATGGAAACGCAATAGGATCGATAATATGCAATACCGCGCTCATCGCAGCGCTGACGATGGCTTTTCGGCCTTCAAAAGTCGAAAGGAGGAGCCTGGTGCTGCCGACTTTCTTCTTCTTTACGGCTGCTGCATTTTACTGCACGGTTGCCTATACGGCCGGATATTTTTCGAGGGTAACGGGAATACTGCTGCTTCTCGTGTTTGCAGTATATATGGTGGTTTCCGTGAAGCGTGCGCTGTCAGAGCCTGCGGAGACAAAAGATCCGGAGGGCAAAGGAGACGCTTCGGAAGAGAAGGAGGCAAAAGCACCTGCACCTCTTTGGAAGCTTCTGGTCATGCTCGTGGTAGGTGCTGCGCTCATTGCCGTGGGTGCGGATCTTCTGGTTGACAACGGGACCATCATCGCCGAATGGATCGGAGTGCCCGAATCCGTCATAGCGCTCACTTTTGTAGCGCTCGGCACATCGCTTCCCGAACTTGTCACGGCCATTACATCGCTCAGGAAAGGGCTCGGTGCCCTTTCGCTCGGAAATGTAATAGGAGCCAACCTTTTCAACCTTGTTCTCGTATCCGGGTTGTCGTGTACGCTCTCGCCGTTCGCAGTGCCTGTCGGCAAGACGATCGCCGGGATGCCGGCTTCATTCATAATAGACATTCCTCTCATGTTCCTTGTAATGGCGTTTGTTACCATTCCCGCGCTCATAAAGGGAAAGCTTTACAGGATTCAGGGAATAGTGCTGCTCATAGTGTATTTCGCTTTCTGCATATTCCAGTTTGCAGGTTGACACCGCAGCCGAGGTTTGTTAGAATACTTTTTGCGCCGTATGGCATAAAACATATACGGACCGTTATGGAGAGGTATCGAAGTGGTCATAACGAGGCGGTCT